>NZ_JAVRIB010000005.1:0-238646 GCF_031846275.1 Spectribacter hydrogenoxidans
GCTCGCGCCGATAGCTCCGGCGACGGAAGGACTGCTAGATCGCTCCCATGATCGATGTGGAGCGCATAGGGCGCGCTGCCTACACGCTTGTCATGGCGATTAAAGAACTCAATGTAGGTCGCGCCCAGCACAACGTGGGCGTTTGTTACCACCCGGCCATCGCCGATGTAGAAGCCGCTACCCTGGCCTATCTTTTTGCCGTCATGGCCGTAAGCATTTAACGTTAGCGCACTGTCTAGTGCGGCCCGCACGTTTTCTGCCGCGTCATAGTTGCCAATATTGGCAGTCGAAGCAGAGGGTTCATGATTTATTATTTTGGTTTCTTCTCCGTTTGACGGAGAATCTCCTCCCGATGTGGGCGACGTCACACAGGACGCTTGAATTAGCCCAGCAGCGCAAACAGTTGCCGCGCAGAGAATCTTTGACCACCTCCCAACGAAGGGCGCAGACGCATCGGTAATTCGCTGAAAATTACTCACGAAGGTTAAAAACTAAAGTCAAAATTAGTGCCTAAGTTTTGCTATCGGCATCAACCATACAAGCTTAAGCTACTCCGTCCTTCAAAACAGTCCTCCGCCGAAACTCATCCTCCGGAAACACCCGACCGGTCACCAGCGATTCGAAGATGTGATCGAACACCACGCCCGGCTTGCCGGCGGCGCGGCCGCTGCGGAAATAGGTGTGGCCCTTGGGGCTGTCGTAGGCGGTGTTGACGTCGTCGCAGTCCACGGAGAAGACGTTCTTGCCGACGGCGTCCATGTCTTCCGGGCCGGTGTGGCCCAGGCGGCGGGAGGCCACCCGGTTCTTCAGGTTGGCGGCCTTGCTGGCGCGCAGGGCGAGGTCGTCGCTGGCGAAGTAGACGGTGACGTTTCGTGACGCGTGGCCGATCAGCTCGCCGGGGTTACCGGATTCCAGGGATTCGTTGACGATGTCGGCGGCCACCAGAAAGGTGTTGCGGAACAGCAGAGGCACGCCGCCGGCGAGGTCGTAGCGGTTCCAGGCGGCCAGGCTTTCGCGCAGCACGCGGTTGCCCATGGAGTGGGCCAGCACGTTGATGCGTTTCAGGCAGGGGTCGTCCTGGGGATTCTGTTTCGGGTCGTTCCGCCAGGCCAGGAATTTTTCCATGACGCGGGCCAGTGACAGGGCGCTGGCGTCGGCGGCCTTCTGGTCGTCCCAGTAGTCCTGGACGATGCCGTAGTCGTTGTCGCAGGGCCAGATGACGGGCAGGACGAGGATTTCCTTGGGCTTGCTGGCGTCGCACAGGGCCTGGAATTCGGCGGCGCCGGCGAATACGTCCTCCGGCAGGTTCGAGTAACCGTGGATGTAAACCAGGATCTGCCGGTAGTCGGCGTCCTTGAGCCGTTTCAGCAGTTCGGTGCTGCCGACTTCCTCGTGTTCTTCCAGGCCCTGGCGCTGGCAGAAGAACACGGAGTTGCTGGGCGCGTTGTTCTTCAGGTCGAACGTGAAGCGCCGGCCCACACGCGTGCGGATGCTCTGCGTGGGAAAGCGATTGGTGATGAACAGCATGCCTCGCACCCCTTGCCGGCGCGCGGGCGCGCCGTGGTCCCCGCTTTCTTGTTAGCAGGCGGGGTGGGGGTAACGCAACTCGGGGGCGCGTGATCAGACGTCTAAGTGACGCGCTGTTCCCTCTCTCTGGCTCTCTCCCGTGGGGAGAGAGGATGGCTCTGGTTGGGCTTGGGGTTAGGCGAGGCCGGCGAGGACGGAGGCGGCGTAGATGGAGCCGATCAGCAGGCCGGACACGGCCAGCGCCAGGGTGGTGTTCACCGAGTACTTGATGGCGCGGTAGCGGCCGGGGTTGGTTTCCTTGAGGGTGCGCACGTTGGCCAGCGTGGGGGACACGCGGGCGAAGATGCTGTTGACCAGGCCGCGTTCGTCTTCCTCGGTGTTCGGCACCACGGTGGCGCGCATCAGGGCCTTATAGAAGAAGTTGATGATGCGGCCGACCACCCAGGTGGGGCGCTCCACGTCGCACATCAGGATCAGGCGGTAGCGCTGGGCGTCGTTGTGGGCGTAGTGCAGATAGGTTTCGTCGAACAGCAGGTCGTCGCCGTCACGCCAGGAATAGTCGGTGCCGTCGATGTTGATGTAGCAGGCGTTGTCGTTGGGCGTGGCCAGGCCGACGTGATACCGCAGCGACACCGCCACCGGATCGCAGTGGCGGGTGAGCTTGGAGCCCACCGGCAGCACCGAGAACATGGCGCCCTTCACCGTGGGCGCCTGCTTGAGGATTTCCAGCGTCTTCGGGCAGGCGGCCTGGGCCGAGCGGTGGGTGGTGCCGTACCACTTGAGGTAGAACTTGCTCCAGCCGTACTTGTAGAAGGTGCGGAAGCCGATGTCGTAATAGGCGCTGGATTCCGGGTTGTTGGTCTGGTCGAACGCCTTGCTTTCGTACAGGGCCACCGCCTCGTCGCGGATGGTTTCCCAGTTGTCGCGGATCGGCGCCAGTTCCGGGTACTCGGTGGTGTCCATGATGGGCTTGCGGGCCCGCTTTTCCGTGAACAGGTAGAGCAGGCAGTTCAGCGGGCTGAAGATGGGCCAGCCCTTGCGCACGTACTCGCCGAAGCTGGCGTAGCGCTCCTCGCCCCGCACGCGGTAGACGTAGAACATCGACCCGAGAATGAAGGCGAAAACGGCGAATGTGGTGAGTGCGACAACCATGGTGATTCCTCGCTGCCCGGGGCGGCCGGACGTCCCGTCGTAACGGCTGATCGATCGATCAGTTTACCAGAATGCGGCCGAAGCGGCCTGTTTTTGCCATTGGCGGTGCTGCGATCCGGGGTGACCCGGCGGCTTGAAAGCCGCCCTACGGTCGATTGCCGTAGGGCGCCATTCATGGCGCCTGGTCAATACGCCGTTTCCTGCTCAAGCGCGGCGGCTTGAAAGCCGCCTTACGGGTCGTTCGGGCGCAACGGCCGGGTCCAGAACATCAGCGGCTTTTCGGTTTCCTCGTCGGCGCCGACATCCGGCCAGGCGTAGTGGGCCATCACATCCGGCCGGGGCGTGTAGCCGCGGCTGCGCCAGAACTCGTCCAGCGGCTTGTAGTTCGCCGGGCGGGCGGGATGATCGGCCGGCCGCTGCACGGCGCAGAAGCAGGTGGTGTCGAAACCGCCCTGCTCGGCCGCCCAGGTTTCGCGCTCGTCGAAGAAGCGATGGCCGAGGCCGCGGCCGCGATACTCGGGCAGCAGGATGGACTCGCCGAAATAGAACACCCGCTCGGGATCGAACCCGGCCTGTTCCAGCGGCGCCCGGAAGGCGGCTTCCTCGTCCACCAGCGGCAGCGCGGTGGTGGCGCCCACCAGGTGCTCGCCGTCGAATACCAGGAACGCCAGCGAGCGCTCGGCGTTGACGTAGGTTTTCAGGTAGTCGCGTTCGTAGTCGAGGTCGCCGTCGTACAGGTAGGGCCACTCGCGGAACACGCGGATGCGCAGGGCTGCCAGCGGTTCGATGCGGGTGGCGATGTCCTCGCCGTGTCGGCACTCGAAAACCAGGTCACTCATCAATCGGCCGGTCGCGAAAAACGGCCGCCGATGATAACGCGCCAGCCGCCGGTCGCGGGTGCCGGCGCTACCGGTCCGGCAACAGGCTGGGCATTTCCACCCAGTTCCAGCCGGGGGCCGCGCGTTCGGCATCCACGCCAACCTGATGGGCCTGCTGGCCGGTCAGCGCGATGGCTAGCAGCGCGGCGCTGAATACCAGAACGGGCATGACGGGTCGGCGGATGTGGGCGGGTGCGCTCATGATCAATTCCTCGTCCGGGATAACGCTATGTCGGTTATCGGTCGAGGACGGACAAGTTGAAGGGGCAGGCCCGGGCGGCAGCTCCACAGGCAGCTTGAAAGCCGCCCTACGGCGTGATCCGGTGACAAGCGACGGGCACAAAAAAACCGCGGGCCCGAAGGCCCGCGGCTGATCGTCACGACGTTTGTCGTGTTGCGCTTATCGCGTTGTCCGCCGCTTGAGCGTCTGCGGCGAGAAGTGGCGGTCTTCGTAGGTCACCGAGAAGTCGTTGGGCTGACCTTCGTTGGTCATCGCGGTGGAGAAGTACAACCCGGACTGCAGGTCGTAGATCAGTTCCGGCGCACCGCCCACGAACTGGCCCGTGGGCAGATGCACGTTGGCCGCTTCCTGGAACTTCCACAGTTCGTCGCGGTTGTCGTAGGCGTCCACGGCGACGATGTTCCAGCCGTCTTCGTCGATGTAGAAGGTCCGGCGCTTGAACTGGTGGCTGGTGCCGTCACGCAGGGTGGCGTCGACCACCCACACGCGGTGCAGTTCGTAGCGCATCAGGTCCTGGTTGATGTATTTGTCACCCAGCAGGTCGTCGGCGTAGGTGAGGTCGGGCTGGTTGATGGCGTAGTTGTTGTAGGGGATGAGCATTTCTTTCTTGCCCACCAGTTTGTAGTCGTAACGGTCCATGGCGCCGTTGTACATGTCGACCTGGTCGTAGAACTGCTGGCCGTCGGTGCCCTCGTAGGGGTTGTCGTAGGCGACGTTGGGGGCACGGCGAACACGGCGAAGCCCGGTGTTGTACAGCCAGGCGGAGCGATACCCGACGTGTTCCCAGGCCAGCAGGAAGCCGCCGGCGTTACGCGGCGGGGCCAGGGTTTCGGACAGGTAGTAGATCATGATGTCGTCCTGGTCATCGATGATGACCCGGTCATCATTGAGCAGGGTGTAGGGGAATTTGACTTCTTCGACCAGTTTGGTGATCTGGGTGTCGCCGTCCTGCTGGACGATGGCCTGGTCGTTGTTGCGGCGCACGTGTTCCCCGCGCCAGCGAAGGCGGTGATTCCACATGACTTCGGTGCCGGTCTTGGGAATGGGGAAGGGAAAGCCAAGCTCGGCGTTACGCAGGCAGTCGTTGCAGCCGTCCAGGGTGGTGGTGGTGGCGTTCTGCTTGGTGAATTTGTAGATGTTTTCCGGGTAGCCGACGTTCCGGTGCGTGGGGTACACCTGCATCTTGTAGTTGGGGTAGAGCTCGAACATGGCCTTGTGGCCTTCGGTGAGCTTGTCGGCGTGTTCCTGGTAGTTGTCCGCGGTGATCACTAGCCGCGGCTCTTCTTCCAGAAGCTTGGCAATGGTGTCGGGGTAGTTCTCGGCGGTGACGTCCAGACCGCTGAGCTTGCCTTTCTGCGGCCAGGGGTCCCAGGCGGGGATGGTGCCGGCGTCGTTGCCGGCCTTGGTGGCGCCCACCGGGGTCAGCTCACCGCCCAGCTTGGATGCTTCGCTTTCGGGGACCTTGGCGAACGACGTGTTTGCCGCGCCGACCAGGGCCAACGCGGCGCCCAGCGCCGCTGCGTGCTTGAAATGCGTCATGTATCGATTTACCTCCGGACGTATCTGCCCATCTCGATGGAATGCCATTTGGCGCCGCTGTGAGCGCGGCTCGTTTATCATTGAATTCAGCAAGAACTCTATCCCGATACGAATTTGATTGCCAGCAGGATTCACCGTCAGGCGGGCCTTCTGGCGGTCGCAGGAACGTTCATGTCCCCGGTATCCGCAGCGGATTCAGGTTCCGCGACTCACAAGGTTCTGACCGCCCCGGATGGCGGTCGGTTCAACCTGACGCGCGTCATCCCCGCCCGGCCCCGCGCCGCCGTGGTGATGCTGCCCGGCATGTTCACCGGCCGGCGGTTCTGGCTGTCAGACCAGGGCGTGGGGCTGGCGGCGTTCCTGGCCGACGCCGGCTTTGCCGTTTACATCGTGGAGCGCCGGGGCGTGGGCGCCACCCGGGGCGATGCGGGCACCGGCCGCGCCGGCTTTACCGAACACGTGCAGCATGACCTGCCGCTGGTTCAGTCGCTGGTGGCACAGGAACAAACCGGCCCGGTGTTCTGGATCGGTCACTCCTTCGGCGGCGTGCTGGCGGCCCGAGCAGTAGCCACCACCCTGCGCGCCGATCAGGTGGCCGGGCTGGTGCTGTTTGCCACCCAGTTCGAGGTGGGCAAGCGGGGGCTGGATTTCCCCGGCAACCTGTTCGCCCGCGGCGTGGCCCGGCTACTGGGACGCGTGCCGGCCCGCTGGGTGGGCCTGGGACCGGAGGACGAATCCCCCGCCACCATGACCGACGCCGGCCGCATGGTGGCCGACGGGCGACGGTAACCCGAACTGCGGGAACAGCTCGGCCGGCTGACCCAGCCGACGCTGGCCATCGTTGGCGCCGGCGACCGGGTGGACCCGCCCGAGGGCTGCGAACGCTTCATCGGCCACTTCGCCAGCACCGACCGGACGTTCCTGAAGGCCGGCACCCACAACGGCTTCGAGGTGGATTTCGACCATCCCGGCATCGTGATCAGCAAACCCGCCCGCGCGCAGATCTGGCCGCTGGTGCGCGACTGGCTGGACGCGCGCTGCGCTACTCGTAGTGCGTCCAGAGCCCGATGACCTTGACCACCTGCTCTTCCTCGAGGACCTGATACACCAGCCGATGCTGGATGTTGATGCGGCGGGACAGCGCGCCGCTCAGGTCACCCACCAGACGCTCGTAGGGCGGCGGCGTCTGATACGGGTTCTCGGCGATCAGGTCCAGCAGCGCCTGAGCATTCGCCTTCAGGCCGGAGCGGGCGAGCTTCCTGGCGTCCTTGCGGGCCTGTTTGGTGTAGACCAGCCGCCAGCTCACCAATCCAGCTCGGCATCACAATCGGATACCGGCGTTGCCAGCCCTTCGCGTATCGATTCACGCATGCCGGGCACGCTCAGCAGATAGAGCGTTTCCTGCACCGCATTCCAGTCGGCCTCGGATACCAGCACGGCGTTGTTGCGCTTGCCGGTAATGCGCACCGGCTCGTGCGAGTCGGCCGTCTCGTCGATCAGGCGGTAGAGGTTGGCGCGGGCGTCGCTGGCGGTCAGGGAACCCATGATCGGCTCCGATTAGGTGAGACTGCGTTAGCGTACGATTTGACGTACGCTAACGCAACACCGCACCGCCCGCATCAGGCCCCGATCAGCGACTGCCCGCAGACCCGGACCACATTGCCGGACACGCCGCCGGCGCCGGGCGTGGCCAGGAAGGTCAGCAGTTCGGCCACGTCCTGCGGCTGGCCGCCCTGGGACATGGAGTTCATGCGCCGGCCGCCCTCGCGGATCATGAACGGCATCTCGGCGGTCATGCGGGTTTCGATGAAGCCGGGGGCCACCGCGTTGACGGTGATGCCGCGGTCGCCGAACTTCTGGCCCTGGCTCTGCACGTAGCCGATCAGCCCGGCCTTGGTGGCGCCGTAGTTGGTCTGGCCGGCGTTACCGGCGATGCCGCCGATCGACGACAGGCACAGGATGCGGCCGTGGTCGTTGACGATCTTGTCGCCCAGCAGCACTTCGTCGATGGCCAGGATCGAACGCAGGTTGATCGCCAGCACCATGTCCCACAGGTGCTCGGCCATGTTGGCCAGCATCTTGTCGCGGGTGACGCCGGCGTTGTGCACCACGATGTCCACGCCGCCGAAGTTGTCCTTGAGGAAATCGGCAATCGCCCGGGGGGCGTCGGCGTCGGTGATGTCCTGGGCGAGCGCCGTACCGCCGACCGCCTTCGCCGTGGTTTCCAGGGTTTCGGCATCGGCCGGGATGTCCAGCACCACGACGTGCGCGCCTTCCTGGGACAGCCGTTCGGCGGTCGCGGCGCCGATGCCGCGGGCGCCGCCGGTGACCAGTGCTACCTTGCCATCCAGCGGCCTGGTCACCGGGACCGAACGCGGCATCTTGCCGCCCCTGGTCACGCGCACCGGCTGGCCGTCCACGTAGGTGGAATGGTCGGACAGGAAGAAGCGCAGCACGCCGGCCACGCGGTCCTCGGCGCCCTTTTCCACGTAGACGAGATTGGCGGTGGCGCCCTTGCGGCCGATTTCCTTGGCCAGCGAGCGCACGAAGCCTTCCACCGCGCGGGCAGCCACCGCGGCCGGCACGCTATCGGCGGTTTCGGGCACGTCGGCCAGCAGCACCACACGGGCATTGCCGGTGAAGTTACGCATGATCGGATGGAAGAAATCGTAGAGCGCCCGCAGCTGGGCCGGATCCGTCATGCCGGTGGCGTCGAACACCACCGCGTTGAAGCGGCTGTCGCCGGTCACGTCGGCCGCCGACTGCGCCTCGGCGCCCATCGCCTTGAGCGTGGTCTGCACCTTCTTGCTGGCAGTGGCGCCGTCACCCGCGCCGAACAGCACGGTCTTGCCGGCGAGTGGTGTGTCGACATAAGGGCCGCCGGCCCGGGCCAGGGTCTGGGGGGTGGGCAGCCCGATGGTCTTGATGACGCTGCGCAGGGCCGGCTGCTGGGCCATGCGGACGAGGTAATCGCTCATGCTCGATCTCCGTGTCGTTGGTTCGGCGACGCCGCGCGCCGCCGCCGGTCGGATGAATCCGACCCTACAATCAGAGCCGGCTCGGGGTCATGCCGAGTCGGCGCGCATTCAGGCTTCGAGGATCGCGGTCACGCCCTGGCCGCCGGCGGCGCAGATGGAAATCAGCCCACGGCCGCCGCCGTTCTCGGCCAGCGTCTTGGCCAGCGTCGGCACGATACGGCCGCCGGTGGCGGCGAACGGATGCCCCGTCGCCAGACTGGACCCCTTGACGTTCAGCTTGCTGCGGTCGATGGACCCGAGCGCAGCCTTGCGGCCCAGCCGCTTCTTGCAGAAGTCTTCGGATTCCCAGGCCTTCAGGGTATAGAGCACCTGAGCGGCGAAGGCTTCGTGGATTTCGTAGAAGTCGAAATCCTGCAGCGACAGGCCGGCGCGGTCGAGCATGCGCGGCACCGCGTAGGCCGGGGCCATCAGCAGGCCCTCGCGTTCCTCGCGGAAGTCCACCGCCGCAGTCTGGGCGTGGACGATGCGGGCCAGCACCGGCAGGCCGTGGGCTTTGGCCCAGTCCTCGCTGGCCAGCAGAACGGTGGAGGCGCCGTCGGTCAGGTTGGTGCTGTTGGCGGCGGTCAGGGTGCCGTTTTCCTTGTCGAAGGCCGGGCCCAGCTTGGCCAGCTTCTCCAGGGTGGAGTCGGGCCGCATGGTGTTGTCCCGTTCCAGCCCGGCATGGGGCGTGATCAGGTCGTCGAAGAAGCCGGCCTCGTACGCGGCGGCCAGCTTCTGGTGGCTTTCCCAGGTGAGCTGGTCCTGATCCTCGCGTGCGATCTTCCAGCGCTTGGCGGTTAGTTCGCAGTGCTCGCCCATCGACAGCCCGGTGCGCGGCTCGCCGTTGGCGGGAAGCTCCGGCACCAGGTTCTTCGGGTTGGCCAGCTTCATCAGGGCCTTCAGGCGCTGGCCGTTAGTCTTCGCCTGGTTGATTTCCATCATCGCCCGCTGCATGCCGCGGCCCACCGCGATGGGGGCATCGGAGGTGGTGTCCACCCCGCCGGCCACGCCGACGTCGATCTGGCCCAGCGCAATCTTGTTGGCGACCAGGATGGCCGCCTCCAGCCCGGTGCCGCAGGCCTGCTGCACGTCATAGGCCGGGGTGTCGGGGGACAGGCCGGAATCCAGCACGGATTCGCGGGTGAGGTTGAAGTCGCGCGAGTGCTTGAGCACCGCCCCGGCCGCCACCTCGCCCAGGGTTTCCCCGGCCAGGCCGCAACGATCCACCAGCCCGGCCAGGGCCGCGGTGAGCATCATCTGGTTGGACTGATCCCCGTAGGCGGTGCCCGAGCGGGCGAAGGGGATGCGGTTGGCGCCGACAACGGCGACGGAACGGACATCGGTACTGTTCATGGCATGCGCTCCTGCGGTGGCCCGCTGGCGTAACAAGAAAAGACTTCTTTCCAGATTAGTTCATCGTGCGTTGCAGTGCAACAAACGCGACGCTCGCGTTCAAGCATGACCGCAAACGCATGTCAGAAGTTATACGACACGCTCAGATTGACATGATCCCGGTCGGCCAGGTTGTTGAACTTCCCGTCCCAGAATGCCTGGTAGATCATCTGCCCGCTGATGCGCGAGGTGAAATCCACTTCCGCGCCCGCCAGGATACGCTTGCGGCCCTCGATGTAGTTCTGGATCGGCGCCGGGGTGATGCCGTGGATGTCGTGCAGGAAGGCCACGATCGGCCGCACGGTCAGACCGCCGATCAGGTCGTTGTACTGCAGCCGGGCGAGAATGCGATAACCGGCCGAGACATCGGTGGGAAAGCTGCCGGTCTGCTGGGTGGGGTTGAACGAGCGCGGATCGGGCTGTCCACCCGGCTGGCCGGTGCCGTCGGCGCCCGGCGAGGGATGGGTGCCGTTGGCGAAATCCAGCGCCGCCAGCGCCAGATCGTCGGGCGACGGCATGTTCATCACATGGGTCACGCCCAGTTCCAGCACCAGAATGATCTGGTTGGCGCCCAGCGGGTTGTTGGGGCCGAACACTCGCAAGCCGGTGATGTCGGCGGTCTGCACCCGCAGCCGCTCGTAGCCGCGGATCAGCTCGTTGGGCTCGACCGGATCGTTGCGGTACACCGACAGCAGGTCGGGCACCGCGTTGCGGGCGCTGGGCAGCACGCCCACGCCGATGTTGACGTCCTCCTCGGCAAACGCCGGCTGCAGGCCGGCGAACACCACGTCGGACGCCTGAATCGCCAGCGGCTGGTTCGGCCGGAAGGCGTATTCGCCGGCCATCGCCCACTTGCCGAAATTGGTGTTGAAGGACAGCCCCACCATGTGAATGTCCTCCGGGTAGTCCAGAAACGGGCGGATGGTGTCGATGGGCGCGGCTTCGTCGGGGCCGTTGGGCGACAGCGGGCCGAAGGTGGCTTGAAGCGCGTCGGCCAGCCGCCCCTGGCCGTTGAAGCCGCCGCAGGCGATGGCCACCGCGATGGCGTCGGCGCTGACGTCCTGGAAGGTGATGCCGCTGACCAGGTCCTGCGGCACGTTTTCGATCACCGCCTGTTCCAGCTGGGCGGTCAGCGTATCCAGACCCGGGATGTCACCGCTGCCCGGCGCGGGAATCTCGCCCGCCCGCCGGGCGCAGGACGCGTCAGCCGCGATGATGCTGGCGACCGGCAGCCGCGCGTGATAGTTCAGCGCGTAGAAGCTCAGCTCGGTGCCGCCGTTGAAGTCCGGCAGATACCAGTTCAGCCGGGCGCCGTACTGGCCCCCGCTTTCCGGCCGCCCGGCCCCCTGCAGCAGACGGCCGGTGCCGGTGGTGGCCGTGGCCTGCCGGGCCAGGAAGTTGGTGAAGCCGCCGGTCTGGTCCGGGTCTTCGGACAACTGACCCAGCGAGATGTTGATGCTGTCGCCCCCGCCGGCCGCCTCCAGGATGTTGAACAGGCTGCCGTCGGCGGCCGGCGTGGAACGCTCCCAGTCGTACTGGTAGACCAGCTGCAGGCCGACGTTCTGACTCATCTGCACGTCCAGCACCGCCAGCCCGGTGGGTTCGAACACCGACGCGATCTCGGTGCCGGGGAAGAACAGCCGGTTCTGGTTCACCGGGTTGAGCTGGTCGAGACTGCCCAGGAAGTTGAATAGCGACTCGCCCCAGTGCACCCGCTGCTCCCCCACCGACAGCTGCACACGGCGGCCGAAGGCGTCGAACGGCACGCTGACGAAGGCCTCGAGTACATCGATGTCGTGGCCGATCTGCTCGACCGACTTGCGGGGCAGCCGCGTGCGCCGGGGCTGAAACGCGGTGGGCGCGTCGTCGGCCAGCGCGGCCTCCACACCCTCGTAGCTCACCGGCGGCACGTCCTCGAAGTTGTCGGGGTGGAATTCGTCCAGATGACTGGCCACCCCGTCGTAGAAAGCCAGCGACGAGAACTGGAACACCGCGTCGCCCCAGAAGGCCGTGAGGTCGGTGGCCAGACGCAACTGGGCGGCGGTCATGTCGCCCTGGTCGAAATTGAGGTTGCCGTTGTCGCCGTTGGCGCCGAAGAAGCTTCCGGGCGCGTCGACCAGACGCTGGTTGGGGCCGGGGTCGCCGTTGGCGCCGCCCAGATCCAGACAGTCGTCCGGACACAGCCCCGGGTTGTTGTTGAGCTTGCTGACCAGCGCGGCGTCACGCTTTTCCGTGCGCCAGGTGGCGCCGACGGTGGCCCGGTTGTTGAGGGAGATTTCCAGATCCCCCCAGTCGAACTGATACCCGGCCGCACTGCTCATTGTCAGCAGACAGCCGGCACCGATCAGAACGGTTCCTGCCCTGGTTCCCGACATCGCACTCCCCCTCGCACCACATCGTTCATTGTCGGCGCATCCGGACGGACTCGACACGGCCCGTTACCCGTCACGCTGTTTATGAATACCGAGATTACGCACAAGCGTTGGCTCATGCCAACCCGATCGGGATTGCCGCGTCGGGAAATCGCCATTCGGGCTCTAACTATTGACGCGTGAAGGGCGTGAGGCCGGCGCCGAGGCGATAAACATTCCTGATTACCACCAATTGACATTGGCGAGACGCGCTGCCTACGCTCCGACAACCACATCGGGGTAGAGCGACACGCCATGAGCGCGAAAGATTCCACCATTACCGGCAACCAGTTCGCCGCGGCCGACAGCCCCACCACGCTACGCGCGGCGGTCGGCGTGTTCATGAGCTATCGCAGCCCGCAGATTCTGGCCGCGCTGGCGGGCGCCTCGCTCGTGCTGCGCGTCTTCCTCGGTCCGTTAAGCGCCCTGGACCTACTGGTGGCCGCCACCCCGATCCTGATCTGGCCGTTCCTGGAGTGGTTCCTGCACCGGTATCTGCTGCATCTGAGGCCGGTCGAGGTGTTCGGCTGGACGCTGGATTTCGATTTCGCCCGCAAGCACCGCATCCACCACCAGCAACCCTGGCGGCCCGAGCACATCTTCCTGCCGGTGTACGTGCACGCCACGCTGGCACCGGTGCTCACGCTGGGGGCATTCTGGCTGCTGCCGCAGCCGGGGCTGGCCGCCACCTGGATGGCGGCGCTGGCGGGCATGACGCTGCTATACGAGTGGACCCACTTCATCGTGCACAGCCGCATCAAGCCGAGGTCCGCCTTCGCCCAGAAGCTGTTCCAGAATCACCGGCTGCACCATTTCCGCAACGAGCACTACTGGTACAGCTTCACCGTGCCGCAGGTGGACGCCATGTTCGGCACCGCGCCGGATGCCACCGACGTGCCCCGCACGCCGACGTGTCGAACGCTGGAATACGGCGAGGCAGAGGCGGGGACGGATCGAGCCGCGTAATCCGGAACGCGCGGGCAGCACGCCTGCAAGAAGAAACCGCAGATTTCACAGATTCACGCAGATTGAACGGGTGGCTCGGGACGACGCTCGCGCCCGGGCCAACGGGTCAACCGATTGCGACGTGACCAGTAGCCACGATGGCGTATGGCCAAACCGAACCATGGCCTCGCACTCTGACGCAGTAATCCACACAAATCCTTAATCTGCGTCATCTGCGAAATCTGCGGATAACCTCTTTCTTCCCGATTCCTGAATCTGCGTCAATCTGCGAAATCTGCGGATAACTTCTTCTTCCCGATGCCGCCTCAGAAGTTATATTCGAGCGCCAGCGAGATGTTGTCGCGGTCGCGCAGCGAGATGCGCCGGTCGCCGGTGCCCCAGTAGGTTTCCAGCATCACCTGGCCCTGGATGCTCTGGCTGAACTGGATTTCCGTGCCCAGGATCAGCCGCTTGCGGCCCTCCACGAAGTTCTGTGCCGGGAAGGGGGCCACGCCATCGATATCGTGGAAGAAGAACAGCAGCGGATTCACGTTCCAGCCGAACAGCAGGTCGTTGTAGGTCGCCTGCACCAGGGTGCGCCAGCCGTAGGAGGTCTGATCGGCGAAGCAATCGCCGGCCTGGGTCGGATTCAGGCGGCGGGCGTCCGGGCCGGCCGCGCCGGTGCCGTCGGCGCCGGGACTGGCGTGGGTGCAGTTGGGGCCGCCGCCGTCCAGCTGCAGGTCGCTGCGGTCGGGATGATCGATGACGTGGGTGATGCCGCCCTCCAGCAGCCAGATGATCTGGTCGGCGCCGATCGGGTTGCTGCTGCCGAACACGCGGATGCCGGTCAGGTCGAGCTGCTGCACCTGGAAGCGCTCGTAGCCGCGCACGATCTCGTTGGCCTCGACCGGATTGTTGCGGTAGCGGGTGCTGATGAAATCCGGCACCGCGTTGCGGGCGCTGGGAATGGTGGCGATGGCCAGGTTGATGTCCTGGTCGGGCAACGCGGGCTGCAGGCCGGCGAATACCACGTCCGGAATCGACACCTGCAGCGGCATGTTGGGCCGGAAGGCGTACTCGCCGGCCAGCGACCAGGATCCGAACTGGGTGGTGAAACTGGCGCCGAACAGGTGAATGTCTTCCGGGTAATCCAGGAACACGCCCAGGGTGTCCAGCGGCAGCGGTTCGCGGCCCAGGCCGGTGCCCTCGGTCAGCGAGCCGTTGAAGCCCTGGCAGGCCACCAGGGCCGTCACGCCATCCGCCGACAACTGCTGCCCCAGGGTGTTTTCCAGGGTCGACACGATCGGCTGCAACACGCCCGGCAGATCGCCGCCGTCGGGCAGATCCACCCGGTCGCGCAGGCAGGACCGGTCGGTGGCCTGCACGCTGCCGTAGGGCAGACGGCTGTGATAGTTCAGCGCGTAGAGGCCGAAATCGGTACCACCGTTGACGTCCTCGGCGTAGTAGTTCAGGCGCAGGCCGCCCTGCCCGCTGTCGCTGGGCTCGCCGCGGGTGGAATCCACCGGCACACTGTTCGAGGTGCTGGTAATCAGCTGGGCGGTGCCGGTCTTAAAGGTACCGATCTGGTTCGGATCCTCCGAGAACTGGCCCAGGCCGACCACGGCATAGTCACCGCCGCCGGCGAAATCGTTGGTGGCGAAGAAACTGCCCTCCGCGGTGGGCTGCACCCGTTCCCAGTGATACTGGTAGACCAGTTCGGCCGACAGGTTGGGGGTGAAGTTGGTGGTCAGCACCGCCAGGCCGGTGGGCTCGAACACGCTGGCGATCTGCGCGCCCGGGAACCGCAGGCGATTCTCGTTGGGCGGGTTGAGCTGATCCAGACTGCCCAGCGCCACGAAGGTGGACTCGCCCCAGCGGATGCGCTGTTCGCCCACGGAAATGTTGAAGTCCATGCCGAAGGCCTGGAACGGCACTGACACGAACGCCTCGAGCAGGTCGATGTCCGCCCCGACCCGCTCCTTGATCGGCCCGGCCCGTTCGCTGAAGCGCGGCTGGAAGGCGGTGTCGGGATTGAAGTCGTCGAAGCTCTCGTTGACCTCGTCGTAGAAGCCGATGCCGCTTACCTTGAACGCGACGTCGCCCCAGAAGCCCTTGAGTTCGGACTCGATGCGCGACTGTCCGGAGATGAAGTCGCCGCGATCGTAGTTGAGGTTGCCGTTGTCGTAGTTGGACCCGACGAACGACCCGGGCGCATCCACCAGCCGCTGGTTGGGGGCGGTATCGCCGGAGAACGACAGACAATCATCCGGGCACAGGTCGGGATTGACGTTGAGCTTGCCCACCAGGGACTCGTCGCGCTCTTCCAGCCGCCAGCCGGCGCCGAGAATCAGCCGGTTTTCCCAGGAGGCCTGGATATCCCCGACCTCGAATCGCACCGCCTGTGCCGGCGTCATCCAGGCCAGTCCAGCCGCCATGCCCACGATGGCCGCAAGCGACCGTCCACCCAATGACATCATCTCCCCGCCTCCCGACAGACCGGCCCACTGGCCAGTGATTATTGCTTTAGGAAAGAACCCTTGCCAAATGTAGCTGACATTGCGTAATGTGACAAACCCGCGTTGACTCGATCCAGCGCAAACCCACGGGACGGAGACAAACCGATGCGACAGATGATCACCGCCCTCGGGCTGGGCGCGGCCCTGGCCATGCTGCAGATGCCGGCGCATGCCGCCGTCGGCGAAGAAGAAGCCGCCAAGCTGGGCAACGAGCTCACCCCCGTCGGCGCCAACCCGAACGGCAACGAGGCCGGCTCCATCACGCCGTGGATCGGCGAAGATGCCTTCAACGAGGAGCAGAAGAGCTTCACCCCGGAGACGCTGGAAGAGGTCCGCCAGAAGATTATCGAATTCGGCGAGAACCATCCGGACATGAACCTGCTCACCAACATCGACGACCTCCGAAAGGCCGCCGAGATGGAGCCGGAGCTCAACAATCTGGTAACCCAGATCGGCGTCGGCAATCTGGTGCCCCGCCTGACCATCACCGCCGACAACGTCGACGAGTACGCCGACAATCTCACCGAGGGCCACAAGAAGCTGTTCGAGCTGTATCCGGACTACCGGATGATCGTCTATCCGACGGTGCGCCCGGCCTACTATCCGGACGAGATCAACGAGGCCACCAAGCGCAACGCCACCCGCGCCACGCTGGAGGGCACCGACGGCATCTCGGGCGCCGAACTGGGCGTGCCGTTCCCGATTCCGAAGTCCGGCGCGGAGGTGATCTGGAACCACAAGCTCAAGTTCCGCGGCTCCGCGGTCAAGCGCTATAACGATCAGGCGATCGTGGACGCCGACGGCAGCATCGAGATCACCAAGGTGATCGAGGACGTGGGCTTCGAGTACGGCAATCTCAACAAGGAGGCCGGCGAGCGCAACAACGAGATCATCGCCTACTTCCTGCAGGAGACAGTGGCGCCGCCGCGCGTGGCCGGCCAGTTCACCCTGGTGCATGAAATCTTCGGCAAGGGCACCTCGGGCCGTAATGCCTGGATATTCAATCCCGGCCTGGGGCGGGTGAACCGCGCGCCCGACGTGGGCTACGACAACCCCTCGATCGGCTCCGACGGTCTCCAGTTCAACGACCAGATCGACATGTTCAATGGCGCGCTGGACCGCTACAACTGGAAGCTGGTGGGCAAGCAGGAGATGTACATCCCGTACAACTCCTATCTGATGAGCAACCCCATCGCCGACTACACCGACGTGGCCGGCAAGGGCCACATCAACCAGGGCATGGCCCGCTACGAGCTGCATCGCGTGTGGGTGGTCGAGGCCACGCTGCGCGACGGCACCCGCCACCAGTTCGGCAAGCGGGTGTTCTACGTGGACGAGGATTCCTGGGGCATAGTGGCGGTGGACAATTACGACACCCGCGGCGAACTCTGGCGCTTCCAGGAAGGCCACATGCTCACCGCGCCGTTCGTACCCACCACGACCACCACGCCGGAAGTCATCTACGATCTCAAGAGCGGCCGCTACTTCATCACCGCGCTGACCAACGAGGGCAAGATTCCGGACTTCCGCATCGAGTACGACGGCGGATACTTCGGGCCGAACGCGCTCAAGCGCAAGGCCCGCCTGCGCTGATCGATGATTGCCGGGCCGCCGTCAAAGGCGGCCCGGTGGTTGCCACGCGAGACCGCCAAGGGGGGAACATGGGGTCTGATCCGGCATCACTGCGCCAGCTGCTGCCGCTGGACGAACGCGCCACGGATTTTCTGGCGCAGCTGGCCGAGGCCGACCGCCAGCGCCTGAGTGATCAAGTCACCGACGCGGCGGCAGCCCAGCGCCAGTCCCTGGAGGACGCCATCGACCAGGCCGCCGGCTTCGTGCCCGGCCCGTTGCGGCGCACCGCCCGCAAGCTGCTGCTGGGCTGACCCGACCGATGTCCGACCTTACCGCCCACGCCGAGCGCATCAAGCTGGCCCGTGTTCTGGGGCTGGCGCCCGCCGAACTGGATTATCTCGAGGACCGAGACGGCCAGGCGCTGCGCGACTTCCGCGAATCCCTGTCCGACGCACTGTTCAATCGCTACCGGGCCCGTTTCGAGGGCATGGCGAAACTGTCGTCGCTGCTGCCCCTGGCCGCCAACGCCCGCCTGTCCGAGCTGGTGCTGGGGCCGACGCTTTCGGCACGCATCGCCGGCGAACTGCCGGTCAAGCGGGCCATCGCCCTGGCCGACCGGCTGCCGGTGGCCTTCCTGGCCGAGGTCAGCCGTGAACTCGATCCCCGCCGGGCGGCCGCCGTGGTGGCCGGCATGCCGCCGCAGCGGGTTGTGAAAGTGGCCCTGGTGCTGCTGGCCGAGGACGACCACATCACCATGGGCCGGTTTCTCGACAGTCTGTCCGAAGCCGCTCTTGCTGCCACCATCAAGGCCATCGAATCCGACGCCGCACTGCTGCGGATCGGCTTCTTCGCCGAAGACACCGACCGCCTGTCCGACATCGTCCGGCTGATGCCTGCCGGCCGCCGGCGCGGCACGGTGGTCGCCGCTGCCGAGCAGGACTGCTGGCCGGAGGCGCTGTCGCTGATGCTGCATCTGGATGACGACCTGCAGGCCGAGTTCGGGCAGTTCATCTTCGAGGATGCAGCCCTGCTGTCCAGCGCCGTGGATGCAGTGGCCGAACACGACGCCTGGCCGGTGCTGGTGCGGCTGGCTGCCCACCAGAACGGCGACGGTCAGACCCGCCTGGCCGAATACTGTGCCGGCCGCAACGCCGGGGACCACGATCATCTAACGGCCGCAGCCGAGGCCGAGGGCGTCGCCGACGCGCTCGCACCCTATGCGGCCGCCTACCGGAAGCAACGCCCATGAGCATGACCCAGCGCATTCTGCGCATCGTCGAGCCGGTGATTTTCGGCGCCCGCTGGATCACCCTCGCGGTGCTGATTGCCATCACCGCATTTCTGGGCTGGCAGGCCTCGCAACTGCAGCCCAACGCCGGCTGGCTGAAGATGGTGCCCCAGGAACACCCCTACATGGAGACGTTCCTCGAGTATTACGACGAATTCGGTGGTGCCAACACGGTGCTGGTCGCGCTGAAGAACAAGGAAGGCGATATCTACCAGCCCGCCTTCATGGAGAAGCTGCGCAAGCTCACCGACGAGGTGTTCTTCATCCCCGGCGTGCAGCGCGAGCGGGTGACCTCGATATTCACCCCCAACATCCTCTACGTGGAAGTCCAGCCCACGGGGCTGTCCGGCTCCACCGTGGTACCGGCGGACTACGCGCCGACGCCGGAGATGATGGACAAGCTTCGCTCAAACGTCTCCAAGGCCAACGTGATCGGCCGGCTGGTCTCCAACGATCAGAGCGCGGCGATGGTGGTGGCCGAGCTGCTCGAGCGCGATCCGGTCACCGACGAGAAGATCGACTACACCGAGGTGGGCGACAAGCTCGAGGCGATCCGCACCAAGTTCGAGGACGAGAACACCACGGTGCACATCATCGGCTTCGCCAAGGTGGTGGACGACATGACCGACGCCGCCACCGAAGTGGTGGGCTTCTTCGCCCTGACCCTGGTGCTTACCGGCATTCTGCTGTGGCTGTACACCGGCTCGTTCCTGCTCGGCATGCTGCCGCTGGTGTGCTCGATCGCCGCGGTGATCTGGGAGATGGGCCTGCTCAACCTGGCCGGCTTCGGGCTGGACCCGTTCGCCATTCTGGTGCCGTTCCTGGTGCTGGCGGTATCGGTGTCCCACGGGGTGCAGTACGTGAACGGCTGGGCCAGCGAGATCGCCGACGCCGGCCACACGGCGTATCGGGCGTCGCTGAACACCTTCCGGCGGCTGGCCATTCCCGGCACCATCGCCCTGATCACCGACGTGGCCGGCTTCCTGACCATCTACCTGATCGACATCGACGTGATCCGCGAGATGTCGCTCAACGCCGCCTTCGGCATCGCCGCCATCATTATCACCAACAAGGCGCTGATGCCGGTGCTGCTGACGGTGGCCAACGTGCGCGACCGCGAGGCCTTCCAGCGCAAGCAGGCCCGACGCGAAGCCCTGGGCGACCGGCTCTGGCGCTTCATCGCCGCCACCTTCACCAAACGCCCGGCGGCGGTGGTCACGCTGATGGTGTGCGCGCTGATTCTGGGCTGGAGCGTGTGGAAGTACGACGACCTCACCGTCGGCTCGGCCCAGGAGGGCGTGCCCGAGCTGCGGCCGGATTCGCGCTTCAACCAGGACGCCCGCCTGATTGCCGAGAACTTTTCGCTGGGCGTGGACCAGTTCAACGTGATCGCCGAGACCGTGCCCGATGCCTGCATCAAGTACGACCTGATGGCCGAGCTGGACCGCTTCGCCTGGCACATGAAGAACGAGGCCGGGGTGCGCGAGACCATGACCCTGCTGGACCTGTCCAAGCTGGCCTACGCCGGGCTGTCGGAAGGCCGGCTCAACGCCCAGGTGGTACCCCGCAACCGCTATGCCCTGGCCCAGGCCACGGCGCTGGTGCCCACCACCTCGGGCATGCTCAACGACGACTGCAGTGCGCTCAACGTGTTCCTGTTCACCACCGATCACAAGGCCGCGACGATCAAGGAAATCGTGGCCGCGGTGAAGGCCTACAAGGCCGAGAAGAACGACAACCCGGACATTGAGTTCAAACTCGCCTCCGGCAATGTCGGGGTGATGGCTGCCACCAACGAGGTGGTCGAGGCCAAGGAAGTGGAGATCGTGCTGTGGGTGTACGCGGTGGTGCTGACCTTCCTGTGGCTGTCCTTCCGCACCTTCTCGGGCGTGATCTGCGTGGCCCTGCCGCTGTCGCTGGTATCCATCTCCGCCTACGGGGTGATGGCGATGCTGGGCATCGGCATGAAGGTGGCCACGCTGCCGGTGATCGCGCTGGCGGTGGGCATCGGCGTGGACTACGGCATCTACATCTACGCCACGCTGGCCGAGGGCCTGCGACGCGGCATGAATCTGGAGGAGGCCTACTATCGCACCCTGCAGAAGACCGGCAAGGCGGTGGTGTTCACCGGCATTGCCCTGGGTCTGGGCGTGGCGACCTGGCTGTTCTCCAAGCTGCAGTTCCAGGCCGACATGGGCCTGATGCTGGTCTACATGTTCACCGCCAACATGTTCGGCGCCATCCTGGTGCTGCCGGCCCTGGCCCACTTCTTCGCCGGCGAGGAAACCCGTCACCAGGGACAGGACATTACATCCGGCGCAGACGACGAGCCGGACGGAGGAAACCGTCATGATGCGTAACGTCATTGCCGCCACCGCCGCCGGGCTGCTGATCGCCGCTGGGACCGCGGCGGGTCAGACCGACGACGCCGAAGCCGAAACCCGAAAGGCCCAGCCGGCGGAAATGATGCCGCTGGCCGACCAGGGCATCGTCAACGCACTGGCCCGCGCCGGCGATCATTTCGTGGCAGCGGGCGAACGCGGCCACATCCTGCTGTCCGACGACGGTATGCAATGGCGGCAGGTACCGGTGCCGGTGCGCGGCATGCTCACCCGCGTGGTGTTCCGTGACGCCACCCACGGCTGGGCCACCGGATGGGACGGCGCCGTACTGCGCACCACCGATGGCGGCGAAACCTGGTCGCTGGTGAATTTCGAGCCCGACTGGGGCAAGCCCTATTTCGACATTCTGCCCACCGGCGCGGACAGCGCCACGCTGGTCGGCTCGAACGGCCTCATGCGCACTACCGATGACGGCGGAGAAAACTGGACGCTGGTGGACAACGACGTGTTCGCCGCCGGGTTCCATCTCTACGATCTGGCGCAGTTGGCCGACGGCACGCTGCTGATTGCAGGCGAACGCGGCATGATCGCGCGCAGCATCGACGGCGAATCCTGGGACATGCTGGTACCGCCCTACGTGGGCTCCTACTTCGGCGTGCTGCCGGTGGGCGAGCACGGGGCCGTGCTCTACGGGTTGCAGGGCCGGGTACTGTTCGCCGAGGACGTGCGGGCGCTGCCGGTGCTGGACGACCCGATGGCCTATGACCCGTTCGCCGCCGAAAGCATCACCGACCCGGCAGTGCTCGAGTCAATGGGCTGGCGCCGCCTTGACAACCCCTCGAAAGAGAGTCTGTTTGGCGGCGTCATCGATGACGACGGCCGGCTCACCCTGGTGGGCGTGGACGGCGCGATCGTGCACGGCGATCTGGAAACCGGCGAGTTGCACCTGATCGAGAGCCCGACGGCGGAACCGCTGTCCGACGTGGTTCTGCGGGGCGACGAACTGCTGCTCAGCGGTCGCACCGGCCTGCACACCGGCGGCCTGACCCGGAAACGCTAGGGCGTTGGCGCACGGGCGCGCGCCGCGCGGGCCTCTTCCAGCAATCGGACACGGCCGCGGTGGGCGGCCAGGATGTAGTTGTCGATCACCTGATCCTGCCGCCGGGCCTGTTCGACGATCAGCATCTGCGCAGCCCGCAGATTGCGGTCCGCAATCTGCGACAGCGCCTGCTGCATCACCCGCGTGCCATAGGGATCGGCGTTAGCCAGAGCGCCCTGCAGGAACCGCAGTTCCTGGTAGTTACGCTGCAACTGCCGAAAGCGTGACTCGGCTACGGTGTGGCGCAGCCAGGCGGTCTGCGGCAGCGCGCCGTACTCGTCGCGGGCAAGCGCGGCCGCGTGTTCACCCCGCTGCAGGTCATGAATCAGGCGGTCGAGCCGGCGCCGCTGTTCGGCCAGCCAGTCGACGGCGGCCTCGTAATCCGCCACCGCGCCCTGGTGGTCGCCGGTATGAGCCAGCGTGTAGGCCCGCGCCACCCGGGCCTCCTGCACCGCAGGCTCCAGTGGATCCCGTTCGAGCAGCGCGTCCCAGGCCGACATCGCCCGGGCTGCGGCTTCCTCGGGTCTGACTTCGCTGGCGCCGAACACGAATGGCCCGAAACGGATGCCCCCGGTTTCGCGGGGCTGTTGGTCATCGCCGGCCAGCGGCGCCAGTTCGCTCCAGCCGAAGCCGGCCAGCGCCCGGCTGGTATACGGCCCGCGCCAGGGCAGCCGGGCGAATACCCGCCGCGCGCGCGCGCCATCGCCGGCCCGGAGATATTCGTAGCCCAGCGCCAGATTCGCCTTGTCACCCAGCCGGCTGTCGTCGGCCCGGCCGAGCCGGTCGAGCAGCTTGCGTCCGGCCTCGTCATCGCCGCGGCGGATCAGGGCCACCGCCAGGTTGAAGTGCACGTGCGGCGCCTGTTCCAGCGACCAGTCGATCGCCTGCAGCGCTCCCACGGCACGGTCGTTATCGCCCAGGGCGAGAAGACAGCGGCCGCGCAACTCCTCCCAGTCGTTGCGATGCACCGGCGTGAGCCGGTCGCGATGGTTCTCCAGGATGGCCAGCGCCGCCTCGACATGCCGATGCCGGTACTCCAGCGCCGCCAGATCGATTGCCACGCCGGTGACCGCAACTGTCGGCTCCTCCGCCTCGGCCGCATCGGCCAGGGCCCGGTAGGCCTGATCCCGCATGCCCAGATCGATGTAGCCACGAGCCAGTAGCGTGTGAAAGCCCGTTGGCAGCGAATCGGCATCCGCTACCGACGCGGAAATTTCCAGCAGGAACAACAGAGCGGCCAGCGGCCGGCCGGTGGCCTGCAGAAGCCGCACCATGCCCAGGCGCGCATCGTCCGGGTCGCTCTGCCAGGCGACGCCTCCGGCGGTGCCGGGTTCGCTGGCGTCGCGCACGGTGTGCCCGGGCAGCACCGGGACGGTCAGCAGTTTGCCGCGATCGGCCTTCTGGAAGTTCAGGCGATAGGAACCGATAACCGGATCACCGTCGGTGCCCGACCGGCCGCGGTAACGCACTTCCAGCGTATTCAGACCGCGGGTGGCCGTACTACGGGCGATGGCGTGGGTTGTCTCGGGCAGGTCGCGCAGGGCCCGGGCCTCGGCCGCGCTGTAGTCATGCTCGGCGATGCGGTTGCCATTGAGCCGGACTTCGGCGTGTTCCAGCAGGAATCCGGCCATGTGCACATCGAGAAAGATGCGAATCCGCTGGTCGGGCGGGAAACGCTCGCGCAACACCCGGCCCTGGATATCGGACAGGCGCTGAACCGCAATGCTCTTGAAATGGTTGGACCGCTCGAGCGCCTCATCGGCAGGATTCGCCGCCGCGATGCCGGGCAGCCCGAACACCGCGGTCAGCAACGCGGCCGTCCACCGCGGCGACATCACGCGGGCCATGAGCGGGGACTATTCGGGCTGGAGATCGTCGCGCTGATCCAGCGGCTGCTGCGGCACGCGCCGCAGGGCATCGGTGTCGTAACCGAGCGCGGCCACCCGATGGACCAGATCGTCGTAAACCGTGGACGGAACCCGGGGCGTGCGCGCCATGATCCAGACCCAGTCCCGCTCGGAGCGGGCGACAATGGTGGTCTCGTAGTCCGGATCCACATAGCTGATGGTGTACTCCATCTGCAGGGGCCAGAAGAATTCCATGCCCCACACCGCATTGTTGGTTTCGGCCAGCGGATGGCCGGTTGGTTCCATGGTAACCAGCTCACCGTCGAAGCCACCCTCGCGGTAGGTGAAGCGAGTTGCCACCCGGCCATCGTCGGTCAGGCGGTAGCGTTCGATGCTGTTGTAGGAGTTGCGAGTGCGGTCCGGCGGAATATGGGCAATCACGTACCAGGCACCCATGTAGCGTTCGATATCGACCGACCCTTCGCGGGGGAAGGTATCGGGCGGCATCACGCTGCAGGCGGACAACAAGGCTACAATGCCCGCGGCAACAACGGCGAACACGTTCTGACGCATGAAGTTTCCTCTTGATGGCAGCGGAAATACGGCGTGAGCCGCCGCTCGGTTGCATTGCCACAAATCCACTAAGCCCGCAACTCTACATCATGGTCACCATTACTCTGCTCGGCGCCACGTTCGGCTGGATGATTGCCGGATTTCCCGGTCTGATCATCGGCGCTATCCTCGGCGTCTGGGGCGGCCGGGCCGTCAAGCTCACGCTGGCCAGCGGCCAGATCGGCCGTGTGCGCACCCGTTTCCTGGAAGCCACGTTCGCGGTGATGGGCGCCGTGTGCAAGGCGGACGGCCAGGTCACCAACGACGAGATCGACATGGCCGAGACCATGTTCGACAAACTGCGTCTGTCGGGCGACGACCGGGCCGCCGCCAAGGCTGCCTTCAACCGCGGCAAGGAACCGGAATTCGACCTGGATGCCGAGGTCGCGGCCTTCGAGAAGGAGGCCCGGGGCCAGAAGCCGCTGCTGCAGATGTTCCTGCAGGTGCAGCTGTCGGCAATGGCAGCGGACGGCCACATCGATCCGGCGGAACAGGACATGCTGCGCCGGGTGGCCCGCGGGCTGGGTCTGTCGGAGGCTGAACTGGCGCGGCTGGAAGCCATGCTCGGCGGGGCGGCCGGCGGGGCCCCGAGCCAGGCGTCACTGGAGCAGGCCTACGAGGTGCTGGGTGTCGATCCGGAAGCCAGCGATGCCGAGGTCAAGAAGGCCTACCGCCGGCTGATGAGTCAGAACCACCCGGACAAGCTGGCAGCCAAGGGGCTGCCCGAAAGCATGCGGGAGATGGCGGAACAGAAGACCCGCGAAATCACCAACGCCTACGAGCGCATCAGCGAAGCGCGGGCCTGATCACCGGGGCGGGCGAGCCCGCCCCGGCACCGGTCAGGTCCAGCGATCTGCTACAGCAGATCGATCGCCATGTAGAGAATCAGCATCAACTGGATGATGAAGAACGTGGCCCGGATCAGCACCAGCAGGAACGAGGTGCCGATCAGGTGCGCCACGCTCTGTCCGATGCGGGCGTAGAGCACATAGGCGCCCAGCACATTGGCCAGCGCCATCTCGCCCATGGCCGAGGCCACCAGCACCACACCCGCGAACAAAGCGAAGTTTTCCACGCAGTTGAGATGGGCGTCCTTGGCCCGCTGCAGAATCGGCGGATCATCCGACGGCCGGCCCCGACTCCAGTGATCGGCGCTCTTCTGGCCGGTCAGCACCAGCGGAATGCGGTAGCCGGCATAGACCAGCGTCAGCGCCACCATCCAGATCAGGTACAGAAGTACCGCAGTAAATGCTGTCATCGTCTCCCCCTCGTTTGTTTATTGTTTGTCGCCGCGGCACCGCGCCGCGGTCATGGCATCATACCCGCCCGGGTAGGCGGCGCAATGCCGCCGCCGTCCCGGGGAAGACCACGGTCAGGCGCTTTGCCAGGGCGACTCCCAGCGTTCGACCACGGCCTGTTCCAGGGGCGGGAACTGCTGGATCGAATCCAGCATGGTTGCATCGATGGCCGGCGATTCACCGTCGCCGATGCGGAAGATGTTCATGTAGAACCAGCCGAGATGCCCGAACGTGTTGGCCGTAAGGCGCGTCGCCTCGTCCAGCTCCGGTAATGCATCCGGGCCCACCGGCTGCAGCCGGTCCTCGAAGCGGGGCAGCGAATCCGCGCTTCCGTCGAGCAATCGCGCGGTGCAGGCGGGGTCGCCCACCAGCGGCCGGCCGATGCCGATCATATCCAGCTCGCCGGCTGCCAGCGCCACATTCATCGCCTTCGCGGTGCGAAAACCGCCGGTCACCATCAGCGGCTTCTGCCAGACCTCGCGGGCCTCGCGTGCAAAGTCGAGAAAGTAGGCCTCCCGCTGGCGCGTGCTTTCGCGTACCGGTCGGCCATTGGCGTCGTTGTCGCCGAACAACAGCACCGGATCCTCGTAGTTACCGCCCGACAGCTCCACCAAGTCCACGCCCAAATCGTCGAGCATCCGCAGTACCTCGCGCGAATCCTCGGGGCTGAAGCCGCCTTTCTGGAAATCGGCGGAGTTGAGCTTGACCGCGATCGGGAACGCCGGCCCGACAGCCTTGCGTACCCGGGTGACGATTTCGGTGAGCAGGCGGGCGCGGTTTTCTAGCGAGCCACCCCAGCGATCGTTGCGCTGGTTGGTCAGCGGCGAGAGGAACTCGCTGAGCAGATAGCCGTGCGCCGCATGCACCTGAATGCCGCCGAAGCCACAGGCCCTGGCGGTTTCCGCGGCATGAACGAACCGCTCGATCACATCGGCGATATCGTCCTCGGTGGCAGCCCGCGGCGTGTTGAATTCCGCCCCCGGCATGTGCACCGCGCTGGCGGACGGCGCGAGTGGCTCGGCACAGATGTCTGCCGGCGACTGGCGCCCGGCGTGGCTTATCTGGGCCCAGAACTGCGTGCCATTCTGGCTGCCGGCAGCGGCCATGGCCTTGAGTTCATCGAGGCCACCGTTGCCGTCCACCGCCACGTTGCCGACCCGCTCCAGATAGCGTCGGTCAACGTGGATGTTGCCGGACAGGGACAGGCCAACGTGGCTGGCCGCCCAGTAGTTGTAGAGATTGAGATGCCGGTCGGTGGCACGGTTCTGCGGATCGGCCAGGCCCTCGGTCATGGCGGCCTTGGCCAGACGGTTGGGCAACTCTATCCCGCAGGGCAGCGTGATCGGATCGGTAATTCGGGTCATCGGCGCTGGACTCCTTCGCTTGGCGGGACCGAAAGCGCCGCCGACGTCGATGACGCCGGCGGCGAGAATCGCGGGGCGAGTGCTTGTCAGGCCGCGAGTGCCCGGCGCACGGCGCCAGCCGCCTGGTCCACCGCCTGGCGCGAGGCTTCCAGCGCACCGCCCATCATGAAGAATCCATGGGCCACGGACGGATAGTCGGCCACCACCACGTGCACACCCGCCTCGTTCATCTTCTCGGCGTAGGCAATGCCCTCATCGTGCAGCGGGTCGAACCCGGCCACCAGCACCAGCGCCGGCGGCAGATCCGCCAGCCTGCCGTGGTTGAGCGGGTCGACACGGAAATCCAGCGGCTCGCTGGCGCCGTCCAGATAATGCTTGCGGAAGTAGTCCATCGCTCGATTGGTCAGCAGGTGGCCCTCGCCATACTTGTCGTAGGACGGAAAGCCGCCGGTCTTGGTCTGGGTGACCGGATATACCAGAGCCTGGTAGCTGATCTTCGGCCCGTTGTTGTCGCGGGCGAGCATCGCACATACGGTGGCCAGGGTACCGCCCGCACTGTCGCCCGACACGGCGATACGGCTGGCGTCGGCGCCGATCTCGCCGGCGTTGGCGGCTGCCCATTCCAGCGCGGCATAGCAGTCCTCCACCGCGGCGGGATACGGGTGCTCCGGCGCCAGACGGTAGTCCACCGCGATGGTCACGCAGCCGGCCTTTTCC
Source organism: Spectribacter hydrogenoxidans (assembly GCF_031846275.1). NCBI lineage: Bacteria > Pseudomonadati > Pseudomonadota > Gammaproteobacteria > Salinisphaerales > Salinisphaeraceae > Spectribacter > Spectribacter hydrogenoxidans. The sequence goes on from NZ_JAVRIB010000005.1 coordinate 27,758, forward strand.
GCCAGATTGCTGGCCACCCCGTTGTAGTCATCCAGGCCGCCGATCACCCAGCCGCCGCCGTGGAAGTACATCAGGATGGGATGGGGCCCGCTGCCCTTCGGCTTGTAGATGCGGATGGCCAGGTCGCCGCCCGGGCCCGGGATGGTGCGATTGTCCACATCCACGTCGCCCTGCGGCAGATCGACGCTGGTAACGAACTCCTTGAAGAAGGCCCGGCATTCGGGCGGTTCGAGATCGGAAAAATCGGGGGCGCCCTGTTCGGCCGCCATCTGCATCACGGCTTCGAGCTGTTTGTCGAGCATCGCGTGGTCTCCTCCTCGGTTGTTGCCACAATGCCGGTCGGGCGGCATCGCGTTTATCGGATTTTCAGGCTGACACCGTTTATCCACGGTCGCCAGCATCACCGCCTAGCATGGCGGCTGGCCGGCGGCAAAACCCCACCCGTCCGGGCAGGTGGGCGCGGCTTTGGGCACAATAACGCCACAATCACGACAAACGGGAATCGCCATGCCGCGTCAACGCGTTGTGTTCAAGAAACAGTACCCTCAGCCGCCGGATCAGGTCTTTCCGCTGTTCGCCGACCACCATCGCTTCGGCAAGCTGCTGGGCGCACCGATCAAGCGGGTCAAGGACGCCCCTGCCGGCACCGACCCCAACGGCGTGGGATCGGTGCGCCGCATCGCGGGCGGCCCGTTCGCATTCGAGGAGACGGTGCTGACCTCCGAGCCGCTGGAACTGATCGAGTACACCGTCAGCCGCGGCGGCCCGATCAAGAATCACCTCGGGCGCATCGAGTTCCGCCCCACCAAGAACGGCGGCACGGCGCTGCATTACACCATCGAGTTCGATGGCCGCATCCCCGGTTCCGGCAAGGTGATTGCCGGCGTGCTCAGGACGCTGATCGGCCGCGCGCTCGACCGTGTGCCGAATCAAACAGCCGCCGCCCGCTGAGACGCCACTGGCCAGTCACGGCCGGGTGGCCCCGGCCCGGGACGGAGGTTGTATAGTGCGGAGCGGGGGTGACGCGTATCCGGCCAACCGATAATAAGGCCGGAACTCATTTGCGACACCAGGAGGAGATACGCTGATGCAGACCCCTTTGACCCCGCTGGACTTTGCGCGCCGGGCGCGCCGACTTTATGGCGACCGTGAAGCGGTGGTGGATGGCGACCGGCGTTTCACCTACCGGGAATTTCTCGACCGCTGCGACCGGGCCTCGGCGATGTTCCAGCGTCTGGGCGTGTCGTTCGGTGACCGGGTCGCCTACATCGCCCCCAACACCCATGCTCACCTCGAGGGCTACTACGCCGTGCCCCAGCTTGGCGCGGTGCTGGTGCCGATCAACTACCGCCTGTCCGCCGCCGAGTTCGCCTACATCATCGATCACAGCGGCGCGACCGTGGTGTGCGTGCATCCCGATTACATCGGCATGATCGACGGCATCCGCGACCAGATCCCCGGGGTGGCGCACTTCATCGCCCTGGAAGGCGAAGCCGACGGCTGGCAGCAGTACGAGTCCCTGATTGCCGATGCCCCGGCCGAGTTCGACGCCCCCGAGATCGACGAGAACGACCTGATCACCATCAACTACACCAGCGGCACCACCTCGCGGCCCAAGGGCGTGATGATCACCCACCGCAACGCCTGGGTGAACGCGGTGGGTACCCTCGCTCACCACCATCTGGGTACCCGGGACCGCTACCTGTGGACGCTGCCGATGTTCCACGCCAACGGCTGGACCTTCGTGTGGTTGATTACCGCGTGCGGCGCCACGCACGTGTGCCTGCGCCAGGTGGCCCCGCCGGAAATCTTCCATCTGATGGAGGCAGAGCGCATCAGCATGTTCTGCGCCGCTCCCACGGTGCTGATCAGCATCGCCAACGCGCCGAAGGAACTGCGCGACAACGCCCCGAAGGGTATCCGCCTGTTCACCGCCGGGGCCCCGCCGGCCGCGGCCACCATCGAACGGGTGGAAAACGAACTGGGCTGGGAACTCACCCAGGTCTACGGCCTGACCGAAACCGCGCCGTTCATCACCATCTGCGAACCCCGGCCCGAGCACGACAATCTGTCGGCCAGTGAACGCGCCACCCTCAAGGCCCGCCAGGGGGTGGAACTGATGACCTCCGGCGATCTGCGGGTGGTGGACGACGATGGCGTCGAGGTCCCCTGGGACGGCGAGACCCTGGGCCAGATCACGGTGCGCGGCAACGTGGTGATGAAGGGCTACTACAACGACCCGGAGGCCACCGACGAGGCCATCCGCAACGGCTACTTCCACTCCGGCGACGCTGCTGTGGTGCACCCCGACGGCTACGTCGAGATCCGCGACCGGCTCAAGGATGTGATCATCAGCGGCGGCGAGAACATCTCCTCGGTGGAGGTCGAGGGCGTGCTGTTGCGCCATCCCGCGGTGCAGGAAGCCGCGGTGGTGGGCATGCCCCACGAGAAATGGGGTGAATCACCCCACGCCTTCATCATCCGCCAGCCGGATGCCGAGATCACCGAGGATGACCTGCGGCAGTTCGTGCGCGACAACCTCGCCCACTTCAAGACCCCGCAGTGGTTCTCGTTCGTGGATGAACTTCCCAAGACCGCCACCGGCAAGATCCAGAAATTCGTGCTCCGCAAGGGGCAGGCGGGCATCAACCAGCAATAGGGATTAAACCGCAATAACAGGCCACACCAAGAGCCAGACGCGAGGAGGAGAAACCTGATGGACAACAACAGACTCGACGCCCTGCTGGGCGGGGCCGCCGAGGCCGGCAAGGTGCCGGGCGTGGTGGCCATGGCCGCCGATGCCGACGGCGTGACCTACACCGGCGCCTTTGGCGAGCGGGAGCTGGGGGGCGGCGACGCGATGACCGAGGATACGGTCTTCCTGCTGGCGTCCATGACCAAGGCGGTGGGCGCCACCGCCGCCATGCAGCTGGTGGAACAGGGCGAACTCACCCTGGACGGCGCAGCCAGCGAACTGCTGCCCGAGCTGGCCGAAATCCGCGTGCTGGACGGCTTCGAGGGCGACCAGCCCCGGCTGCGCCGCCCCCGCAGCACGGTGACCCTGCGCAACCTGCTGACCCACACCTCGGGCTTCGGCTACGAGATCTGGAATGCGGACCTCGCGCGCTATCAGGAACAGAAAGGCATCCCCAGCATTCTCAGCGGCCAGCGCGCCGCGCTGCGGGTACCGCTAATGTCGGACCCCGGCACCCGGTGGGAATACGGTACCGGCATCGACTGGGTGGGCCGACTGGTGGAAGCCGCCTCCGGCCAGCGGCTGGGCGACTACTTCCGCGAGCACATCTTCGAACCGCTGGGAATGACCGACACCGCCTTCACCATGTCGGACGACGCCCGCGCCCGGCTGGCCACCATTCACGCCCGCACCCCGGACGGCCGACTCGCGCCCCACCCGCTGGTGCTGGAACAGGACCCGGAACAGCAGATGGCCGGCCACGGGCTCTACGGCACCGCCGGGGACTATCTGCGTTTCACCCGCGCCATCCTCAACAACGGCGAACTCGACGGCCAGCGCATCCTGCAGGCCAAGACGGTGGACCTGATGCGCCAGAATCACATCGGTGATCTCGAAGTCCCGGCGATCGAAAGCATCGACCCCACCCTGTCCAACAACGTCGAGCTGTATCCCGGCATGTCCAAGAAATGGGGTCTGAGTTTCCTGATCAACACCGAGGAAACCCCCGAGGGCCGTGCCGCGGGCAGCGTGGCCTGGGCGGGTCTGGCCAACAGCTACTACTGGATCGACCACGACAAGGGCGTCACCGGCGTCTACTTCACGCAGATACTGCCGTTCTTCGATCCGGAGTCCGCCCCGCTGTTCCAGGCTTTCGAACAGGCCGTCTATAACGGGCAATAACACCATGGGCGAAAAGCTGGACCAGTTGCGGGCGGAAATTCCGATGAACGTCGACGTCCAGCGCTTCTTCGACGAACTGGACGAGGGCGACCGCGAACAGCTCGCCGACTTGATCGGCGATGCCGTGGCGCGTCAGGAAACCCGCATCGACGAGGCCGGCGAACAGGCGCTGCGGCTGGTTCCGCGGGCCTTTCGCGGGCCGGTGAAGAAACTGCTGTTCGGGGACCACGACTGATGCCGCGTCTGGCCGTACGCGCCGAACTGCAGAAACTGGCGCGGCTGCTCGATACCGGGCCCGAGGCGCTGGACTTCCTCGCCGACAGGCCGGCCGCCGAACTGCGGCAACTGCGCGAAGGCGTAGCCGAGGCCATGTTCAAGCGCCACAGCAGCAGCTTCCGGCTGCTGGCAAGCCTGAGCGGTCTGCTGCCAGCCGCCATCACCGCGCGCATCGCCCACCTGGCACTGGGGGCCTTCCTGGCAGGTCGGGTCACCGGAGAGATGACCCCGAAACGGGCGGTGGCCATTGCCCACAAGCTGCCCACCGATTTTCTCGCCGAAACCTCACTCTACATCGAGCCATCGCGGGCGCAACCGGTGCTGGCGGCCATGCCCGTCGATATGATCGAGAAAGTGGCGGTCATTCTGGTGGAACAGCGCGAATTCATCACCATGGGCCGCTTCGTCGGGGCAGTATCGGAGGCCGCCCTGTTCCGGGTGATCGACCGGCTGGACGACGAGGCGCTGCTGCACATCGGTTTCTACGTCGAGGACGCCGGCCGGCTGGACCGGATTCTGGAATACCTGGATGACGACAGGCTGCGCGGGGTGATCAAAACCGCCACCAGCCAGTCACTATGGCCGGAGGCCCTGTCGCTGGTGCAGCTGGTGGGCGATGCCCAGAAGGGCCGGCTGGGGGACCTGGTGGCCCGCGAGGACGAAACCGTGCTTGATTCGCTGGTCCACGTGGCGCAGGAACAGTCGCTGTGGCCGGAGGTGCTGGTAGCGGTCGGCAGCATGCAGCCGGGAAACCGCCAACGAGTGGTGAACCTGCCCTCGGTCACCGATCCGGCCGTGCTGAATGCACTGATAGATGCCGCCTACCGTCAGAGCCTGTGGCAGGTGGTGGTGCCCTTGCTGGCCATGATGAACGACGACGCCCGCGCCGCCGCCGTCGAGGCCGGCCTGGCCCAGACCCCGGCAGTATGGCGGACCTGGCTGGATGCGGCGGCCGAACCCGATCTGCTGCCCGATGCGGTGTCGATATTCACCCGCCTGCCCGAACGGCTGCGGGCCGAGGTTGCCCGACATGTGGAACAGCGGGTCAACGAGCCCGGTGCCGGGCGCCTGGCGGAGCTGGCGGCATCCCTGAACGTCGGCGGCTCGCGCTGACAACCGGCATACCGCGGGCCATTTCCCTTGAGTCTGCCGGGATCGCGAAAATATTTGCCATTCGAGATCAAATGGATAACGAGTCATGTCGGCAACCACGGAAACCCTTGAATCAGCCGGCGCCGTGCACGCCACGCTCAACTTCATGGTCAAGGACGGCCAGCGCCCGTACGTACGCACCGAGGCCCTGACCGGCGCTCCCGAACCCGAGTATGTGGCCACCATGGCGGACCACCAGGTGCCGATTCACGACGCCCGCCCCGAGGCCGACGCGCTGTCGCTGGAGCGGGAAGGCATCGCGTATCGCGACCGGCCGGTAGACATCGTCGATTTCTATGACGATGCCGAGGTACGCGCCCGCTACTACCCCAACGTGGTCGCGTTGATCCGCGACGTCACCGGCGCCAGCCGGGTTGAAATCTTCGACCACACACGCCGGCGTGACGGCGGCGGCGACGCGCAGGCCAAGCAGCCGGCCAGCCGGGTGCACAACGATTACACCGACTGGTCCGGCGCCCAGCGCGTGCGCGACGTGCTGGGCGCCGAGGAGGCCGCCCGGCTGCGGGACACGCCTTTCGCCCAGATCAACGTCTGGCGTTCCATCGCGGGCCCGGTCAAGCGCTCACCGCTGGCCCTGCTCGACGCCACCAGCCTGGACCCGGACGACCTTATCGGCACCGACATGCACTACCCCGACCGGGTCGGCGAGATCTACCATCTGGCTTATAATCCGGCGCAGCGGTGGCTCTACTTTCCGGACATCGGGCCGGCGTCGGCCATTCTGATCAAGGGCTTCGACTCGCGCACCGACGGCCGCGCCCGGTTCACGCCGCACAGCGCCTTCACGGACCCGCGAACCCGACCCGAGGATCCTGCGCGGGAGAGCATCGAAGTTCGCACCCTGGCATTCTTCTAATAACCTTGCTGGTATCGCCGCGACTAGAGCGGTGCGCCGGCATCATCCAGCCGTCATACTGACGACCGCGGGAATGTTTGAGCACATCATGATCAACGCCGGCGAGGCGCGTTCCCCACCTTGGCAGGCCAGCCCTTGACGGACACCGAGAAAGCGGTCCGTCCCGTAGGCCAGTCGTTTCGGATTCGTTGCCTATAAAACCATCAGAGTCGTGTCGTCCTCCGGGGGGAGGTATGCCGATACGGCAAGCCGACGCCGCTGCACTGACAGTGATCTACCGCAAGCAATATCCGCAGGGAGAGCCTATTTCATCATGTCGAATACCAAGAATTTCATTGTCCTAACGCTATACACGCTGGCCTACGCGGCTGCATTGCTCGCCCTGGCCAAGACCGCCTCGGCCCACCGCCAGCAATTCTTCATGGAAGGCCACGGGCTGGAAGGCATTCATCAAGGATTGCTGGCCGCCGTTGTCGGTCTGTCCGTGATTGGCGCAATCCTGCGGCCCGCCTGGCGCAGTATATTCGTCGTTCTGGCGCTGCTCGGCCTACTGGGGTCGATCCGGGAACTCAACAATTTCCTGAGCGACGCGCTGCCCATCCTGGGCTGGCAGGGGCCGGCCGGGCTGGTGCTGATCGCGCTCGCCGGCTACACGATCGGCTCGCGCCGGCGTCTCGGACAAGAGCTGACAACCTTTCTGCGCTCGGATGCGCTGGCCATGCTGTGGGCCGGCCTGGTGATCACCGCCCTGATGGCCCAGCAGATCGGGCACGGCGAATTTCTGCAGCCTCTGCTGGGCGACGACTACCAGCCGGTTTACAAGCGGGTGATCGAGGAGGTCATTGAAGCCTTCGGCTATCTCATGATCGCCCTGGGTACGCTACAGACCGTGGTGCGCGCTCCGCGCAATGGGGAAGACGCGGACCCGGTATAGCTCGGGATGCGCGCCGGTCACGAACGGCTTTCAGTGGTCCAGGTGCGCACATTCTCGTGGCCCGGCCGCCGCCAGGCCGGCGGCTTCCACAGATGCTTCAATCGCTGGGTAAGCGGCCCCGGCGCCAGCACATCGCGGAACATGTCCACGAACTCGTGCACATTCAGCACCAGGAAGTTGTAGCTGACGATCTGCTGCGGAATACCGTAGTCGACCGGCGCTTCCTCACGTTCGTAAGTGCCGAACAGGCGGTCGAAGATGATCAGCACGCCCCCGTAGTTGCGGTCGATGTACTCCGGATTGCGGCCGTGGTGCACGCGATGGTTGGACGGCGTGTTGAGCCAGAACTCGCACCAGCGCGGCAGCCGGCCAACCACCTCGGTATGCACGAAGTACTGGTAACTCAGATTCACCGCGTACAGGAACATCACCACCGCCGGCGGTACGCCCAGCAGTACCAACGGCAGGTAGAACACGTAGCTGCCGATGAAGGCGTTGAGTACGCTCTGGCGCATCGCCGTGGTGAAGTTCATGGTCTCGCCGCTGTGATGCACCACATGCGCGGTCCAGAACCACCGTATGCGGTGCGAGCAGCGGTGGAACCAGTAGTAGCAGAACTCCACGCCGACGAAGATGGGCAGGATGGTCCAGCCGTTGACCGGCAACTCGAACAGCCGGAACTGATACACGAACGCGAATACCGCCCCGGTGATCAGCAGCCACATGGCGGTTTCGGCGATCTGGTACGAGCTACCCAGGGCAATGTTGGCCCAGATCTCCTTCCAGCGGAACTGGCTGTTACGTCCGCGCCGCAGCATCACCCGCCACTCCACCAGGAACGCCAGCACGAAGATCGGCGACATACCAACCAGCAGCACCTGCTTCCAGTCCACATCCGTGCCGAAGAACATCTGCAGCCAGGGCATCAACCAATCCATCACGATCACCTCGCCAACACGCGGATAGGGATCGAGCCTATGCCGGATGAGGCGCGACTGTCTTGACAGCAGTCACGGCATTTTGACATTTCTCGCCACTTGCTCATGATGCCGAGGATCCGGCGTTGACCACGGACACCTGCCTTTCCGACACGGCGCAACATGACTGCAGACATCCCCGTTCACGGCGTCGTGCCGGGCACCCTGGTGGGGCTGCTCTACGACTACCTCGACGCCCACGGTCTGGCGGCCGACACCCTGCTCGGCGAAACCCGGCCGGACCCCGGCCCGCACGGCCTGGCCCGCTATCCCGCCGCTGGCTGGCAGGGGCTGCTGGAACGCGCCGCCGCCCGGCTGAACGATCCGCTGCTGGGCCTGAAACTCGGCCAGACGGCCACCGCCGCCCATTTCGGGGTGATGGGCTACGTGCTGCACAACTGCGCGGATCTGGGCGCGGCGTTCGAGCGCTACCGCCGGTTCGAACGACTGATCTACGACATGGAACCGGTGCAGTTCTCGCAGGACGCCGACGCGCTGGTCCTTGAATGGGGGCTCGGCCACGGCCGCCCCGGGCCGCTGGTGGACGAGACTGCCATCACCGCCCTGGTGGCCTTCGCCCGGGCGCTGACCGGTCGGACGCTGGCGCCGCTATCGGTGCACTTCGTCAATCCTCGGCCGGCGGACGTGTCGCCCTATCAGGATTATTTCCGGTGCCCCGTGCATTTCGAGGAACCCCACACCCGCATCCGCATTCCGCGGCCGATGCTGGACCTGCCGTTGCAGCAGGCCGACCCCGCCCTGCTCGGTCTGCTCGAGGCCCAGGCCGAGGCGCTGCTCGCGCAACTGCCGCCCGGCGGTCAGCTGGAGGACGATGTCCGCCGACTGATCGCCCGCCTGCTACCGGACCGGGAACCCACACTGGCGGCGGTGGCCGAACGCATCGGGCTGTCCGAGCGCACCCTGCACCGGCGGCTGGCCGCGCGCGGCGTCCACTTCCGGATGCTGCGGGATGACACCCGCCGGCAACTGGCCCAGCGTTACCTGGCCGACCCCCGCCTGACGCTGGCGGAAGTCGCGCTGCTACTGGGTTATGCCGAACAAAGCGCCTTTTCACGGGCCTTTCGCAACTGGACCGGGGAGTCGCCCGGCCGCTATCAGGCCAGGAATGCATTGCCCTGAACCCGGGACGGGAAATCCTGAAAAACGGGAAGATTTCCCGGCGTGGTGGCCCGCATTGTCGTGACGCGCGGGAGGGGCTAACGTAGCCGCCTCTGCCGAGCGTTCAACAAGAGAGACGTCATGAGCGAGAACGTCGAACACCTCGAAACCGGGCCGGCCTGGGCCAGCGCGTTGGGCGTGGTCGCGATCGTGCTGGGGGTGCTGCTGGTGGCCGCCCACGGCAACGAATGGGTGACGCAGTACACGATTCCCGCCGTCGGCGACACGGTGTCGGAAATGCCGCCCGCCGACTGTCCGCAAGACGAGCTGGAGGAAGAGGGCCTGACCGTCGCCCAGTGCGAACAGATGGTCTCCAACCTGCAGAGCATTCGCGTGTCGCGACCGGACTGGTTTCGCAGTTCGCAGCTGGTGATGTCCGCGGTGGGCACCGGCCTGGCATTTGCCTCGATCCTGGTGGGCGCGGCGCTGGTCAATTATCGCCGCTGGGCCGCCGGCGCCGCGGTCGTGGTATTCGGGGCCCTGGCGGCCGTCGATGTCATCACCTTCGTCACCGCGGTACAGACCGGGCCAATCCTGCGGGCCATGTATCTGTGGGATGCGCTGCTCTGGTTCTGCCTGCACCTGATGATGATGCTGGGCGCCGTGGTCGGCGCGCAGCATGAAAAGACCGCCTAACGCGGTTGCCACCGTCCAGCTAAGCGAGAGCCGATATGGCAAACAAGGCCTACCGACCCACCGCCGTCATCACCCACTGGCTGATCGCGGTATCCATCTTCTTCCTGTTCATCTCCAGCTGGTGGATGCTGGCCCTGCCGCTGCCGGGTCCGGAATTCCAGTTCCGTGCCTTCCCGTTCCAGCTGCACAAGAACCTGGGCATCACCCTGGTATTCCTGCTGTTCCTGCTGCTGTATGTGCGCCTGCGCCACCGGCCGGTGCCGGAACAGTCGCCGGCGATGAAGCCCTGGATGCACAAGCTGGCGGCCATCGATCACGTAATCCTGTATCTGGTGATCTTCGCCTGCTGCATCAGCGGCTACATCTCCTCGTCATTCAGCGGCTGGGGCACCACCCTGTGGTGGACCGTCGACCTCTACCACTGGGGCTGGGAGGATGAAGACCTGAACATGCTGTTCTCCGACATCCACCTGTGGACCTGCTGGGCCCTGCTCGGCCTGATCGCCGTGCACATCAGCGGCGCCATCTACCACGCCTTCGGCAACGACGGCATCGTGCGGCGCATGCTGCGGCTCTGATTCCTCGCAAGCCCACCCCCTCTCCCCGCCTGCGGGGAGAGGGCCAGGGAGAGGGGAAATCAGACAATCGGACGATCGCCGGCAACATCGTCACGACTCAGCCGGATCTCATCCGCTGCGATCGCAGGCCAGCCCAAATCTGGCCACCACCCGCCCCATCACCGACAATGACCAGCCCGCATCCGGATAACCCCGCGGCATGAGCTGGAAAACGCAGCGCGACGAAATCGAACAGCGCCGGCACGCCGCCCTGGAACAGGGCGGCGAAGAGGCCGTGGCCAAACAGCACCGCAAGGGCCTGCTGACCATCCGCGAGCGCATCGACGGCCTGCTGGACGCCGATTCCTTTCGCGAGGTCGGCCCCATCGCCGGCCACGGCGAACGCGACGGCGGTAACCTCACGGAATTCCAGCCCGCCAACTTCGTGCTCGGCATCGGCCGCATCAAAGGCCGTCACTGCGTGGTCGGCGGCGAGGACTTCACCCAGGGCGGCGGCTCGCCCAACGCCGCCGGCCTGAGAAAAAGCGTCTACACCGAGGAACTGGCCTGCCGCTATCGTGTGCCGATGGTCCGGCTGCACCAGGGCGCCGGCGGCAGCGTGGCCGGCAGCTCCGGCAAGGGCCAGAGCCACGCACCGGTGTACGAGACCCACCGCTTCAAGTCGATCGCCCGGGCCCTGAAGACCGTCCCGGTGGCCAGCGCCGCGCTGGGCGCCGTGGCCGGCATGCCCGCCGGCCGGCTGGTGTCCTCCCACTTCGCGGTCATGACCCGCAATTCCCAGGTGCTGATCGGCGGCCCGGCATTGGTGGAGCGTGCCCTCAAACGCAAACTCACCAAGGAAGAACTCGGCGGCCCCGAGGTGCACGAATCCTCCGGCGTGGTGGACGCCGTGGTCGAGGATGAACAAGCAGCGTTCGACGCCATCCGGCGATTCCTGAGCTACCTGCCGGCCAACGTGTCGGAACTGCCGCCGGTGGTGGAAACCACCGACGCCCCCGAACGCCGGGACGAGGCCCTGAACGACGTCATCCCGGACAACCGGAAGATGACCTACGACGTGCGCGCCATCCTGCACGGCGTGCTCGACCGCGGTTCGGTCTTCGAGATGACCGCCGGCTACGGCCCCAGCCTGATCACCGCCCTGGCCCGCCTGAACGGTGTGCCCGTCGGCGTTCTGGCCAACGACTGCACCCGCATCGCCGGCGCCATGGACGCCAGCGCCTGCCGCAAGCTCAAACGCTTCGTCGAGTTCTGCGAGCAGTTCCACCTGCCGGTCATCAGCTTCGTGGACGAACCCGGCTTCATGATCGGCCTGCAGGCCGAACAGGACGGCACCATCCGCGCCGGCGCCGAAGCGCTGACAACGGTCGCCACCACCGCCGTGCCCTGGGCGTCGGTGGTCATGCGCAAGAGCATGGGTCTGGCCAGCGCCCTGCACTACGGCGATCAGGCATACGTGCTGGCCTGGCCGTCAGCCGAGTTCGGGGCGTTGCCGGTGGAAGGCGGGGTGGCGTTGGCGTTCAAGCGGGAGATCGAGGCGGCGGAGGACCCGGAGGCGAAGCGGCAGGAACTGGAAGAGCAGTTCGCGGCGCGGCAGTCGCCGTTTCCGCGGGCCGAGATGTTTGCCGTACATGACTTAATCAGTCCGGATGAAACCCGGCCGCGACTTTGTGAATGGCTGGATCTGACACTGCCACTACTGAAGTACTAGCTCGGACAGGTCCGACCTGGTTGAGGATTTATCCGACACCCGCCGCACCTGAGTTGGTTCTGGTGCGTACCAGGCCCAGAAGGCCTTCAAGGTCGGCGGCGTAGCTGTAGCTGCGCTGGTGGAACAGCGCGTCATCGGCATCCCAACCGGGTGCCCGAGGCCGCGGAGCAGCAGATTCTCGAGCTTTGCCAGCACCAGCCCACGTATGGGGCCTAACGCATTGCCAATGATCTGCGCTTACAGGGCGAGCGGTTAAACCGTCGGGGGTGCGCAGCGTCTAGGTCTAAGCTTCGCCATGACCTGGAAACCCGCTACAGGCGCCTGCTGCGCCCGGGCCCGGGATCAGACCTTCGTGCTCTCCGATGAGCAGGTGCGACTGCTGGAACGTCATTCCCCGGCGTTTCGCATGCACCACGTCGAGGACAGCGCACCAGGCGAACTGCCCACTTCTACCGGGGCACGCTCAACGGCGTGGACTAGGTCTATGTCCAGATTGTAGTGGATGCTTCCTGCTAACCGGCCTTTGCCGAGGTCTACACCTCGAAGATTCCGGTGACCGCCGCCAATCTGGTCTATGCCAGACAACAGCCCGGAGTTCTCGGTTCGGCCAGATAACCATCCCTGTGAGCTGTTGCTGGCCCGGCACGGTAAAGCAGGACCGCGATATCCAAGCTGGAGCATTAATCGGCCTAACCAAAAGGAAGAGTTCGCGGGCGATGTAAAAGCCCCTCTTTTTGGGGGGGGGCGACAGCGCTCATGGGATGGCAGGATCAAATTCTGGCTGGGGAGATTTTCGCGCTCAGCCCAGATTGATTTTCACCCAGCTTCGATTCGGGGGACACAATATAATGCAGCTTCTAAAGTGGACGTCGTGGATGCCGCTGCTTCTGATCGCGTCATCAGTGCATGCCACGTTCATCGTGGCACCGCATACGGCCGGCCGTGACGCGGACCTATCCGGCAATACGGTTGCCTCTCCCGAGGACGCCGGTAGCGCTCAGTATGTCAATCCGGCCGGGGTTGTAGGTGCGCCAAGCAGCCAGACGATGCTGGCGCTTGCAGCGATGAACTTTACCGCGCGCTACACCGACGACTCTCGCGGCTATCGCTCCACCAGCAGTGAGACGCCGCTCCTCCTGAACTTCTGGTACGGCCTGGGCGAGTGGAATGGCTGGCACATGGGCGTTGGCACCTACGGCTCGGTGGGCACCGCCTTCGACTTCGCTTCCGACCCGAGCAACGGGCAGACCTCGCCCTACGTCGGCAAGCTTATGGTGCTCAATCTGGGGTTCAACATGGGCCGGGCGATCACCGACGATCTGCGCTTCGGGTTCCAGATCACGCCGCGCTACGGTAAGCAGTCGCTGGAAACCCCGACCCCGGCCGGCGACGTCGACTTCGACATCGACGGCTTTGGCATCGTTGGCTCGCTGGGCCTGGTCTACGATGTTTCCGACACATTGTCGCTGGGGCTGACCTACCAAAGCACTGGGCTCGTGGATATGGACGGTGATGGCACCGTTGGTGGGCAACGCGAAAACGTGGAGCATGACCTGCACACGCCGCAGAACGTGACCGCGGGCGCGGCCTACCAATGGAGCGACAAGACACGAGTGATGGCGCAGCTCAAGTGGACCGACTATAACGACTTCGAGCGCGGCGACGTCGAGTTCGAGAACACCGCGGCCCTGAACCAGCCATTCATCGCGGATACCAAGAATCGAATCCGCTGGGGACTCGGTCTGGAGCACGAGGTCGTGCCCGACTCGTGGCTTCGGGTGAGCTTTAGCTACGAATCGTGGATGATCGAGGACTCCTCGTTGCGGCCGTATCTGTTCGACAATCGAGACCTGATGCTGATGGCTGGCTACGAGATTCGCTACGAGACGCTGAGCCTGGGATTCATTGGCGGCTACGCTGACCTGTCAGAACGTAGCGTGACTGCCTCGCAGAACCCGGTGACCCCGGGTAACTACGGCGGCAACACCGACATAATGGCGGGCGTCCGGATTACCTGGCATCGGTGAAGCCGGATCAATCGCAAATTCATAAGCGAGGCAAGGGGGATATCGCTGTCCTCCATTACCCGTGTTTTTCCAATATCCTGCGACCTGACCGGATGGATGCGGCGGCGCGTGATAGCCGATCAAAAGACTTCTGGCTCAGGTCTTATAACGGCACCGGGTTGAGCCAAGATACTTGCAACGGGGCCATCCGCGGCGTCTCGGCCGGCGGACAGTACCTGGCGGCTGACGAATAGCTGCCATAGGCGCACGATATCGACAGGCGGGGACGGCAGCAGCGACTCGCCATGTCAGTGCTGTTAGGGCTACCCGACGGGGCGAGATTACCGCGCGCCTTCGGCGCTCGCAATGACCTGGGCGAAACCGTGTTCAGCGCGGTCGCGGGGGAACGTCGGGAAGCTGCGCGACGGACGGGGGATCAGGGCGGATTATAGCTGCCGACGACAACTACGCCTGAACAGCAGGTGTGGGGGAGTAATCGGATTGCCTGGCAACCGGCAAACCGCTGCAGTAAATGAAAAGCCGGTGACCAGCGCCCGGGGGGAAGAGGGAGACGCCAGCCACCGGCAATCAGGAAATGATGAAGGAGAGCAGCCCTGTTACCAGTCGCCGCCTCCGTCGTCATCTTCACCGTCATCCCCGCCGCCAGTCTGGTTCCAGTCGTCGTCGCCGTCCTGGTCGTCGCCGCCGCCAGCCTTGTAGGCAGCCTGAGCGGCCTGCGGCTGATCCTGTACGGCCGTGGAACCCGATGTGGCGTCGGCAGCAGCGGTGCCGGCGAACGCCATGGTGACCATTGCCATCATGGCAAAGAACAGATTGCGGATCTTGCTGAGGGTCTGCATAAAGAACCTATCGTTTCAAATGAGCGACACGGCGCTTCGAGATTGATCGCGTGCCGTAATTAGCAGGTTGCAACCCTCGTGCCAGCTCCCAGAGGCGCTGAAACCCTTGTTTGACCGTTCATGACCCGGATTTTGTTGTGTCGTACTGACACATGTGCCGGCAGGTCTGGGGGTGCCGCGCCACCCTCAATCGCCATGGCGCCGGCATTGCCGTACATGCCGAGCCACACCACATCCTTCTTCGCCTGGCAGCCGCGCATCCTCAGGAGATCGAAAAGCCTTCGTAGCCATTCTCGGCGATATCGGCGCAAAGCTTCCGGTAGTTCCCGAACCCGCCGATATAGGGCAGGAAAACGCGCGGCTTGCCGGGTATGTTCGCACCCATGTACCAGGAATCCGCCTGCGGGAACAGAGTGGCGTCCGCAAGTTCGCCAACGTGCTCGCCCCATTCCTGCTCGGCCGTAACAGTCGGTTCAATGGTCTTAGCGCCAATCTCCCGCATATGGGCCATGCAATCGGTAATCCACTCGACGTGCTGTTCGATCGAGGTCGGCATGTTGCCGAGCACCGACGGACTGCCGGGGCCGGTAATCATGAACAGGTTGGGGAAGTCGGCCATGGCCACACCCAGATAGGTCTGCGGACCGTGCGCCCATTTTTCTTCCAGCTTGACGCCGGACCGGCCACGGAAGTCGATACGGGTGAGGGGCCGGGTCATGGCATCGAAGCCGGTGGCGAACACGATGGTGTCGAGCTCGACGGTTCTGCTCTCGGTGCGGATACCCGCCGGCACGATTTCCACGATCGGTTCTTCCCGCACGTCGATGAGGTCGACGTTGTCGCGGTTGTAGGTTTCGAAATACCCCTGATCGAGCGGCAGGCGCTTGGTGCCGATGGGATAGCCCGTGGGTATGAGCTTGCGCGCCGTTTCCGGATCGTCGACCTTGTCCCGGATTTTTTCACGCACGAAGTCGGCGGCGATGTCGTTGGCCTGCTTGTCGAACAGCAGATCGTTGTAGCTGCCGAACATCCATTCGAAACCGCCCTTGGCCCAGTCGGCCTCGAACTGGCGGCGGCGTTCTTCCTCGCTGACGTCCAACACGCCATGATCCTTCAAATCATAGGGCTGCCCAATCGTCGCCCATCGACAATTCTCCCTGATTTCCCGGATGTTGCGCTTGAGCGTTTCGCGTTGCTCGTCTGTCAGTGGCACATTGCCCGCCGGCACGCTGAACTGGGGCGTGCGTTGGAAAACAGTGAGGTGGTCTGCCTGCTCGGCGATGACGGGAATACACTGGATGCCGCTGGATCCGGTACCGATCACGCCGACGCGTTGCCCCGTGAAGTTTACCCCCGCCTTGGGCCACTGGCCCGTGTGATACCAGTTGCCGGCAAACGAATCGCGCCCCGGAATCTCGGGAACCTGCGTGGCGGACAGACACCCGACGGCGGTGATGACAAACTCGGCCGTCACCGTCTCGCCGTGATCAGTTTCGACAACCCAGTGGCCAGCGGTTTCATCGTAGCGGGCACTGGTAACACGTGTCTCGAAATCGAATGCGGAGTGGAGGTCGAAGCGCTCGGCCACGTACTCCAGGTAGCTCAGGATTTCCGGCTGCGGCGGAAAGCGGCAGCTCCAGTTCCACTCCTGTTCCAGTTCCCGCGAGAATGAAAAGCAGTAGACCCAGCTCTCGGAATCCGAGCCGGCGCCGGGATAACGGTTCCAGTACCAGGTGCCGCCGACACCATCACCCTGCTCGAACGCGCGCAGCGTGAAGCCCAGCTCCCTCAACTTATAGACGGTGTACAACCCGGAAAAGCCGGCACCGATCACCACCGCGTCGACGTCGGTGGCTGCTGATAGTTTCCGGGCGATAGATTCGCTGGACATGGCGCTCCTCCTGATACGTAATAAGTATGTCAGCGTGCGTTGCAACCGCTATCGACGACAAGCCAGGAAGTCCGGCTTCGCTGCCACATCGCAAGATCACCCTGGAACGATCCCCGAGTTTTCGGCCTACGGGTTAAAACTCGAAAATCGTGTGCTCCTCGGTCATGAAGATGTAGGACTTGCTGAGGTCGAGAAACTCGGCCTCGTCCTCGACCAGGCGCTGCATCGCCGCCTGGCCTTCCTCGGTTTCCGCCGCGCGGATGAGGTCATCCATGCTGTCCCACCAGACTTCGGTAATGCCGTCATAGGGTTCCGCCATGCCACGAGCTTCGCGCAGTTGCTCGTTGACCGATGTATCCAGCTTGTGGCTCTGCACATAGCGGCGGGCACCAATCTGCTCGGCCACACTTTTAACCAGCGGACCATGCACGTTGAGCCAGCGATCGTAGAACGCTTCCGGGGTGAAATCGGATCGACGGTGACAGATGTAGACGAGCTTGATCATGATGTTCTCCTGCCCTGGGAATCAGTGGTTTCAGCATGATGCTCAGCACTGGCCCCTGACAATGACGCCAGCGGCGACGCTCGAAGAATGACGCCCCGTCAAAACTTCATGCGATAGCAAAGCCCTCGTATCCCTTGGCCTTGAGGTCTTCGCAAGCCTGACCATAGGCGTTGACACCGCCAATGTAACCGAGCAGGCGCTGCTGCTTGCCCGCCACATTGGCGCCCGTGTACCAGGACTTGGTACGGGGGATGAGGGTCATGGCCGCGAGTTCGTCGTGGTGGTCGATCCACGACTGTTCCATTTCCGGCGTGGGCTCGATGGTGCGGCGGCCCTGCCGCTCGAGATAGGCGATGCAGTCGGCGATCCAGTCCACCTGCTGCTGCAGGCAGGTGGGCGCGTTGCAGAATGCCGAAGCCGGTGCGAACGGCGCCGAGGTGGTGAACAGGTTGGGATAGCCGTGGATCTGCAGGCCCATGGTGGTGCGGATCTCCTGCGACCACTGGTCGGCAAGGGCCACGCCATCCCGGCCACGGATGTCGAAGCCGGTCAGCCCGCCGGTACCGGCATCGAAGCCGGTGGCCAGAATGATGACGTCCAGCGGGTATTCGGTGTCCGCGGTGCGGATGCCGGCCTCGGTGAAGCACTCGATGGGCGCTGCCTTGATGTCAACGAGGTCCACGTTGTCACGGTTGTAGGCTTCGAAATAATTGGTCTCCAGCGGCACGCGGCGGGTGCCGAAACCGTGGTCGGTCGGCACTAGCTTTTCCGCCATGGCGGGATCGTCGATACGGGCGCGGATGCGCTCGCGGACGAACTCCGAGATTTCCTCGTTGATGGCCTCGTCGAAGAACACCTCCTTGAAGCCGCCGATCCAGAGCTTCAGGGAGCCATCCTCGTACAGGCGTTCCAGCGTATGCCGCCGCTCCTCGGGGGACAGATCAGCGGCATCGCGTTCGTCCAGGTCCTCGCTGAACCCGGCGAATGTGTGGTGCACCTGCGACCGGATGGCGGGATAGCGGGCCCGAAGGGCGGCCCGGTCGTTGTCGTCATAGGTCGGGTTGTGCATGGGCAGGGCGTAGTTGGCCGTGCGCTGGAAAACGGTGAGATGCTCGACCTCGGCGGCAATGGTCTGGATCACCTGGATACCGGTGGCGCCGGTGCCGATCACACCGACCCGCTTTCCGGCCAGGTCCACCCCCTCCCGCGGCCATCTTGCCGTATGGACGATTTCCCCGGTGAAGGTCTCGTGCCCTTCGAACGGCGGTACCAGCGGCGCCGACAGCGGGCCGAGGCAGGTGATCAGGAATCGCGCGGCCACGGTTTCGCCGGTGTCGGTCGAGATTTTCCATTGGCCGGTAGCCTCGTCCCAGTGGGCCGCATCAACACGGGTGTTGAACGTGATGTCCCGGCGCAGGTCGAAGCGATCGGCCACATGATTCAGGTAACGCTCGATCTCCGACTGGCTGGGGAAGCGCTCCTGCCAGTTCCACTCATCCAGCAATTCGTCCGAGAACCAGTACTGATACTCGTGCGACAGCGAATCAGTCCGGGCACCCGGATAACGGTTCCAGTACCACGTGCCGCCTACCTCGCTGGCGGCATCGAACACCCGCACGTGCAGACCCTGCTCGCGCAAGCGGTACAACTGGTACAGGCCGGCGACCCCGGCGCCAATTATGACGGCATCCACGCGCTGCGACTCGGCCATTGTTTTCTCCTCTCGCTAATCTGATTGTTGTATCCAGCCACGTTAGCAACGACACTGCCACGGCAGTTGACATTACGCGCGGATTAGTTTGCATTAGACGCATACAATCCCGACAGGTGCGTCATGTCCGGTTCGTTCGTTTCCAGCGCCATCCTGGTGGGGGCTGATGCCGTGATTCGCGCCCACGGCGTGAACCCTGCCGAATTGGCACCACGGGCGGGCGTGCCCGTTTCGGCCCTGAACGATCCCGACATGATGGTCCCCGCCCGTTCGGTGCTGCGGTTGTTCGAGCTGGCGGCGGCTGCCTGCGACGATCCGAGCTGGGGTCTGCGCCTGGCCTACAGCGTACGGCTGGCCACGGTGATCGGGCCGCTGTGGATTCTGCTGCGCAACGCCCGCACGGTGGCACAGATGTGCACGGACTTCGCGCACAATTTCGACCTCTACACCAGCGCCGCGCGCATCACCTTCGAGCCCGTCCCCGGCGGCGGCCTGCTCAACTGGACGGCCACCCTCGGCCAGACCGAAAGCGAGGTGCAGATGGCCGAGTTCGCGATGGCCACCTGCTGCAATGAGATCCGCACCCATTGCCCGCCGGGATGGATGCCACGGGCGGTGCTGTTCCGGCACGCCGCCCCAGCGGATCTGAACCTGCATCGCCGCCTGTTCGGCCACGACCTGCGCTTCGACCAGGACCGCAATGCCCTGCTTTTGGACGATACGACGCTCGTGCAGCCCCTGCGCGGCAGCGCCACGCACGTCCGTACGCTGGTACGGGCGGTGCTGCGTCATGAAGGAGCAACGCTCGGCGGGGATCTGCCAGCCCAGGTGGAGGTCATCATCCGCCGGCTGCTGCCGTTCGCCCCCTGCACCATCGGCAACGTCAGCCTCGCCATGGGGATGGCCCCGCGAACCCTTCAGGCACACCTGCAGCAGCATGGGCAAAGCTTCAAGAACATCAAGGATGCCGTGCGTGCGGAACTGGCTCTGAAATACCTGCTGCATTCCAGCATGAGCATCGGCCAGATCGCGGATTGCCTCGACTATGGCGACATCACTGCCTTCAGCCGCTCATTCCGGCGCTGGCACGGCCGCTCCGCGCGCGACATGCGGGCGCAGTGGGACGCCCGGCACGAGACGCCTTCGCTCACGGCACGCTAGTGCGTCGTCGTGCTACTTGAGCTCGCTCGACGTCTTGCCCAGCAGCCGGCGCGCCACGATCAGCAGCTGGATCTGCTGGGTGCCTTCGAAGATATCCAGGATCTTGGCGTCACGGGCCCATTTCTCCAGCAGGGTGTCTTCCGTGTAGGCGGCGGGGCCTACCAGCTCCAGGCAGCCCAGCGACACGCTGGTGCCCACACGGCCGGCCTTGGCCTTGGCCATCGAGGCCTGCAGGGAGTTGGGCTGGCTGTTGTCGGCCATCCAGGCGGCCTGCAGGGTGAGCAGGCGGGCGGCTTCGTACTCGGCCTCCATGTCGATGAAGGCAGCCGCGGCGGCGGCCTGGGACTGGGCGGGGCGGTCATAGTCGATCTCGACCCCGGCCGCTTCCAGCAGCCGCCGGGTTTCCTCCAGGCTGGCGCGGGCCAAACCGATAGCCATGGCGGCGACCAGCGGACGAGTATTGTCGAAGGTCTTCATTGCCCCGGCGAAGGAACGCTTGGTGTCGATCTCGGGCGACCCCAGCAGGTTTTCCTTGGGCACCCGGCAGTCGGTGAATTGGATGGTGGCGGTGTCCGAGGCGCGGATGCCCAGCTTGTGGTCCAGCCGCACCACGTCCATGCCCGGCGTGCCCTTGGGCACAACAAACGACTTGATCGCCGCACGCCCGGCCGCGGGGTCCAGCGTGGCCCAGACCACCACGGTGTCGCAGCGGCCACCGGCGGTGACGTAGATTTTCTCGCCGTTTAGCACGTAGTCGTCGCCATCCTCGACCGCGCGGGTGCGGATGGCGGCCGAGTCCGACCCGGCGCCCGGCTCGGTGATGGCCATGGCCGCCCAGCAGCCCTCGAAGCGTTCGGCCTGTTCCTCGTTGGCCACGGCGGAGATCGCGGCGTTGCCCAGCCCCTGCCGCGGCAATGACAGGGCCAGGCCGACGTCACCCCAGCACAGTTCGATCATGCCCAGCACCGCCGACATGTTGCGGCCGTTGACCACGCTGCCGTCGGCAGACTTTTCCTGGCTGAGCTTGCCGGCCCCGGCGCCTTCGCCGCCACTGTCGTTCATGCCGTCCAGTAGCGCGGCCAGGGTATCCAGTTCCTTCGGATACTCATGCTCGGCGCGATCGTACTTGCGCGAGATGGGGCGGAACATTTCCCGGGCCACCTGGTGGGCCTGGTCAACGAGGCCGCGATAGCGTCTGGGATTTTCGAGATTGATCATGGTTTTCTGCTCGAAGTAAGAAGAAGGATCCGCAGATTTCGCCGAATACGCAGATTCAACAGAAGAAAGAACGTTTCTCGCATCAGCCGGATAACGGCTTAATCCGTAGACGATCCATCGCCGTATCTCTACGAAATTCCCTTCAGAATAGTCTGTGCAATATCTGCGTAATCTGCGGATAAAAACGTCTTAAAGACACGCCCCGCCGTGCATCACGCCGACCGCCCGCAGGTCGCGGTACCAGCGCTCCACCGGGTGTTCCTTGACGAAGCCGTGGCCGCCGAGCAATTGCACGCCCCAGCTGCCGATGGCCATGCCGTGGCGGCCGGCCAGCCGATGGGCGATGGCGGCTTCCTTCGTGAACGGTTTGCCGGCGTCGGCCAGGGCGGCGGCGCGCCAGGCGGCCAGACGCAGGCCTTCCAGTTCGATGGCCATGTCGGCGATGGCAAAGGCCACGGCCTGCCGGTGGCTGATGGGTTCGCCGAAGGCCTGGCGGTCGTTGGCGTAGTCGGTGACGTAGTCCAGCACAGCTTGGCCGGTGCCGGCAGCCAGGGCACACCAGGCCAGGCGCGACAGGGCGATTAGTTCACGGACGTCGCAACCGGCATCACCACCCAGCTGATTGCCGGCCGGCACCCGGGCGTCGGTCAGCGTCAGCCGGCCGGTGCCGGCGGCGCGCAGGCCCATGGCCGGTTCGACGTCAATCGACAGCCCCGGCGTATCGCGTTCGGCGATGTAGACGCCGATTCCGCCATCGGCTGCGGCCGCCGTCACCAGAAAGAACTCGGCATCCGCCGCCCGGGGTACCAGCGTCTTGATGCCGTCGAGCCGGACCTCGTCGCCCTGCGCCGTCGCGGTAGTGGCCGGGGTCAACGGGTCGAACAGCGTCCGGGGTTCAGCCACGGCGATGGCAGCGACCGGGGGCTGCTCGCCGGCAAACGGGGCGAGGTAGGCCGCCTGCTGTTCGGCTGTGCCCCAGCGCAGCAGGGCGTTGGCGGCACTCACCGGGGCCAGGCAGGCCACGGCCAGGCCCATGTCGCCGTGCGCCAGGGCCTCGGCAATCAAGGCGCCGGTGACCGCCGAATGCTCGGCGCCGGCGCCGTCCAGTGACTCCGGTACCGACAACGAGGCCAGCCCCAGGCCGGCGGCCTCGTCCAGCAGTTCGGTCGGGGCCGCGCAGGCCTCGTCCGCGTTGGCAGCGGCACTGCGCAGGCGTTCCCCGGCGAAACGGGCCGCCGCTTCCCGCAGCATGGCCTGGTCGTCGGTGGGCGTCAGGTCGAACACGCCGGCGGGACCAGCACCCGGCGGCCGGCCTGGCGCGGACAGCGAACGCGCGGCCTTGAACGCGCGGTTGCCGGCGGTGGCGGCGGCGAAGCCGGCCCGGCTGCCGTGGTAGACGAGTCGGTCGAAACGCGGCCCCAGGCCAGTGCGCTGCAACCAGGGATTGGCCGCCACGCGCCGCAGCACGGCCAGGCCGAAACCAGTGGGATTTAGATTCATGTCGTCTCCTGTCAGGCGGATGCCCCGGGCTGTAGCCGCTGGCGCATGCGGCGTATGCGATCGATCAGGCCGCGGCCCAGGCCGACGGGTTCTTCGGTGACCGGCCGGGCGGCGTAGCGTCGCGTCTGTTCCGGGTTCTGTCGCAGCGTGTGATGCCGTTCCAGCGCGGAACGCACGCTGATGCGGCACATGGTCTGGCGCAGCGGCCGGACCAGGAAGCGGTAGACCTGGCTGCGGTTGATCAGGTCAATGGCGTCGTGGGCGTCGGCCCGCTCGGTGACGATGATGGATACCAGATTGGGCGCGTGGGTCTTGAGCAGACCCAGCAGTTCGACGATGCGCGTGTTCTCCACCCGCACGTCGGAAATCAGCACGCCTATATCCTCGCTCTGCAGCCGTTCCACGGCGGTGTCCAGATCGGCGGCCTCGATCACGCGGTAGTTGCCGCCGAGCACGCCGGCCATTTCGGCGCGGCGGGCCGGCGACGGATCCAGCACCAACACGCCGGGCCCGGCCGCCTCGGACGGTCCGGTGTCCGCCGGCATATCGGCATCGGCATCCGTGATATCCGCCGGCGTCGAGGCCGCGGGCGCCGCCGGTACCGGTGCGGCAGCGGCAGCCGCGGCGGCCTCGTCGATAATGGCAAGCAGTTCGTCGTTGACCCAGGGTTTGCTGATGAAACGGAAAATCTCGCCTTCGTTGATCGAGCCGATGATGGCGTTGAGATCGGCGTAGCCAGTCAGCAGCAGGCGCATGGCGCCGGGCTGGATCGTCCGGGCCTCGCGCAGTAGTTCGAAACCGGTCATGCCGGGCATGCGCTGGTCGCTGACCAGCACATCCACCGGATGCTCGCGCAGCACCGCCAACGCCGCCTCGCCGCCCTCGGCGATGCGCACATTGTAGCGGCGCCGGCAGAGCATGCGCAGGCTGGTGAGGATGCGCGGCTCGTCGTCAACGAACAGCACGCGGGGCCGGGACCCGAGGGCCGGGGCTTGCGGGGTATCGGGATCCAGCTCGCTCATGCCGACATCTCCTCGGCCACGCCGACCGGCTCGGCCGTGTCCGCGGCCTGCGCCTGACGCAACGGCAGCATGACCGTGAATTCCGTGCCCCGCCCGGGCACCGAGGCGGCGACGATGCGGCCGCCGTGTTCGTTGACGATGCGGTAGACGATCGCCAGCCCCAGGCCGGTGCCCTCGCCCAGCGGTTTGGTGGTGAAGAAGGGGTCGAATATCTGCGACCTGGTGGCTTCATCCATGCCGGCGCCGGTGTCCCGGATGCGCACCAGCACGCGGTCGCCTTCGTGGCGGGTGATCAGCGTCAGTCGGCCGGCGTCGCCCATGGCCTGCCCGGCGTTGGTGATCAGGTTGAGAAACACCTGGTTGACCTGCGAGGGCGCACACTCGATCTCGGGCAGTTCGCCATAGTCGCGCACCACCTCGATGCGGTGCTTGAGCTGGCCCTGGCAGATGTTGAGCGCGGCATCCAGGCCGTCGTTGAGGTCGACGAACTCGGTGCGGGACCGGTCCAGGCGGCTGAAGTCCTTGAGGTTGGCCACCAGCTCGCCGATCTGGGCCAGGCCGTGGTGATTGTCGGCCACCAGCTGCTGCAGCTCCTCCAGCAAGGTGTCGGGCTCCAGCTCGGCCTTCAGCTGTTCCATCTCCTGCAGGGCGCGGGCGGTGGCCTCGAAGTCGGCCGCCGGGTTATCAAGCAGGGCCAGGGCATCGCGATAGCAGGTCAGCAGCATCGCCACTTCCTGCATCGAGGTGGACACGATCTCGTTGTTGCTGCGCACGTAACCCAGCGGCGTGTTGATCTCGTGCGACACGCCGGCAACCATCTGGCCCAGCGACGCCATCTTCTCGGACTGGACCAGCTGGGCCTGGGACGACTTCAGATCGGCCATCGCCTGTTCCAGATGCTCGGTGCGACGGGCCACCCGCTGTTCCAGTTCCACGTTGGCATCGCGCAAGGCATCGTTGGCGGTATCCAGGCTGCGGTAGCTCGCGCGCAACCGCCAGCCCAGCCAGGCCAGCCCCAGCAGCAACAAACCGGCATAGGCCAGCAGCGCCCAGCGGTATTGCTGGGCCGCGGCCAGCCGTGCACCGCGGGCGTCGGCATACGCAGTCTGTATTTCGCCCAGACGCTCGTTGGTCGGAAACGCCAGCAGCTTTTCCAGCGCCGTCTGCACCACCTGCTTGTCGCTGAGCACCGCGTTGCCCAGCGAGGCCAGCCGCCGGAACGGCGTGCCCGCACCATCCGGCAGCGCGATGTCGGACTGGCTCACGCGGTAGAGCATGTCCTCGACCGCCTCGAGGTTGGTCGGGTTCGGCAGCATGCCGTAGGCGAGGATTTCCTTGTTGAAGCGGTTGACGAAGTCGATCGCCGGATCGAATTCGTCGGTGACCGGCAACTGGGCCAGCAGTTCGTCGGACACGCTCGGGATCAGGGCCAGCGCATTAACTAGCCGCAGGTTGCGGCGCTCGTACTCGCGGCCCAGTTCCACTTTCTCGCGCATGGCGACGATGTAGTCCGCACGGGCCGAGTCCATGGCCGGGGCGATGCCGGCCAGCGGCCCGGTATCGGCGGCCAGATCGTCCATGCGGGCGGCGACCTCGTCGAGCAGTTCGTAGAGCACGTCGCGCTGCACGTCGACAATCAGCCGGGCGCGGGCAACCTCTTCATTGAAACGGGCGTCGAGGCGTTCCAGGGATCGGAACTCGGCGCGTACCGCGTCCTCGTTGCCGGCTTCCAGCCCGCGAATGGCCACCACCAGCGCGGCCAGGCCGGCGACCGCGGCCACCGCCAGGCCCGCGATGAAAAGCGGTTTGATCCGCATGTTGTCTCCCCCCTCTTGTTCGTATTGTTTTTCAGCCATCGCACCGGCACGGAACCGGCGGGGCCGTCGGGGGTCTGCGTCACGGAAACCGGTAGTGCCCCGGCGCAGCCCCCTAGCCGTACTGTGCTTCGACCATGTCCACTTCGTCCACATAGGACCGCATGGCCTGGTCGCGAGTCATCCCCTTGCGCTTGGCCCAGGCGTCGTACTTCGCCCGTTCGATCACGTTGAGCATACCCGGCCGCTTGCCGGACACGTCGCCGTCGGTCGCCTGTCGGTACAGGGCATACATGGTCAGCTTGTAGTTATTGCTGGGCTTGAAGTCACCGTCCGTCGGGGCGTTGCGCACCTTGTCGACGGCCGCGTTGAACTGTTGTTCCAGATCGGACATGGGGCGTTATGTCTCCTGTGGCTAGCGGGTCGAAATCCGCGCGACGCTGTTCGTTTGTCGGTCCTGCTCGGCCGGCGGACTGACGTCGGCCCTACACGGACTCGAGGCCGGCATTGCACATCACGATCCCATGGCCTGCTTCACGCGCTGCCGCAGTCGGCCGCGTGACTTGCCGTGCAGCCATTCGGACAGTGCGGTGTAGACCTGCGGGTGGTTCATGATCTCGAAGTGGTTCATGCCGAAGAAAATGCGGCCGTCGGCATCATTGAAGTGCAGCCGACGGCTGGGCTTGCGCGATGCGCCGGTAGCGCTGCGGATGGGCACCAGCAGGTCGCCCAGCCAGCGGTCGGCGAAGTCGCCGTGGCGGCGGCCCAGGCTGGCGGCCACCAGATAGTTGCGGGTGCCTTCCAGTGGCCTGAGCTTGCGCGGCGTGATTTTCTCGGGATGGTCGGGATCGCGCCCCCGCCAGTCCTCGTCCACCAGAAAGCCGTAGCGCAGGTCCTTCACGCCCGCGCTGCGGACATTGCCAATGCGCGCGAACGGCGCGGTGAACCGGGTCCAGGTCAGGGCGTGGGTGAACGCGCTGCCCAGCCGCTCCAGCGGGGCGCCGAGATGCGGCGAGCCCAGGCATACCAGTTCGGTGAGCTCGGACGGCCAGCGGCAGCCGGCCTCGCGCCCATAGTGAGTGGCGCTGCGGGCCACCAGCCCGCCCATGCTGTGCCCGATGATCACCAGCCGCTGGAGTTTCGCGGGATAACGTTCCACCAGTCGCTCGAGCAGCGCGGCCAGCTCGCGGCCGTTCTCGGAGATGTGGCAGCCGCTGTTGTAGCGCAGGTAGAGGGCGCTGTAGCCGTGTTCCTCGACCAGCCGGGCACCCAGATCGGGGCCGCCGGGGCGCTGCCACTGCTGATCGTTCATGCCCAGGCCGTGGACCAGGACCACCAGACGCTTGCGGGGCTTGCCCAGCGCCCGGCGCAGGCCGTCGCGGTCGATCTCGACCTCGGTGCCGTCCGCTTGATGCAGCCCCATGCGGATGGCCAGCGGGTTGCCCTCGGCCGCCATGCGGTCACCCAGCACGCCATTGAGCGCCGAGATCACGGCCAGCCGGCTGCGGCCCAGATCCAGTCCGCGGCGCACCGGCACCAGCGCCCCGGCCAGACCCACGGCCTGGTCGGCCACGATGAAGGAGGCATCGCCGATTTCGCGCACGCCGCGATAGACCCGCTGGGTGCGATCGACCAGCTGCCGGTCGATCGGGTTGACCCGACCGATGGTGCGCAGCACCGAGCTGTGCACGTCCTCGACGATGTCGGTGACGCCGAAGAACAGCCCACGCCACAGCTGGACGGCGCCCTGGGCCCAGTCCTGGGCCGACAGGCGGCGAGGCTTCACATGCTGCGTATAGCGATCACTCATTTCCGGCACTGCCATGCAATGGTGGTCAGGAGTTCGCCGAGCGCGATCAGATGCCCGCCCAGCACCGCCTTGCCGGTGACCAGCAGGGAGACGGCGATGTCGCGGGACGGATCGGCCCAGCCGAGAATGTTCATGAACCCGAGGTGGCCGTAGGCAGTCCCGGTCATGGGCCCGTACAGCCCGAACGGATTGGCGCCGAGCATCAGGCCTTCCGAATAGCGCATCGGAATCTTCAGCGTGTGGTCGAACTGCAGCCGGTTGGCCGGCCGTACGGCACGCGCCACCGTGGCTTCCTGCAGTACCTGTTCGCCCTGCCAGCTGCCGCCGTTGAGCAGCATCTGGTAGAAGCGCGACAGTTCCTCGGCGCTGGCATAGAGATTGCCGGCCGGCACCACGGCCTCCATGAAGACGTCGGTGTTGGAGGCCTCGATCACCTTCTCGAAGGGCACCGTCAGCGCCCGGGCCACCACCGCGGACAGCGGGAAGCGCACCGGCTGGCCGGCAGCGTAGTTGAGCGCACCGTTCGGGCGCAGCGCCGGTTCCAGACCGTAGGTGAAGGTCTTCATGCCCAGCGGCCGGCGCAGACGGGTGTCCAGGTACTCGCTGATCGGCGCCCCGGTCACCCGCTGGATGATCTCGCCCAGGATGAAGCCGCCAGTGATGGCGTGATAGGCCATGCGGGGGCCGTCGCGCCAGGTGGGCCTGGCCGCGCAGATCATCTCGATGCAGCGGTCCCAGTCGAGCAGGGTTTCCACCTGCGCGGCGTCGCCCGCGACATCGAACATGGGGAAACCGCCGCGATGGGCCAGGACTTCGGCCACGGTGGTCTCGCCCTTGCCGGCGGCGGCGAATTCCGGGAGGTAGTGCGACACCCGCTCATCGAGGTGGATGCCGCCCTCCTCGGCCAGCTTGTGAACCAGAATGGCGGTCACCGCCTTGGAGGCCGAGAACAGGCAGACCGGGGTATCCGGCCGGGCCAGCAGGCGCGGCTCGCGATCGTTGTTCATCGGACCGTTGCCGCGGGCGTGGCCCAGCGACCGATTGAGTACGATCTGACCCTGGCGGCGCAGACAGAGAGTGATCGCCGGATAGGCGCCGCTGCGATAGAGGTCCTCGGTGGCACCCCAGATGGCGTCCACCGCCCGCGCGGACAGCCCGCCCGCGCCGGGCGGGCGCTCCGTGCGGGTATCGATGCCGGTGACGTCCCCGAGCTCCTCGGGGACGTCGACCAGCGCGGCTCCCAGCAGGCTGCGGGTCATCGCGCGCCTCAGGACACCGCCCGGATGCGGGCCTCGCCCGGGCCGGGCTCGTCGCGGGGATGGGCCAGCGGCTCGCGCACGTAATCCTGGCTGAAGTCATCGGTAAGGATGGCTTCGTAACGCAGGGCGTCGTACTCGCGGATGCCGTCGGCGGCCGCCTGGCTGATCAGGCCCTGATTGACCGCATCGGTGAGCTGGGCGGATACATCCTCGCCACGCACCCGACCGGTCTTGACCGCCTTGAGGAACGGTTCGTAGTCGGCCTCGATCTCCTGCAGCTTCTCCAACGTGCGCAGCATGTGGCCGGTGGGACCGTTGTCGGCACCGCCGATGTACAGGTCGTACTGCAGGCGCTGATTGAGTTCGCTGTCGGTGGCGCTGTCCAGCATCACGTCGCACACGGCGGCGTTGTCGGCATCCGAGGGGCCGTCGAACTGCCGGCCGCGCGGCATGGTGGTCAGCTTGAGGATCGGCCGTACCGCCTTGACCGGGAAGTTGCGGATGACCTCGTATAGAGCCTTGTCCAGTTCGGCCAGGTGATGGGCCATTACCCAGCGCACATGGGCCATGTCGGCCTCGCTTTCCCCGTGCTCGTGCACGTAGCGCAGCGTGGCCGAAGCCATGTACAGATGACTGAGCATGTCGCCCAGACGCGCCGAGGTGCGTTCGCGCAGTTTGAGCGAACCGCCGAGCACACCCATGGCCACGTCGGAGGCGAACGCCAGCGACGCGGAGTAGCGCTCCAGCTGGCGGTAGTAGCCGGCGGTCTCGCCATCCACCGGCGCCTTCGCCAGCCGGCCGTTGGTCAGGCCCAGCACCAGGGCCCGCACGCCGCGGTTCACGGAATAGCCGATGTGGCCGAACAGCAGCTTGTCGAAATCGCGCAGGCCGGCCTTCGGGTCGGCATGGCGGGCGGCTTCCATTTCCGCGAACACGTACGGATGGCAGCGGATCGCCCCCTGGCCGAACACCATGAGGTTGCGCGTCATGATGTTGGCGCCTTCCACGGTGATCGCCACCGGCAGGGCCTGGTAGGCCGCGGCCAGGTAGTTGCGCGGCCCCATGATGATGGTCTTGCCGCTGTGGATATCCATGGCATCGGTGATGACGGTGCGCATCATCTCCGTCATGTGGTACTTCATCATCGCGGTGACGATGGACGGGGCGCAGTGATCCACCGCGCTGGCGGTGAGATTGCGGCAGGCCTCCATCGAATAGGCGTAGCCGCCGATGCGGCCCAGCGGTTCCTGGATGCCCTCGAACTTGCCGATGGCCACGCCGAATTGGCGGCGGATCTTGGAGTACGCCGAGGTGATGCCGTACATGCCCTTGCCGGTGGCGGTAGACAGCGCCGGCAGGGAGATGCCGCGGCCGGCGGACAGGCACTCCACCAGCATGCGCCAGCCGTTGCCGGCCTGTTCGGGCCCGCCAATGATGACGTCCACCGGCACGAACACGTCGGTGCCCTTGATCGGGCCGTTCATGAAGGCCGCGCCGGGGTAGTGGCGGCGGCCGATCTCGATGCCGTCGGTGTCGGTGGGGATCAGCGCACAGCTAATGCCATAGTCGGTCTTGTCCGGATCACCCAGCAGACCGTCCGGATCCTGCAGCTTGAACGCCAGGCCCATCAGCGTGGCCACCGGGGCCAGGGTGATGTAGCGCTTGGAGAAGTTCAGGCGGATGCCCACCACTTCTTCGCCGTCGACCACGCGCGTTTCCACCACGCCGGTGTCCGGCATGGCGGTGGCGTCCGACCCGGCTTCCGGCCCGGTCAGCGCGAAACAGGGAATCTCGTGGCCGGCGGCCAGGCCGGGCAGCCACTTCTGCTGCTGTGCCTTGGTGCCGTAATGCACCAGCAGCTCGCCCGGCCCGAGCGAGTTCGGCACCATCACGGTCACCGCCGCGGTCAGGCTGCGGGTGGCGATCTTGGCCACCACGCAGGACTGGCCGTAGGCGGAAAAGCCCAGACCGCCGTGCGACTTGGGGATCAGCATGGCGAAGAAGCCATTGTCGCGGATGAACTGCCAGACCTCCGGCGGCAGATCCTTGCGTTCGAAGTGGACTTCCCAGTCGTCGATCATCGCGCACAGCTCGTGCGTCGGGCCGTCCAGGAACGCCTGTTCCTCGTCGGTCAGCGTCGTGTAGGGGAATTCCAGCAGCTTCGACCAGTCCGGCCGGCCGCGAAACATCTCGCCTTCCCACCACACGTCGCCGGCCTCAAGGGCCTCGCGTTCGGTACGGTTCATCTCCGGCAGCACGCTGCGGAAGACCTTGTAGAGCGGTCGCGACACCACCGTGCGGCGCAGCGGCACCAGATTGAACAGCAGCGCCGGCGGCAGGAACAGGGCGGCGGCGATGCCGGCGCCGAGCGTGCCGTACAGGCCGGCGAAATAGCCTGCCGCCAGCAGCCCGCCGGTCACGGCGGTGAATACCGGCAGCGATACACCGCGATAAAGCAGCGTCCCGTGGAGGACGATAATCGCGAGCGCAAGGGCCAGAGCAATCATGTTTCGACTCCTGTCGCGGGTCACGCTGGGCTAGCCGGGTGCCGCGATGCAACATAGGAAAGAAATCTTTTCAAAACCTACGCCAGCGTGACGGGACTGTCAAGTTTCCGGAAAGGTGGGTTTCCTATGCTGCGGTTTGCGCTAACATGACCGTCAAACGTGCCCGGAATGAGGTTCGAGCCTTGGCCATGACCACCAAGCCCGCCGGCCGCCGTTACCGCGGCCGCACCCCGGAACAGCTGCGCGGCGAGCGCCGCCAGCGCCTGCTCGACGCCGGGCTGGCGCTGTTCGGCGAGCGCGGTTATGCCAACGCGCCGATCGAGCTGATCTGCTCCACCGGCAGCGTGGCCACCCGCCACTTCTACGAGCAGTTCGATGGTCGCGAAGCCCTGCTGCGGGCGGTGTTCGACGACCTGGTGGCGGCCACCGGCACGGTCCTGGCCACGGCGCTGAACAACCCCGACCGGGACCTGCACGAACGGGTGTCGGACGCCATCGGCCAGGCGGTGCTCTACCTGCTCAACGATCCGCGCCGGGCGCGGGTTATGTGCATGGAATCGGTCGGCGTCAGCCGCGAGATGGAGAGCCACCGCCGGGAGGCCATTCACAATCTGGCCTCGATCATCCGCGACTACTCCCAGCATCTGGCGGAAGCCGGTGAGTTGCCACAGCGTGACTACCATTTCCCCGCGGTGGCACTGGTGGGCGTGGTCAACGAGCTGATCACCGAATGGCTGGTGGAGGACACCGGGCTGGACGCCGGTGGGCTGGCCCGCGAAGCGGTGCTGATCTTCCGCGCGGTGATCATCGGCACCAAGCGATACAGCACGGACTGGCCGCCAGTCGGCTAACCCGCGCCGCCTACGGCCCCGGCCGCTGTCACGAAAACGTCGTCCGGGCTTTATCAAACGGTCATCTGACTGACGCAAATTGACGCCGTGCCTGATCACGGACCGTCGATTTGAGCCGCATTGCACTGATGACCGACGCCTGGCACCCGCAGGTCAACGGGGTGGTCACGGCCCTGTCCGCGCTGGTGTCCGAATTGCACCGCGCCGGCGACGAGGTGCGGGTGATCCATCCGGGGCGTTTCGTCACCGTGCCCCTGCCCACCTACCGGGAAATCCGGCTGGCGGCGGTGCCCTATCCGGGCGTGGCGCGCCGGCTCAAGCGCTGGCAGCCGGATGCCATCCACATCGCCACCGAAGGCCCCTGTGGCATGGCCGCCTGGCTGTACTGCCAGCGCCACGGGCTGCATTTCACCACCTCGTTTCATACCCGGTTTCCCGAATACGTGCACGCGCGCCTGCCGTTCCTGCCGGTGTCGCTGGGCTACCGGGTGCTGGCGCGCTTCCACGGCGCGGCGGACGCCACCATGGTGAGCACGCCGCCGCTGGCCGACTTCCTGCGCGAGCGCGGCTTTTCCAACCTCAAGCAATGGGCACGCGGGGTCGACACCGAGCGCTTCCGGCCGCTGGCCAGCGACGTGCTGGCCAACCTGCCCCGCCCGATATTCATGTCCATGGGCCGGGTGGCGGTGGAGAAGAACATCCAGGCCTTTCTCGATCTCGACCTGCCCGGCAGCAAGGTGGTGGTGGGCGATGGCCCGGCATTCCAGTCGCTGTCGCGGCGCTATCCCGAGGTGCACTGGCTGGGCCTGAAGCTGGGCGACGATCTCGTACGGCATCTGTCCGCCGCCGACTGCCTGGTCTTTCCCAGCCGCACCGACACCCTCGGCCTGGTGCTGCTCGAGGCGATGGCCTGCGGCGTGCCGGTGGCGGCCTATCCGGTCACCGGGCCGTCCCAGGTGGTGGATTTGGGCGAAACCGGCGTGCTCGACGAAGACCTGCGCGCCGCGGCGCTGGCCGCGCTGGCCCTGGACGGCGACACCTGCCGCCGCCAGGCCGAGCGCTGGAGCTGGGCGGCCTCGGCCCGCGAATTCCGTCACAACCTGGTACCGGCGCGCCAGTCCGGGCGTGCGGCGATTCTGCGACCCCAAAGGAGACCCGGATGAAGATCCTGATTCCCGGTGGCGACGGCTTCTGCGGCTGGGCCACGGCCCTGCATCTGTCCGCCCGCGGCCACGCAGTACACCTCGTGGACAACCTATCGCGGCGCAAGATCGACATCGAACTGGGGGTGGATTCGCTCACCCCGATCGCCCCGCTGCGCAACCGGCTGGCGGCCTGGCGCGAGCTGACCGGCCGGCAAATCGAGTGGACCGATCTCGACGCCGCCCGCGACTACGACGCCCTGGAACGCCTGATCCGCGACTGGCGGCCGGATGCGGTGGTGCACTTCGCCGAACAGCGCTCGGCCCCCTATTCCATGAAGTCGGCGGCCACCAAGCGCTACACGCTGGAGAACAATCTCTCGGCCACCCAGAACCTGCTGTGCGCGCTGGTGGAAACCGGCATCGACGCCCATCTGGTGCACCTGGGCACCATGGGCGTCTACGGCTACGGCGGCGGCATGCGCATTCCCGAGGGGTATCTGACGATCCAGGCCGAGGCCTCGGACGGCGGCCGGCTGGAGCGGGAAATCCTGTTCCCGCCGGACCCGGGCAGCGTCTACCACATGACCAAGACCCAGGATCAGCTGCTGTTCTACTTCTACAACAAGAACGACGGCATCCGCATCACCGACCTGCACCAGGGTGTGGTGTGGGGCACCCAGACCCGCGAGACCCGGCTGGACGAGCGCCTGATCAACCGCTTCGACTACGACGGCGACTACGGCACCGTGCTCAACCGATTCCTGATGCAGGCCGCGGTGGGCTACCCGCTGACCGTGCACGGCAGCGGCGGCCAGACCCGGGCCTTCATCCACATCCAGGACAGCGTGCGCTGCATCGAGATGGCGCTGACGCATCCCCCGGCAACCAGTGAACGGGTGCGCATCTTCAACCAGATGACCGAGACCCACCGAGTGGCCGATCTGGCGCGGATCGTGGCGGAACTCACCGGGGCCGAGATCGCCTATCTCGACAACCCGCGCAAGGAAGCCGACGCCAACGACCTGGCCGCCGACGCCCGCTGCCTGATCGACCTGGGCCTGCAGCCCACCACCCTGCGCACCGGATTGCTGGAAGAGATCGTGGAAATCGGCCAGCGCTATCGCGAACGCTGCGACCGGGACCGCATTCCCTGTACCTCGCAGTGGACGCGGATGCCGGCAGCGGCCCGGGTGGATCGCCGCGCCGGCTGAGCCTGACTCGGGGCGGCCAATTGACGTAATGTCTGCGTTTTGCTGACCGGCGCCCGCGCGCTGATCGGCCCGAGCGACAGGACGCAGACCCAGCATGGCCAGCGAGGACGATACCGACCATCTCGACCTCGCCGACGGCGACGAACCCGCCGACGGCGAGCCGATTTCCTACCAGACCTTCGGCGAGCAGTTCATCCGCCATCTGGTGACCGTGCCGCGCCTGCGCGCGGAAGTGGAACAGATTCTCCAGGCCACCATGGAGGGCTCGGCCGAGGCCCTGCCCAACGAACTGCTGGTGGCCTCCTACCGGTTCGCGCCCCACGACATCGAGATCGAGCGGCGGGTCAGCGACGATGCGGAAGTGGCGTTCTCGCTGGTGCTGGGCGGCGTGCTCACGCTCAAGATCAAGGTGATGGGCATGACCGTCGGCCTGCCCATGGACGTGAGCATCCGCGTGGCGATCGACGTGCACACCTTCGCGCCGCTGACCATCAAGCTGGTGCCCCGGCCGCTCACGCATCGGAATGTCAAGGTGACTACCCGCATGCCGCGCGAACTGCGCGCGCTGCCCACCCGGCTGCTCGATCGCATCAATCCGCTGGCCATCGCGGTGCAGGAGAACATCGTGCGCCAGGCCAACGACCGACTGTCGCGGCCGGATCTGGCCGAGGCCGCAACGGTTGACGTCCTGGCGCTGGCGGAGGGGGCGCTGGGCGGGAAGGCCTGAGCCGGGGTCCGGCAGCACATCCGGGCCCCTCTCCCACGGGGAGAGGGGATGGCTCCCCTACCAGCCGGTGCTCAGGCCGCGGCACCCTCCAGCGCCGGGGCAAGTTGATCCCACACGCCACGATCACGGGCGGCGGCCTGGAAAGCGGCTTGATCGTCGGCGCTCTGGCGGCGGTACACCTCGCCGGCCTGGCCGAGATCATCGGCTTCCACGGACGACAGGGCCACGGCCACCGCCGCCCAGCCGCCGGTATCCCGGGCGGCATCCAGGATCGATTCCAGCAGGTCGCCGTCGTTGGCGAGGCTGACCTGCGCCGCCGAGCGCTGGCCGCCGGTTTCCATGCGCTCGACGAAATCCAGTAGCAGTCCCAGCCGGCCGGTGCGCGCGGCGGTGGCGATCAGGCTTTCCAGCACGTGCTTGTTGGCGGCAATGGGCAGCCGGGCGATCATGTTGCGCTCGGCATCGTCAGTGTATTCGAACAGGTCGATGGCCACGTCCCACTGATCGGCATTGTGGGCGGCCCACATCGCGGCCTCGGCCACCTCCGGGCCCTGGGCCAGCGCCGCGTGGGCGACCACCCGCTGCCATTCCCGCCGCATCGGGCGGGCCAGCGGCAGGGCAGCCTCCAGCAGGCCCTCGCGATAGGCGGTATTGACCAGATCGCCCAGCACGGTTTCGTCGCGCACGGCGGGCAGGTTGACGATCTTGCGGTGGTATTTCGGGTTCATGCGGGCCATGCCGCGCAGCACCGGCCCCCAGAGATTCTGCGCGTGGGCCACGCCGACCAGCCCGTTGAGGGTGGCCTCGTCCTGCTCGGCCATGATGTTGGCCAGCCGGCCGCGCAGGTCGTCGTCGACGTTGTCGATCACCGACAGCGCCTCGGGCCAGAGGTTCTGTTCCGTCCCGGCACGCATGATGCGGGCCACGCGGTCGTTGTCGATCATCCGCAGAATGCGCGACAGCTGGCTCTTTTCCTCCATGTAGAAGGCGATGTGCAGCAGCACGGCATCATCATCCACCGCCGCCACCACCGCGCGGATGGCCGGGGCGGACAGGGCATCGGCGAAGCGGCCGAGGGTGATGTAGTCCTTGCGCTCGACCAGGATCAGCGCGGCGTCGCGGATCAGTTCGGCCGGCAGGCGCTGGATGATGGGCCGCACCTTGTCCGGGTCGACATGCATGGCAGTGTCGGCGAGAAAGCCCGGCGGCAGCCGCTTGGCGATCTTGAACGCCCGGATGGCGTTCATCTCCCCCACCAGGCGGCCGGACAGCAGCGGCCCGAAGGCGGACTGCGCCAGTCGCGCCAGCATTCCCTGGGGCAGCAGGCGGGTCAGACGCTCCAGCCGGCGGAAACGCTCGCGGCGATCCTCGAACGCCGTTTCGAGGATGCGCCGGCGCAGGCGGCGAATGTTGGCCGCGCCGCTGCCACGCAGGCCGGTCAGCCGTTCCTCCGGCAGATACAGCAGTGCTGCCAGCTTGGCCAGTTCGGCACGGGTTTCCAGATCGGGCAGGGCTTGGTCGGTCATTGCAGACCCCTCAGGCAAGCACGCGGCGGGCGAGGCTGCCGAGCATGCCCGGCAAGGCCGATACGCCCTCGGTGATGGCGGTAGTCAGGGCATCGTGGCGGGCATCCAGCTCGCGGCCGGCAGCGTCACTGACGATCGCCAGCGTGTCGTCGTCCACGAATTCCAGAAATGCCAGTTCGTCGGCACCGGCCCCCAGCCGCTGTTGCAGTGCCTGCATCGCGT
Source organism: Spectribacter hydrogenoxidans (assembly GCF_031846275.1). Lineage (NCBI taxonomy): Bacteria > Pseudomonadati > Pseudomonadota > Gammaproteobacteria > Salinisphaerales > Salinisphaeraceae > Spectribacter > Spectribacter hydrogenoxidans. The sequence continues at coordinate 64,901 of NZ_JAVRIB010000005.1, forward strand.
TCTGACTCATGCGTTCCCCTCCCGAAACCGCGCCTGTTGCACCCGATACCCGAGGATCAGACCTGATCGCCACCGCTGTCCGCGCCGGCATCCTCCCGGGGCGATTTGGCTTACAGAATTCTCTGACATACTGTTACAGTCATTACTGACTTTTACAACACTAAACCGGCGCGATCGGCGACATCGTGACCAGGTGCAGGGAGGAGCGGCCCCGGACCGCTCGACGACGGGAGCGAGAACCATCATGGAAGGCTTTGCCGATTTCCTGGCCAACCCCCTGGTCTATCTGTCGATGCCGGTGATCAGCGCGATCGTGGGATACGGCACCAACGTGGTGGCCATCTACATGATGTTCCACCCGATCGAGTTCATCGGCGTCTACAAGCCGATTCTCGGATGGCAGGGCATCATCCCGCGGCGGGCGGCCAAGATGGCAGGCATTTCGGTGGACACCATCACCGAGAAGCTGATCGATCAGAAGGAAATCTTCTCGCGGCTGGACCCGGAGCGCATCGCCGAGGAGCTGGAGGGCCCGCTCAACAACATGGTGGAGGACATCACCAACCAGGTGATGCTGGAGCACCAGCCCACGCTGTGGGAATCGCTGCCGAACGTGGTCAAGAACCAGATCTACAAACGCATCAACCGCGAGATGCCGGAGATCGTGGCCGAGATCATGTCCGAGCTGAAGGCCAACATCGAGCAGATGTACGACCTCAAGGACATGGTCATCACCAACCTGACCCGGGACAAGGCGCTGCTCAACACCATCTTCCAGGAAGTGGGCTACGCCGAGTTCAAGTTCATCGCCCGCTCGGGCATCTACTTCGGCGGCTTGTTCGGTGTGGTACAGATGATCGTCTGGCTGTTCTTCCAGGAATGGTGGCTGCTACCCGCCTTCGGGCTCGCGGTCGGCTACGCCACCAACTGGCTGGCCCTGCAGATGATCTTCAATCCCAAGGAGGTATTCCGCATCGGCCCGTTCAACATCCAGGGCCTTTTCATGAAGCGCCAGGAAGAGGTGGCCAAGGACTACGGGCGGCTGGTATCGCAGGAACTGATCACCCCCGCGAACATCATCGAGGCCGTCCTCAAGGGACCGTATTCGGACAAGGTGTTCGCCATGATCGGGCGGCACGTGCAAAAGGCCATCGATGAACAGACGTCGATTGCCAAGCCGTTCGTCACCTTCACCGTGGGCACCCAGAACTACATCCGCATGAAGAACAGCGCGGTGGAGAAGATCATCGGCAACATGCCGGATGCCCTGAAGCATGTGGAATCCTATGCCGACGATGCGCTGGATCTGCAGAACACCCTGATGACCCGACTGCAGGCACTGTCGCCGGAGGAATTCGAGGGCATGCTGCGCCCGGCCTTCGAGCAGGACGAGTGGATCCTGATCGCGGTGGGGGCGGCGCTGGGGTTCATGGTGGGCGTATTCCAGCTGATCGTGCTGTTCGGCGACGAGATGGGCATTACCGGCGGCGGCGAGGCCGCCGGCCAGGCTGCGGTGATGCTGCTGCAGAGCACCGGGCTGACCTGACGCCGCACCCGTGAACGGGGCGCTGGTATTCATCGCCGCCGGGGCCGGACTGGCCGCACTGGGGGTGGTGCTGTTCTTCGCCCCGGTGCTGATCGCCCGCCGCCGGCACGGTCCCGGTATCGATTCAGAAAGGCTGGCGGCCACGGTCGGCGCCTTCCCCCGCCTGACTACAGCGGAGCAGCGGCGACTGGCCACCCAGGTACGCGGCTTCCTGCGACACAAGCGCTTCACCGCCAGCGGCCAGGCCGTGCCCGACATCATCCGCCTGGCGGTGGCCGGCAACGCCTGCCTGCTGCGGCTGGGCAAGGACGCGGACTGCTTTCCGGACGTGCGCGAGATAGCGCTGGAAGGCGGGGACGATCCGCCCAGCCGGGTGGGGCTGGCCTGGACAGCGGTGGAGGACGCCATGAGTCGCAGCCCGGCCAACCCGGTGATCCGGGCCTTCGCCGCGCGGCTGGCGGATCAGCGCACCGCGCATCCGCGCAACCGTTGTGCCGCCGAGTATCCGGAAAAATGGTGGCGCCAGTTCAACGCCCTGGCCACCGACCGCGCAGCCCGCGAAGCCCTGCCGGCACTGGCCGGGGCGGAGACGCCGGATGCACTGTTTCTGGATACGTCCGAGATGTTCTTCCAGTCACCCGACGTGCTGGCGAATGCCCACAATCCCCTGTACCGGCTGATGACGGAGTTCTACGGCGTCACCCTGAACCGGACTGGCTAGAGCGACATCTCGCCCTGTTCGACGGCCCGGCGGGTGTCGGCGGTCAGCGGCTCGTAGGCATCACCGCCTGGCGGCAGCCAGTAGACCGTCTCGTCACCAGGCGGTGCAAAACCCTCCTTCTTGAGATCCACCTTGCGATGCTTGAACGTGCCGGTGACTTCCTGCTCCCCCTTGAGCCGGATGAACACCGGCACCGCGTAGGCCGGCAGTTCCGCCTGCAGATGCGCGGCCAGGCCGGCCCAGTCGAGATCATCGCCTTCGGGCGTGATCGCGGCCATGCCGGCGCGGCCGTCGGTGTGCGGCACCTCGACCCCGTAGACCACGCTCTCGGCAACCTGGGGGTGGCTGTTGAGGGCCTTTTCCACTTCCGTGGTGGCCACGTTCTCGCCCTTCCAGCGGAAGGTATCGCCCAGGCGGTCGACGAAGGCAATGTGGCGCATGCCCTGATCGCGCACCAGATCGCCGGTATTGAACCAGCAGTCACCCTTCTTGAACGCGTCGCGGAACAGTTTCTTCTCGCTGGCCTCGGCGTCGGTGTAACCCTCGAACGGAGCCATGCTGGTGATCTTGGTCAGCAGCAGCCCCACCTCGCCGGTGGCCACTTCCTGCAGGCGGCCGTGGTCGTCCTTGGTGGGTGCCTCGGTGACCGGGTCGAACGCCACTACTGCGAATGACAGCGGGCAGAAACCGGCGGTGCGGTCCATGTTGAAACCGTTAACGAACACCAGGTTGCCTTCGCTGGCGCCGTAGAACTCGCACACCCGCTCGATGCCGAAGCGCTGCTTGAAGTCGTCCCAGATGTCCGGGCGCAGACCGTTGCCGATGATCACCCGCACCAGGTGATCGCGGTCGCCGGGGCCGGCCGGCGCCCGCAGCAGATAGCGGCACAGTTCACCGATATAGCAGAAGGCGGTGGCTTCGTAACGGTGCACCTCGTCCCAGAAGGCCGAGACGCTGAACTTGCGGCCCAGCGCCATGGTGGCCCCGGCACAGAGCACCGCGCCCCAGGACACGGTCAGGGCGTTGTTGTGGTAAAGCGGCAGACAGCAGTAGAGCGCGTCGTCGGCGCACAACCCCATGCCGGCCAGGCCCAGCCCGGCCCCGCCGCGCAGCCAGCGGGTATGGCTCATCACCGAGGCCTTGGGCATGCCGGTGGTGCCCGAGGTGAAGATGAAGAATGCTGCCTGCGACTTGTCCACCCGCCGGGTATCCGGGGGGTTGGCGGTGGACTGCGAGCGCGCCTCCGCGGTCAGATCCCGGTAGGCGGCGGAATCCGGCGGCCGGCTGTCGTCGCCCACATGCCAGACGCGATCGCCCTGATCGAACCCGAGCCCGCTTCGCACCTCGTCGAAGGCCTCGTGCAGATCATCGCCGACCAGCACCGCCGCGGGTTCCACCAGGCCCAGGCTGTGGGCCAGCACCTCGCCCCGCTGCTTGGTATTGCACATGGCAGCGGCGGCACCCAGCTTGACGATGGCGGTTACCGCCATGAGCGTGTGCGACCGGTTGCCCACCAGCACCGCCACCCGGTCGCCGGAACGAATCCCGGATTTCTTGAGCACATGCGCGTAGCGGTTGGCCACCGCATTGAACTCGGCGTAGGTGTAGGCCTCGTCCTCGAATCGCAGGGCGGTGCGGTGCGGATGGCGGCGGGCGTGATGCTCCACCAGCCGGCCGATGGACAGATGCTTGAACAGGCGCGAGGCACCGATCAGCCCCACACCGCGTGCCAGACTGGGGGTGCGCACGACATCGCGAAGGCCGGCCCGGGCCAGCTCCCCGAAGGTGATGCGATCAGCGTTTTTCTGCGTCATGGCCTGATTCATGTCGTTGCTGCGTTTCGGCTGGCCGCTGGCCGCCAAGCTCGTCGAGTACCCGTTGCTGGATGCGTTTCGCCACTTCCTCGGCCACCACTTCATTGACCCGGCTCTGCAGCCGCCGCCGCATCTGCCACCAGGACAGCATGAAGCCCAACACGAAGGTGAGCACGCCCAGCGCCACCCAGAGCCAGGGGCCGTCGGTCATGACCCGGGCCCGGCGAATGCCCAGAGGGCCTGTCCGAACCGGGACAGCGACACCGTATGGCGCTGTATTCGCGGCCACAGGCGCAGGGTGTTCTTGATGTAGACACTGGCGTCGCGCACGCCGGTGTCGGCGGCCAGCATTTCGTAGGCGGTCTTGAGGCCGGCATCCTCCGGACCCACATGCAGCACCCCGAGCGAGCGCATCTGCCCGACCAAACGGGGCACGTCGTCGCGCAGGGTCACGCCGGCCTCGCGCCCCAGACTGGTGGCATTCTCCAGCACCCATTCCCGGATCGACCCGGCCGGCAGTCCGGCCCCCACGTGCAACAGCGGCAGCTGCCGGCCATCGCCGAGCACCGCCAGCATCTTGGCCTGATCGGGGCACAACTGGCCCAGCACGCCGATGAATTCGCGCTCCCGGGCCTGGTCGATGGTGAGGCGGTCGGCATCGTTGAGCAAACCGGCCAGCATCGCCCGGGCATCGGTCGAATGACTGGGCCGCGGCCGGCGCGGCTCGCTGTCCGACAGCTCATCCAGCCGGTGCTTGAGTTCGTTGACGGCCCATTCCTCGGCGGCCTGCAGCCGCTTCACCGCGGTGCCGGCCATGGGCCATTCCTGCGCGCGCTCGGCGGCCCGGCGCAGCAGACGCACCGGCATCGGCGTGGGCAGGCTCAGGCTCTTGCCGGGTTTGTCTGCCATGACATCACTCTCCTGACGATCAGCCGAACGCGGCCGCGAACTCGCTACCGAACAGCACGATCAGCTGGAACCAGCCCACCGCGAACCCAAGCGCCGCGCCCACCGCAATCAGAATCCATTCATCCTCCTCGAAGGCCGGGCGCAGCATGCCCTCGAAGTCGGTCGAATTCAGCGCCTGCAGCCGGCTGACCAGGGTATCGCGGATCTGCATCGCGTCCTCGGCATAGTCAGTGACATGCTGCAGGGCCACGGGCATGCGGGCCAGCACCTCGCTGATGGCGGATTCCTTCATCAGCCGGTAGTTTCGCGTGCCAACGGTCCAGGCGACAAATGGCCGGGCCACGCTGGTGGAATCATCGATAGCCTCCTGCACGTGCCGGCCCACCAACGCGAACAGCTTGTCCGCGTATGGGCCCTTGAGAATGGCCTCGAGAATGTTGCCGGGGGTGAGTATTTCCTGGGACACCAGTTCGCCGTAGTCCCGCGCCACTTCCATCTGCCGCTTGTGGAACAGGCCCTGGACGGAGAAAGGGCCCACGCGCCACAGTTCCTTGGGGTTGAAGATCATCTTCAGCGCCACCCAGTTGGTGGCATAGCCCACCATCAGGCCAAACGCCGGCAGCAACCACCATTCCTGGTAGAACGCCCAGACCCCCATCTGGAGGCAACCGAACAGGAAGCCGAAATACAGTCCGGAGCGACCGATGAAGCGGAACTCGGCCCGCCCGGTTTCCTTGAAGATGCGATTGAGCAGCGGCTTGTCGCGCACCAGGCTCGACACCACCATGTCCTTGAGATCGAACATCTGGCGGATGTTGGTGCGGACCTCCCCCATCACCTCGGCGATCACCTCCGGGGCCTCGCCCTGGATGCGGCGGATGATCTGGCGCTTGATCGCGCTTGGCAGCGACTCCCACAACAGCGGCTGATGCCGGCGCATCACCGCCTCGGTAATCTCGTCGACCATGGCCAGCGTGGGCTGCTCCAGTTCGTCGGCGATGCGCTGGGGATCCAGCCGCGAGAAGATTTCCTCCTCGTCGAGCAGCTTGGAGGTAATGGTGTCCACCGCGATGCCCGCCATCTTCGCGCACTTGCGCGGCACGATACCCTGCCAGCCCAGGATCGGCTCCTTGATGCCGATGAACTCCAGGGGGTGGAACATCATGCGGATGGCGATCACGTTGGTGACATAGCCCACAACCGCGCTGATCACGGGCATGGAGATGTACTTCCATGTTTCCAGCCCCAGGCCGAGAAACCCGGCTTCCTCCATCTGCCCTCCCCCGAATCGGCTGAGTCCAGCTAGCTATCGTCGTTATCGAGTGCCGACGTCTCGCAGGCCCGCCACAACGCCTGCCCCAGTTCCGAAAGCACCAGCGTGCCGCGCTGCAGGCGCGGCCGCATCCTGAGTTCATTGTCCACCATTGCCACCGCTTCCCGCACCCGGGCATCGGTTTCGAGAATTTCATACTTGGTCTGCAGGGCCTCGCTGGGGCCGCCAATGCGCACCAGTCCGAGCATGCGCAGGTGAGCAAGATAGTTGGGCACCTGGTCGTTCAGCATCACCCCGGCGTCCTTGCCCACGGTGGAGGCGTTCTCCAGCACCCACCGCGACACCGGCCCCACCCGCATCCCGGCGCCGACGTGGCACACGGCCACCGGCTCGCCATCCGACAGCGCCGCGATGATGCGTGCCTCGTCGGGCACCAGCCGGGCCACGATGCGATCGAACAGGTATAGCCGGGCGTCTTCCGGGCGCTGCTGCAGGGATACTGCCAGCAGCGCCTGAAAACGGGTGATGGCGTCGGCCGCGGGCGGCAGATCCGGCGCCTCGTACGGTTCCCCGGACGTAGCGGGCGCATCACGGTACGCGTCCAGCCGTTGGGCCAGCTCGCCCAGCAGCCAGGCTTCGGTCTCGCGCGCCCCGCGGGCGGCCAGGTCGCTGCCCGGCAGGTTGCCGGCCGCCCGGACCGCGCCACCCAGCAGGCGGAATGGCAGCGGGGCCCGTCGCAGGGGCATACGGCGATTGCTCATCGGGGACTCCTGTCGCACGGCTTCGGATGTTGTTGCGGCCCGTTTCGCGCCATGCTGCAGCTTGGTTGGCAGGCCGTCACAGTTAAGTTACATTCGTTGATGTAAACGAGTAAAGCGGCTTTCCTCTTTCTCGCGGGGTGTCATGGTCGATCAATCGCCACCGCCGCAGCCCGACCCGGCTGACGGCGTCAAGCCGACCTCGCTGCGGCAGTCCGCCGCGGAACTGGGCCGTCTATTCGCGCGGCAGCTGTTCGATCTGCAGATGCGCGAATTGCTGACCACGCGGATGCTGCCCATCATCTACGGGCTGGCAATCGGGTTTGCCGCATTGCTGACAGTGTATTGGATTGTCTGGGGCTTCGGGCAGTCCTGGGGCATGGGGATTGCCTGGCTGCTGGTGATCGGACCGGCCCTGTTCGTGGCGGTAGTCACCGCGATCCGGGTGTTCCTGGAGTTCGTGATGACGGTGTTCCGCATCGCCCTGTTCCTGGAGTCCCTGGGCGGGCAGATCGAGAGCATTGCCGGCCAGACCGAGGAGATTGCGGAAGACCTGCCGCGCATCCAGTTCTGGCGCAGCCGCAAGCGCGAATAATACAAGAGGCCATCGGCCGACGAGCCGGGTCGAAGCGAGAGGAGACACCGCATGCCGATGCGGCAGGGGGGATTGCTGATTGCGCTGGCGGCACTGGCCACGGCGCTGCCGGCACAGGCCGTTCGCTGGGACTTCGACGCCCTGGGCGGCATCGACATCGACTGGCAGAACAAGTTGTCCACCGGCATCCAGCTGCGCACCCAGAGCCCCGATCGGGATCTGATCGGCAAGGCGTCGCTACCCGAGAATCGGGATCTGTGCGCCGCCGACGACTGCATCAGCGTGGACCCGGACGACACCGAACCCAATGAACGCTTCCTGGCCGCACCCGGCGCAACGGCCATGTTCACCGACGACGGCAACCTCAATTACGACAAATACGATGTCACCGCCACCACCACCAAATGGCTGTCGATGGCGACGCTGCGTTTCGGCGACCGCGGCTGGTTCGACAACGTCGGGATGGAGATCGGCTGGCTGGCGCTGATCGATCCCATCAACATCGACTTCCAGGAAACCCGGCCCAATCAGATCGTGGAACCCGGCCCGCAGCCGGGCGTGCAGGTCACCGAGGAACGCAACGAGCAGACCGAACGCGAGCTCGGCCGCCTGTTCGACCTGCGCGAACTCAACGTCTTCTTCCGGATGCCATTCATCGGCGGCCGGGAGCTGGACGTCAAGATCGGGCGCCAGCTGCTGCCCTGGGGCGAAGGCACCATCGCCCTGCGCGGCTCGCTGAACTTCATCAACCCGCCGGCCTACACCAACCTGCTGCGCCCCGGCTTCGAGCTGACCGAGCTCTACCGGCCGGTGGGGCTGGTATCGGTGGGCACCCAGCTGACCCCGTCAATTGCCGCCGAGGCCTTCTACCAGTTCGAATGGCGGCCCTATCTGCTGCCGCCCAAGGGGGGGCTAGTGTCCTTCTTCGACGCCAACAATGAAGTCGCATCCGACGACGCCATCCCGCTGCCCTTCGGCAAGACCCCCGACGACCCGAACCAGCTGGGCACCCCGGCCAACGACACCGCGGCGCTGGTCACCGACACCAGCTTCGCCGGGGCTCGATCAGGCAACCGCAACCCGGAGCACGGCGGCCAGTACGGGTTCCGGGTGAACCGGTTCACCGACGCCATCGGCGACAGCGGCCTGGACATCGGCTTCTACGCCGCCAACTACCACAGCCGCATCCCGCTGGTGGGCGCCACCGCCACCGATGCTAGCTGCGCCCGCCGCGAGGGCAATCCACTGGGACTCGACGCCACCAACGTGGCCGACTTCTTCGCCGCCTGCGGCTTGAACCCCACCGGACCCAGCACCGGCGGCCTGCTCACCGAGCGCAACGCCCTGCCGCTGGACACCGCCACCTATTTCCTCGAATACCCGGAAGACATCCACATCTTCGGGCTGACCTACAACACGCTGATTGGCGGCTGGGCGATGCAGGGGGAACTCGCCTTCCGCCCCAATCTGCCGGTGCAGGTGGATATCGAGGACGTGTTGTTCGCCGCCTTCCAGCCGGCGTTTCCCCGTGATGACGTGCCGCTGATCCCCAACGCGGTGGATTCGCTCGACCCCGGCAACGCCTGCAACAATCTGGATGCACTGGGGATTCTGGGTCCGGTGTGCGACACCATCGCCGGCACCCAGCAAAGCCTGACCGAGGCGCTGGGTTTTCCCACCCTGGACGGGCTGGGCGGGGCCACCCTGGCAGGCTCGCAGCGGGCCCTGCCGGATTTCGTCACCGCCTACCGGGGCGGCACGCCCGGCGAAATCCGGCCGGGCCAGTCCATCCACGGCTACGAGCGGCTCAAGAACCTGACCACCAGTTTCAACTTCACCCGGCTGCGCGGCGGCGCTAGCGCCCCACTGGGTGCGGACCAGTTCATTCTGCTGTTCGACGTGGCCACCTCCTGGCTGCCGGATCTGCCTGACCAGCGTGAGCTGCAGTTCGAGGCCCAGGGCACGCTCACCCATGCCTCGCCCGGGATCGCCGAAACCGGCGATGCGCTCAAGATCAACCCGGCCCAGACCACCGGGGGGTTCGTGACCGAATTCGCCTGGGGTTACCGGGTGGCCTCGCTGCTGAGCTATCAGAACGTGCCCTGGTCGGGCGCCTCGCTGGTGCCCACCATCGCCCTGTTCCACGATGTCGACGGGGTCTCGCCCGGGCTGGCGGCCAACTTCATCGAGGGGCGCAAGATCCTGTTCCTGGACCTGGAACTCAACGCCGGACGCTGGTCCGCCAACGTCACCCAGACCATCTTCGCGGGCGGCGGCAACAACAACATCCTCACCGACCGCGACAACCTCACCCTGTCCGTTGGTTATGAATTCTGAAGAGGGCAAGCCACATGCGCGCTGATGCTTCGTCACCCCGCCGTCAACGGGGCGCAATCGGTTTCTGGCTGTTCCTGCTGGTGGTGCTGGCCGGCGCCGCCGTCGGCGGGGCCCTGATCGGCTACTGGGTATTCAAGAACGTGGATGCCCGGCTCCTGCTGACCAACCAGCCGGCGATGGTGACCATACCGGAGCCGCTCAACGCCACCGCCGATGTGCTCAACAACCTGGACATCACGCTGGACGACGTCATCTCTACCAGCGTGCCCATCGACCAGACCGTGTCCATTCCGGTGGACGAAACGCTCAACCTGCTGGCCAAGTTCGACGCCGAAGTGCCGATCCAGATGAACGTGCCGGTCAACGAGACCATCACCATCGACCAGACGCTAAGCGTGGACGCGGTGATCACCGCCGAGGTACTGGGCGACACCCTGGAACTGCCGATTCGCGGCGACATCCCGATCAAGGCGGACGTGCCCATCAATCTGAACATCCCGGTGGACAAGAACGTGCAGCTCAAATTCACCGCGCCGGTGGCCGCCAAGCTCAAGCAGAATCTGGAAGTCCCGCTGAAAACGACCATCGACGCCGACATCCCCATCCAGGCCGATCTCAGCGTGCCGGTGAAATCCCAGCTCAAGGCCCGGGTGTTCATGCCCGAGGACCCCACCGAAGTGATCATCGACTACGCCGACCTGAAGCTGCCGCTGCGTACCCTCGACGTCGGGCTGAAGGATGAAGATGATGGCACCGCGGACGCCGAGGGCACGCCGTGATGCGGCTGCCGCTGCAGCAACGCGGCGGCATCCTGCCCTGGCTGCTGGGCGGCGGTCTGGTGGTGGGTGCGGTGGTGGTGGGCGGTGCGGCCGGCTTCTGGCTGCTGCTCAACCTGCGGCTGGGGCTGACCATTTCGGAGCAGCCGCTGGCGCTGGGTCTGCCGGACGAACTGGAAGTGGAGACCGAGGTGACCAACGTGCTGGATATCGGCATGAAGGGCCTGATCAACGCCCAGGTGCCGTTCGACCGCGAGGTGGTCGTGCCCATGCGCGGCGAGTACGACCTGGATGTGTCGCTCGACGCCGACGTGCCGCTGGATTTCGACATCACCTACAACGGACTGCTGCCGGTGGACACCTACGCGGACATCACCGCCCGCACCGATCTGGATTTCCGCACCATCAAGCAGTACCGCAATATCGAGATCAAGGCGCGCCTGCCGCTCAAGCTCAACATCCCGGTCGACCTCAAGGTGCCGGTGCGGGAGACCATCCGCTTCAGGTACGACGGCCCGCTCACCGTGGTAGCCAACCAGAACCTCAACACCCGGCTCGAGACGGTGCTGTCCACCACGCTGGCGGTCGACCAGGTAGTTTCCACGCCGGTCACGCGCAGCTTCGGGCTGAAGCTGCAACTGCCCGATGATCAGGTCAAAGCCATCATCAACCACTCGGACCTGAAACTGGACCCCAGTACCCTGCGGCTGGAAATCGCCGACGACAACGACGGCCCCGAGCGCATGGACTCGCCGTTCGGGCCGGCGGCGGACTGAACGCGATCGACCGGCTGTGACTTTCCCACCGGTCGTTCATCCGGGCCGCTGGCCTTTAAGCTTATGGCGGGCTAAACCCACATGAAGCGCGGCATGCTCACTCCTGCCCGGTTGCCGTGTCCGCCTTCGCCAAACGCGCGTTGACGCGTTCGAGGTCGTCCCTGACCAGAATGCCGGCAGCCTGGCGCAGGCGCAGCTGCGCGCTGAAGAAGTCGTACCAGGCCTGCTGGCGGTCGGCGCGCCGCCGTACCAGCTCGATCTCGGCCTCGAGCACATCGAGGATATTGCGGGTGCCGGTCTGGCGGCCGGCGCGCGCCGCCTCCACCGCGGTCTCGCCGGAGGCGATGGCGGCATCCAGGGCCTCGATGCGGGCCGCGGCAGCGGTTACGTCGTCGTAGGCAGTGCGTACGTCCACGGTCACCTGACGGCGGGCGGCGATCAGGTCCTGGCGGGCCTGTTCCAGTTGATAGCGGGCCTCGTCCACCGCCGCGCTGGTCGCGCCCCCGGAAAAGATCGGCAGGCTCAGTTCGATGCCGACCGAGCGGGTTTCGGTGATCGAGTCGAACTCGCCGCTGGTGCCGCCGACCGGGAAGTTGACCACCTGCTCGCTCTCGCCGATCCGCCCCACCAGCGACACCGTGGGCAGGTGCCCACCCTGCTGGCTGTCCATGTCCTCACGGGCCCCCGCATAGGCGCGCCGTGCGGCCGCCACGGCCGGACTCCGGGACTGCGCCCGCGCCAGCCAGGTCTCGACATCGGCCTCCGTCACGGATGCCGGTCCGGTATCCGCCAGCGGCGCCAGACCCGCCGGTGCCTGTCCGGTAAGCTGGCGCAGGGCGTCGCGCGCCCGGTTCAGGCTGTTGCGGGCGGTGATGGCCTCGACCCGGGCGCCGTCCAGTTCCGACTGCGCCTCCTGACGCTCGGTCACCGGCGACAGCCCGGACTCGTACGCGGCATCGGCACGGTCGAGCTGTCGCGCAATCACTTCCTGCTGTCGCTGCGCGGCCTCCAGGTCGTCGCGCGCCGCGAGCACGTCGAAGTAGGCCCGGGCGGTGCGCACCATGAGCGACTGCTCGGCCGCGGCGAGATCGCGCTCGGCGGCCTCGCCGCGCGCCGCCGCGGCATCCTTGGCCTGCCATGCCGTCCAGTCGAACAGCGGCTGGCTAAAGGACAGCGTCAGCGACTGCTGTTCCTGGAAATCGTCGTTGCCACCCCCGCCGCCGAACCCGGCGTCGGCACCATCGGTGCCCTCGAAGCGCTGCTCCTGGCTGACTTGCGAGTAGCTGGCGCTGCCGGAAATGTTCGGCAGCAGCTGTCCGCGCGCCTGGCGATAGCGGGCATCGGCGGCACCGGCTTCGGCGCGCGCGGACTGCAATTCGGTGTCGGCTGTCCGGGCCCGGTCGTAGACTTGCAGCAGGTCGTCGGCGGCCGCGGCGGTGCCGGCTGACGGCAGCAGCACCACGGCAGCGATAACGGCGATTGCGCGCATGTCAGTCTCCCTCCGACTGCTTGCCGCGCCGCGCGGCGAACCAATCATGCGTGCGCGCCCCCAGCACCAGCAGGCAGGGGGTCACGATCAGGGTCAGCACGGTGGCGAACAGCAGACCGCCGACCACCGCGGTGGAAAGCTGCGTCCACCACTGGGTGGAGGGCGCGCCGACGCTGACCTCGCGCGCGAACAGGTTGATGTTCAGCCCCAGCACCATCGGCATCAGGCCCAGCACCGTGGTCACGGTGGTCAGTATCACCGGCCGCAGGCGCTCGGCGCCGGTCTGGAGCACGGCGTCGAGATAGCCGCGGCCCTCGGCGCGGATCAGGTTGTAGGTGTCGATGAGGATGATGTTGTTGTTGACCACGATGCCGGCCAGCGCGATCACGCCAATGCCCGACATCACCACCCCGAACGGCCGGCCGGTGACGATCAGTCCCAGCAGCACGCCGATGGTGGAGAACACCACCGCGGACAGGATCAGGAACGCCTGGTAGAAGCTGTTGAACTGGGTCAGCAGGATCATCGCGATCAGCGCGATGGCGGCCAGAAAGGCCTTGCTCAGGAACGACTCGGCCTCGCGCAGATCCTCGTCCTCGCCCTTGAAGGTCACGCCCAGGCGCGGGTCGAGATCGGCGTCCGCGCGGTTGTCGGCCACCCAGTCGCGCAGGGCGGCGAGCTGACTGGCGACCAGGCGGCCCTGGGCGACATCGGCCTCCACGCTGACCGTCTGGCGGCCGTCGGTGCGGTGGATCAGATCCACCTTCTGGCCCGGCTCGCGGGTGACGAAGTTGCTCACCGGCGCCATGCCGTCGGTGGTCTGCACGCGCAGGTCGCTCAGGGCGTCCAGGTCACGGTGGGCCTGTGGATAGCGCACCCGGATATCCAGTTCGTCCTCGGCATCGGCGGCCTGGTACTCGCCCACCTTGATGCCCTGGGTGACCAGCTGCACCGCCTGCCCGATGGCGGCGATATCGGCGCCGTAGCGCGCGGCCTCGCCGCGATCGACCTGCAGGCGCCATTCCAGGCCCGGCGTCGGCCGGCTGTCGGTAACGTCGGTGAAGCCGCCGACCTCGCGCATGCCCTTGCGCACCCACTCGGCGGCTGGTGCCAGCTCGGCCAGCGACGGTCCGGACAGCTCCAGCACCACCGGCTTGCCCTCCTGCGGCCCCTGTTCCTGCTCGCGCACCTCGATGGCCACGCCGGGGATGTCGGCCACCCGGCGGCGGACCTCGGCCAGCACCTCGGCCGCCGGCGGCCGGGTGCCCCAGTCCTCGAACGCCAGCCGGACCTGGCCGATGACATCGTCGGCGGTACCCTCGCGGAACTGCAGGCCGCTGCGCGCATAAACGGACTCGAACGCGTCCATGCCCACCACGCGCGATTCCACCCTGCGCACCAGCCGGTCGATTTCCTCGACCGACAGCGAGCCGCGCCCGCGTATCTGGACCACCGCGTTGTCCGGTTCGATGTCGGGGAAGAACTCCACGCCCTTGCCCACGTTCGCGTACAGGATTATCGAGCCGACCAGCGCGACCACCGCGCCCAGCGCCACCTTGCCGGCATGATTCAGCATGCGTTGCAGCACCCGCACGTAGGCGCCGGTGTAGCCGGTCAGGCTGTCGCCGGGGCGCCAGGCGCGCTCGCCGCCGGACGGCGGCGCCCCGCCCACGGCCGCGCCCAGGTTGGGCACGAACACCAGTGCCATCAGCAGCGAGGCGGTCAGTACGGCAATCAGGGTGATGGGCATGTAGCGCATGAACTCGCCGATCACGCCCGGCCAAACCAGCAGCGGCGCGAACGCCGCCAGCGTGGTCAGGGTGGACGAGATGATCGGCCAGGCCATGCGCTGGGCGGCGTGCTTGTAGGCCTGGGTGCGCGGCTGGCCCTCGGCCTGGTAACGATCCGCCAGCTCCACCACCACGATAGCCGCATCCACCAGCAGGCCCAGTGCCAGAATCAGCGAGAACAGCACCACGATGTTCACGGTCAGATTCATCGCCGCCAGCACCAGGATGCCGAGCAGGAACGAGCCCGGTATAGCTACGCCCACCAGCGTGCCGGCGCGCAGGCCGAGAATGCCCACGATCACGATCATCACCAGCAGCACGCCGGAGAGCACGTTGTTCTGAAGATCCGAGAGCATGGTGCGCACGTCCTCGGAGCGATCCTGGGTATAGGCCACCCGGACCGCGTCCGGCCAGTCCCGGCGCAGGCGCTCGGTGGCCGCGCGCACCGCCTCGTTGGTCTCGATGATGTTGGCGCCCAGGCGCTTGGTGACCTCCAGCGCCAGCGTCGGCTGGCCGTTCAGGCGGGCGAAGCCCTGCGGGTCGCGAAACGTCCGGCGCACCTCGGCGACGTCGTCTACCGTGACCACCCGGCCTTCGGATTCCTTGATCGCCAGGTTCAGAAATTCGTCGGGGTCGTCGATCACGCCCGGCACCTTGAGCGGGAAACGGCCGCTGCCGGTGGTCACCGCACCGGCCGGCACCAGCTGGTTGTTGCGGCTGACGGCGTTGTAGACCTCCTCCAGCGACAGGCCGTAGGTCTCCAGCCGGGTGGGGTCGATGATCAACTCGATCTGCTCATCGCGATCGCCGCCGATGTCGGCCTCCAACACCCCCGACTGACCCTCCAGCTCGTCCTTGAGGTTGCGCGCCAGCTGCACCAGCGTGCGCTCGGCGACGTCGCCGTAGAGGTTGACGATCAGCACCGGGAACAGCGCGACGTTGACCTCCTGGACATGTGGTTCCTCGGTCTCGTCGGGCAGTTCCGGGCGCGCCCGGTCGACCCGGTTGCGTACCTCGTCCAGCGCCCGGTCGGGATCGAATCCGGCCTCGAATTCCAGCACCACGTTGGCGTAGCCCTGGCCGGCGGTGGCACGAATCTCGGTCATCCCCTCCAGGCCCTTGAGCTCCTGCTCCATGGGCTTGACCAGCAGGCGCGCCGCGTCCTCGGGCGAGATGCCCTGGTGCGCCATGGACACGTAGATGGTGGGAATGGTGACGTCGGGTTCGGCCTCCTTGGGAATCTCGACGTAGGCGATCATCCCGGCGATCAGGATGGCGGCCAGCGCCACCAGCACGGTGCGCGGCCGCGCGAACGCGGCATCCAGCAATCGGTTCACGGCGCCGGCGACTCCGCTTCGCCGGCCGCGGCCGTGGCTGGCGGGTCATCATCGTCTTCGGTGCCGGTGTCCACCGCATCACCAGCGCGCACGAAGCCCTGGCCGACGGTGATCAGCCGCAGGCGCTCCGGCAGGCCGGACAGCCATACCCGGCCGTCGCGGTTGCGCACGATGTCGGCGGCATGGAAGCGCACGGTGCCGTCGTCGGTCACCGACTTGACGCCGAACACGCCGTCCTCGTTGAGGGTCAGGATGGCCGGTTCCACCGCGTGCGCGCGCACCTCCTCCAACGGCAGCCGCAGTTCGGCCGAGGCGCCGGCGATCAGGCGGCCGTCCGGGTTGTCGACCTTGAGCTCCACCCGGAATGTCCGAGTAGCTTCGTCGGCCTCGCTGGCGATGTAGCGCACCTGCCCCTCGCGGGTCTTGCCGGAGATCAGCTCCGCGCTACCCGGCTGGCCCTCTTCCAGATAGGGCACTACGTCCTCGGGGGCGTTGCCGTAGACGGTGAACGGGTCCTGCTGGATCACCCGGCCCGCGGTATCGCCCACCGCCAGTACGTCGCCGACTTCCACTGGGCGCGTATCCAGCACCCCGTCGAACGGCGCCCGGATGATGGTGTGGTCGATGTCGGTACGGATGCGCTCCACCGCAGCCCGGGCGGCGTCCAGATTGGCGCGCGCCTGGGCGAGGTCGACTTCGGTCTGGTAGCCCTTGGCCTGCATGGACTCGGCGGCCTGGAACTGCAGCCGGCGCTGCTCCAGGGTGGCGCGCGCCTCGGCCAGCTGGCTGCGGCGATCGTCGGGGTCGAGCCGCGCGATCACCTCGCCCTCGGATACCCGCGCACCGCGTTCGGCGGCGATCTCCGCGACCCGGCCCTGGGTGCGCGCGCGCACGGTCACCGCACGCACCGGCGCGGTGCGACCGCTAAGGCGCGCCTCGCGCATCACCGGCTCGGCCTCGGACTGGCGCACCTGCACGCTCACCCGGCCGGGCTCGGGCGCGGATTGGCTGGTTTCCGCTTCAGACGGCGGTTCCTGGCCCACCTGGCCGCTTGCCATCCAGAGGGCGACCGCCGCGGCGATCGCGGCGGCGATCCACGCCGGATGCAGGTTACGCAGCCGCTTCACGGGCGCGCTCCGGGAGACTGCCTCATCGGTGCTTTCCTTCTTCCTTTGCCAACGCCTCGAGCACACGCTCGGTGTTGTCCAGGGCGGCGTCGTAGAACCGGCGCATTTCGGTGATGCGCGTCCGTGCGCCAGCCCAGTCGGCGGGCAGATCGGCTTCCAGCTGGGCCACGTCGAGGCGGGTGCGCCGCATGCGTTCCAGATAACCCTCCAGAATGCGGGCGTAGGGCTGCGGCGCCAGACGGTAGTAGTCCTGCCGGTCGCCCGGCACGCTGGTGCGCTCGATCGCACCCAGGTTCACCAGCACCCGCGCGTTGGTGCTGACGCTGGCACGACTGACCTGCAGGGTGCGCGCGAGTTCCGCCAGGCTGGCCGGACCGCCGTGCACGATGAAGTAGCCGAGCATGCGTCCGGCGATGCGCGGCAGCCCGTCACCCTGGGCATGCAGGCCCATGCGCTCGATGAAGGCTTCGACGGCTGTCGGGTTGGATTCCGGCATGAGTGCGATTGTGCATCATTCAGTATGTTCAGTCCATACTGAATAAAAGAATCAATCGGCACGCCGATACTGTAGCCAAGGGGGAAGGACCCGAACCGGCTACGTCAGTGATTCAACGGCGGGCGCTCTACCAGGACCGGGGCAGACCGGGATTGCCCTCGTGACCCTGTCGTACTTGGTCTTGATCCTCAGCATATCCATGAGCCTGCGGCCCGGACGACCCGATGACATGCCTGAACGCCATCACTCCGGAACTACTCAGTCGCTGATACGTTCGACGCTTTCAGCAATGCGTCGTGGAACCGCGCCGGCGCCTCGATATGCGGCAGATGCCCGATGTCGTCGAACGTGACCAGTTCGGCGTCGGGAATGGCGTCGCGGGCGGCGCGGCCCAGGGCAGGGTAGTCGCCGAGGCGATCGACCAGTTCGTCGTCGACCAGATCCTTGCCCAGGGCGGTGCGGTCGCGCTGGCCGATGAACAGGGTGGTCGGCACCTGGATATTGCCGAATTCGTGCACCACCGGCTGGGTGTAAACCATGTCGTAGGTCAGCGCCTGGGCCCAGGCCACGCGGGAGACGTCGTCACCCACGTACATGCCGGCCAGCATCCTCGCCCAGCGCTCGTATTCGGGTTTCCACTCGCCGTCGTAGTAGTAGTTCTGCTGATAGCGGCGGATGGCGGTGAAATCCTTGCCGGCCTCGCGCCGGTACCAGGCGTCGACCCCGCGATAGGGCACGCCTTCGGCCTTCCAGTCCTCCAGGCCGATCGGGTTGACCAGCATCAGGCGGTCCGTGCGCTCGGGAAACATCAACGCGAACCGGGTCGCCAGCATGCCGCCCATGGAATGACCCAGGACCGTCACCTGCTCGACCTCGAGTTCGTCGAGCAGCGTCGCCGTGTTGGCCGCCAGTTGATGGAAGCTGTAGCCGTAGGCCGCCGGCTTGCCGGATTTGCAGAAACCGACCTGATCGGGTGCGACCACCCGGTAGCCGGCGTCCACCAGCGTGGTGATGGTGGCCTCCCAGTAGGCGGCGCAGAAGTTCTTGCCGTGCAGCAGCAGGACGGTTTCGCCGTTGCCCTCGCCTTCCGGCGCGACATCCATGTAGGCCATGGGCACCGGGCCGCGCAGCGTTTCCAGATCGAAAACCTCGACCGGATGGGGGTAGTCAAAGTTCTCGAGATCGGCGCCCAGGTCCTCGACGGACTGGGCCCGGGCCAGACCGGCGAAAAGGCAGAATACGGCAATAAGCGTCAGACGCATGGCAGTCACGGCGTTCCTTGATGTTCGCGATCCGATACGGTGCCACGGATGGACCGCGCCGACGACCTCAGGACGCCGGCGGGGCCACGAAGCCGCCGATCACGTCGGCCAGCAGCCGGGCGAAGGCGATTCCGGTGCGGTCCTCCAGATACGGCGCCACGATCTGCACGCCAACCGGCAGCCCGGCGGCGGTGCGGCCGATCGGCGCCACGGTCACCGGCAGATACGCCGACGTCGGCGGGGCGATCCACTTGAACATCTCGTGATACGGCAGCGCCCGGCCGTCGACGTCGATGCGGCGGGCAAACAGATTGCCTTCCTGGTTGTGCGGGATGGCCGGGGTGGCGGTCACCGGCATCAGCAGTACGTCGAAGCGTTCGAAGAACGCCGCCCAGTCGCGGCGCTGGCGCTCGCGCCGTTCGTGGGCGCCGGCCCAGGTCTTGTGGCTCTGGGTGGCTTCGGCGACGAACCCGCCCAGGGTGCCGGCCCGCGTACGCCGCATCAGCCGGAAAAGGGCGGCTGCCCGCCGGGCCCTGCGGTAGAGCTTCGGCGGAATGCCGGCCCCGACCACCGCGTTGAGCAACTGCTGATACAGCAGGAAGCTGTCGGGAAAGCGAACCGGCAGATCCGGCGATGCGTCGACCTCGGCCCCCGCCCCCTCAAGCGCCGTCGCCAGCGTACCCTGCAGGCGGCGAGTCTCGGTATCGATCGGCGCGAACTCGTCATCGAACCAGCAGCCGATGCGGAAATCGGCGAGCGAGGAATGCCGGGCCGGCGGCAGCGACAGCCGCCAGGCCCGGCCGGCCAGGTCATCGGGCCCGGCCAGCACGTCCATTGCCAGTTCCAGATCGGCGGCGTCACGGGCCAGCGGCCCGCCCACGGCCAGATCCGGCTGCGACCGGGTCCCCGGCGGCCCCGGAATATGGCCGGTCATCGGGATCAGGCCGTAGCTGGGTTTGTGGCCATAGACCCCGCACCAGTGGGCCGGGGTGCGGATCGACCCGCCAATATCGCTGCCCAGTTCCAGGGCGGTGAATCCGGCAGCCACCGCGGCCGCCGCGCCGCCGGAGGACCCGCCCGACGTGCGGCTGACATCCCAGGGATTGTTGGTGGTGCCGTAGACCTTGTTGTAGGTCTGCAGGTCCTGGGCCATGCGCGGGGTGTTGGTCTTGCCGAACACGATGGCGCCGGCATCGAGCAGCCGCTGGACGGCCACGGCTGTGGTTGCTGGCCGATAATCGGCCAGACCGGGATCGCCGCAGGCGGTGACCATGCCGGCCACTTCCCAGGTGTCCTTAACCGTCATGGGCACGCCGTGCAGCGGCCCCCAGGATTGCCCGGCCGCCCGCGCCGCGTCGGCCGCATCGGCCCGGGCGCGCGCGCCCTCGATATCCTGCACGACCACCGCGTTGATGGCCGGATTCCGGCGTTCGATGCGCTCGAGAAACACGTCCAGCGCCTGGCGGCTGCCGATCTCGCCGGCGGCGATGGCACGGGCGAGGTCGGCCGCGCCGACGGGGAAGGCCTGCTGCATTATCGGGAAAGACTTATTGTCGATAATGCAGCATAGCACGGGCCCGCCCGCTCGACGGAGCCGTGCCGACCCTGTCAGTAGCGGTAGCGGACGTTGGCGGTGACGTTGCGCCGGCTGCCGTAACCGCAGTCCAGTCCCGGCCCGCGACACCAGGAAACATAGGTCTTGTCGGTGACGTTCTGGGCGTTGACGCTGAAGTCCCAGGCGCCGGTGCGGTACCCCACCATGGCGTCGTAAAGCGTGACGTCGGGGATTGCCGTGGCGCCGCCGCCACCAACCAGCCCCGCCTGATGCCGGGCGCCGGCGCCCAGGCGAAAGCCGTTCACGAAGCGGTACTTGCTCCATATCGAGGCCAGCTCCTCGGCGACATAGCCCAGGCGGGTACCCGCGCTTGCGTCACGCGCGTCGAGCCGGGTGTAGTTGGCCAGCACCTCGAAGCGACCGAACCGCTTCTTGACCTGGGCCTCCCAGCCGTCGACCACGGCCCCGGTCTGGGTCACACCGCCAGGGGTGTTGCCGCGGGCAACGCGGTCTTCCTGCTCGATATCAAACCAGGCCAGATCCACCGACAGGCTGTGCCGGCGCGACAGGTACTTCAGCCCGATTTCCTCCTGCGAACCCGTGGTGGGCTCGAGCGTGCCGCCCGCCTCGTCGGTACCCAGATTGGGCACGAACGATTCCGCGTAGCTGACGTAGGGCGATATACCGGAATCGAAGCGGTACATCAGGCCCGCGCGGCCGGTGGTCACCTCGTCCTCGGTAGTGATATCCGGGCCGGCCACGGCCAGCGTGGTGTTTTCCGAGTCATCCCGCCGCAGCGCCGCCGACACCACCAGCCGATCGATCTCGATGTGATCGATCAGGTAGAGGCCGGTCTGGCGGATTTCGCTGTCCGGGCGGTCGACGGGGTCCAGCACCTGGGACTGGAGATTGCCGTAATGCGGATCATAGACGTTGATGGTGCCGCCCTCACCGGGCCCGGAGTAGTAGTTGTCCTCGGTGAACAGGGCATCCTGATGGTCCAGACCGATCGCCAGGTGGTGCCGCGTCGGCCCCAGCTCCACCACGCCTTCCAGACGAAGGTCGAGGTTGGTGACGTCAGTGGCCTTGTCGCTCTGGAAGATGGTGCGGGGGATGTTGCCGTCGTCGTCCGGCACCTCGCCCACCTGGGTCCAGTGCTCACGGGTTTCGGCTTCGGAATCGGTATGCCGCGCGGTGGCCCGGAAATCCCAGTTCTCGGTGAGGCGCTGATTCAGGAACAGCGTTACTTCGGTCTTCTCGCGGTCGTAGCGGTCCCACTCGGGCTCGCCCACGAAAGTGTTCGTGGGGATACGGCCACGCGGGGCGGGGTCGATGGTGCCGCGGGAGGGCAGGAACTGCGCGGACACCTTGCCGGTGTTGACCTGACGGTTGAGCAGGACGGTCAGCTCGGTGCCGTCACGCGGTTTCCAGGTCAGCGAAGGCGACAGCACATAGCCGTCGTCTTCAACGAAATCCACCTGCGTATCGGCATCCCGCCCCAGTGCGACCAACCGGTAGAGCAGATTGCCGGATTCGGTCAGCGGCCCGGTCAGGTCCATGGCGAACTGCATGCGCGAGAACGACCCGGCCTGGGCCCAGATTTCGCCCTGCTGCTCGGCACGCGGCAGCTTGGACACGGCGTTGATGATCCCGCCCAGTTCCGACTGGCCGTAGAGCACCGACGACGGCCCTTTCAATACCTCGATGCGTTCCAGCGCATAGGGGTTGGTGCGCACGCTGTTGTAGAACCCGTAGATCGAGCGCAGGCCGTCGAGATAGCGGGAGGCATCGAGCCCGCGTACCGATACGGTATCCACGCGGGTGTCGAAGCCGAACTGCTCGGCGAACACACCCGACGAATACACCAGCGCGTCCTCGATGGTCTGGGCGCCGATGTCCTGGATGAAGTCCTGCTCCACCACCTCGATCGACTGCGGCGTGTCCGCCACCGACACCCGGTTCTTGCCCACCTGGCTGGGTTGATCCAGATTGATGTAGGCATCGCTTTCCCGGCCGCTGTCGCCGGACACCTCGATCGGATCCAGCCGGGATTCGCCGGCTTCCTGATTGTCGTTGCGCGCCTCCGGCTCAGCGTTTGCGGGCCCGACGCGCATGAGAGCCATGCTGCCGAGCAAGCCGATGGCGAAGGCGGTCATGAACAACCGACTGTTCATCGTCTTTCCCTTCCATCGTTTGTCGGCCCGCCGCGAGCCGGCAGGCCGGGCATGCGGGGCGCGGCGCCGTTGCCGCGCCCCGGAGGCCACCGGCTACTGCCAGCGGTAAGTCAGGCTGCCGACCACCTGGCGCGGGACGCCGTAATCACAAGTCGACGTCGGGGCCGTGCCCGCGCAATAAATGGGCTGTTCGTCGAACAGATTGTTGGCGGCCAGCTGCAAACCCACGTTGCCGGCCAGGTCATAGCGGACGGCGGCGTCCACCAGCGTGGCCGAAGGGAACCGGACGGTATTGGCGCCGTCGGCAAACGACGAACCGGTGTAACGCACCCCGGCACCCAGCCCGAGACCGGCCAGCGGGCCCGTATAGAGTGTGTAGTCCAGCCAGAGGTTGGCCAGGTGCTCCGGCTTGTTCGCAAGCCGCCTGCCGTTGGTGGCCTGAGCACCGCCGGCCTCGCCCACCTCCACCTGCTGCCAGGTGTAGCCGGCAATGACTTGCAGGTTGGCGGTGAGATCCGCGATCACTTCCAGCTCGGCCCCGGTGGAATCGGTTTCCCCGATCTGCACCTGATCCATGGGGTTGCCCGGGTTGGCGGGATTCTGCACCACCTCGTTCTCGCGGGTGATATCGAATACGGCCACGGTGGCGGACAGGCCGCTGCCGGGCGGCCGATAGCGCAGCCCGGCCTCGAGCTGTTCGCCCACCTGCGGGTCATAAGCCTCGCCGGTGAACTGATTCTCGCCATAATTCGGGGTGAAGGATTCCGAGTAGCTGGCGTAGGGCGCCCAGCCACCGCCGGCCAGGTAGACCACGCCCGCGCGCAGCGACAGTTCGTCCTGATCCTCAGTCGGCTGGCCGGTAGTTTCTTCTTCCACCCAGTCCTGGCGCCCGCCCAGCGACACCACCCAGCGGTCGTTGAACTTGATGTGATCCTGCAGGTACAGGCCGATCTGGTCGGCGTCGGTGGACGTGGCCGGATTGAGGCTGGGCGGCACGAAGTCGCGGCCGTAAACCGGGTTGAACAGGTCGAGGTCGCTGGCAGGCCCGTTAATGGGAACGAAGCCGCTGGTCTGCGTATCCAGCGTCAGGGTCTTGTAGTCGATGCCGGCAAGCACCGTGTGCTGAACGGCCCCGAAACGCAGCTTGCCGATCAGGCGGTTGTCCACCGTCAGGGTGTCGCCCTCGTCGTAGCGGATGCGCTGACCACGTTCGACCAGCGTGCGCAGATCATTGTCGATGTAGGGCCCGAAGTAGTTGCGGAAGGTGTCGAGTACGTCGTACTCGATCTCCCGGTAGCGCAGGTTCTGGCGAAAGGTCAGCACCTCGCTGAACTCGTGCTCGAACAGATAGCCGGCAGCCCACTCCTGGGAGTCGTAGCGGTCGAACTCGGGTTCGCCGATGTAGCGATTGTCGGGCACCTGGCCGAACTGGCCCGGGTCCTCGGTGCCCTGGCGTGGAAACGCGGTCCAGGGATAGCGGGTCTCGTAGGACTGGTAGTGAGTCAGCAGCGTCAGCGACGTCGCATCCGTGGGCTGCCAGGTCAGGCTGGGTGCCACGTAGGTGCTGTCGTCGTTGACGAAATCGATGAAGGTGTCGGCCCGCTGGACCAGGCCGGTCAGGCGATAGCGCCACTCGCCGTTTTCATCGATGCGGTCGCTGATATCCACGGTGGCCTGCTTGTGGCCGTCGCCGCCGATCTCCAGGCCGATCTCTCGCAGGGGCTGGGCGGTCGGCTTCTTGGTCACCAGATTGATGATGCCGCCGGGCTGGGCCTGGCCGTAGAGAATCGACGCCGGGCCGCGCAGGATCTCGATGCGATCGAACGCATAGGTTTCCAGCGGCGAGTCGTACACCAGACCGGCCTGGATCTGGGTGCCGTCGCGGTAGGTCGCGTTCTGGGCGGAGAAGCCGCGGATGTCGATGGAGAACGAGTCGATCACCCGCTGCGCCGCCCGGTTCTGCACGTAGATGCCGGGCGTGTAGGCCACCGCCTCCGCCAGATTGTCGGCCTGCCGGTCCTCCAGCTGCTCGCGCGAGATCACCGACACCGACTGCGGCGACTCGATCAGCGGGATGTCGGTCTTGGTGGCGGTGGTGGAACGCTCGGCCTTGTAGCCATCCACCGGCCCGGTGGCCGATTCACCCTGTGCCTGGACGCTGATCGGCCCGAGTTCCGTGGCCCTGTTGCCGGCGTCTTCCTGGGCTGCGGCCGGGCCCGGCGCCAGCAGCGCCAGACCCATGGCCAGGCCGGTAACCGCCGCCATTCCCCGATATCGACGTGTCATGAGCTCTCCCTCAATCATTACTGGTTATTAATGCAAGTCATTCGTATTCATTCTACGGAACGCGCTCGGGAGTTTCCAGTGCTGCCGTGCAACGACACGAATCGAGATCGTCGGCCGGGAATCCGAGAACGGGACGGCGGGCGGCCGAGCATCAGGCTGCCGACCAACATCAGACGGGGGAGATGATCGCCGTGGTTGCGACCCGCGCCGGCCTTGCGGCCGCGCGGGAATCGTGCTGCTTGAGGCCCCGTCGTGTCGGCCGCGCTCGAGCCGGCGACTCAGCCCGCTACGCCGACCACCCCGGCTAGCCACTCGAGCGAGCCACGCAGGAACAGCCAGTAGACCAGGCCGCCGTAAAGCAGATACTTGAGCGTGTAGTAGACCGGCCGGTTCCAGGCCTTCAACTGCTTGGCCAGCGTGCGCAACTGGTAGAGGTAGTAGAACCCCTTGTTGATGAAACCGACCCTGTCGGCCTCGGTGTTCTTGCTCGCCGTACCCGACACCACCAGACGCGAGAACAGCGTATTGAACCAGTCCACCAGGAACAGGCGGACCGGCCGGCGCACGTCCAGAAACAGAATGATGCGATTGCTGTCGCTTTCGTTGGCGGCGTAGTGGATGAAGGTTTCGTCGAACATCACTGCCTCGCCGTCCCGCCAGTGGTATTTCTGGCCGTCGACGCAGATGTAACAGTCGGGCGAATTGGGGGTGGCCAGCCCCAGGTGATAGCGCAGCGAGCCCGCGTAGGGGTCGCGATGCTTTACCAGCCGGCCACCCGGCGGCAGCATGGCGAACATGGCCCCCTTAACCGACTTGCACTGATTGACCAGCGCCACGGTGCGCGGACAGAGTTGCTCGGCCGATTTCAGACTGGCCCCGTACCACTTGAGATAGAAGCGCTTCCAGCCGGAGCGAAAAAAGGAATTGAAGCCGATGTCATCGAGCCGGTCGGAGGCGGCGATGCGGGCACTGTCGTTGAGCGCGAGGGCTTCGTCGCGGATGGTTTCCCAGTTTTCCTGAAGCATCCGCAATTCGGGAAACTGATCCACGGCCGCATAGGGATCGCTGCGGACCGCCGAGGTCCAGTAGAACAGGCAGTTGATCGGCGCGAACAGATTGGCGTGGTCGGAAATCTTCCGGCCAAGCCCCGCGTGCCGGACCCGGCCACGCATCTGCACGTAAACCGCGCACAGTACAAAGGCGGTGAGCACCCAGATACCCATGTCGGCGTCCTCGTCGTCTTGCCCCGGGTCCACCTGACCCGTCGACGAAGGATTCTAGCGCTGGAATGCGGCGCCGGGAATACGTCACTTACTGGACAACGGCCGGGCAAAGGATAGCTCGTGGCCGTCCGCATCCCGGATGTGGAAATAGCGCTCGCCCCAGTGCGCATCACGCGGCGGGAACGCGGGCTCGAGCCCTGCTTCCAGCGCCGTCGCGTGTACGGTATCCACATCGTCCACATGGAAGATCGCGCGACCCCAGCCCGTTTCCGGCGCCGGCGCCAGGGACAGATTCAGAAAGCTGTCGCCAGCATGAAAGCTGGTAAAGCGAGCCGCCGGGCCTCCGAACTTCAATACGAAACCCAGTGACTCGTAGAACCCGCAGGCGGCTTCCATATCCGCCACGAACAGCGTCACGGCATTCACCGATTCAATACGCAAGTCGCATCTCCGCTTGAAAAACGCCGTACCGACCCTATCTCGCGGGGACCGAATCGGCGAACGGCGAGGACATCAGAACCATGAGCGACAACGCACCCAACCGGGAAACGCACGGCTTCCAGGCCGAGGTCAAGCAGCTGCTGCAGCTGATGATCCACTCCATGTATTCCAACAAGGAGGTGTTCCTGCGCGAGCTGGTATCCAATGCCTCCGACGCGCTGGACACACTGCGTTTCCAGGCGGTGGCGGACGACTCGTTGTTCGAGAAGGATCCGGACCTCGCGATCTGGATCGAGGTGGACGCCGACAATCGCACGGTTTCCATTGCCGACAACGGTATCGGCATGAATCGCGACGAGGTGATCGACCGCATCGGCACCATCGCCAAGTCGGGCACCCGGGCGTTCCTGGATTCCCTTTCGGGCGATCAGAAGAAGGACGCGCACCTGATCGGCCAGTTCGGCGTGGGCTTCTACTCCTCGTTCATCGTCGCCGATCGCGTCACCGTCACCACCCGCAAGGCCGGGGAACAAACTGGCATCCGCTGGGAATCCGACGGCGGTGGCGAATACACCCTCGAAGAGCTGGCCAGGCCCGGCCGCGGCACCGAAGTGACGCTGCACCTGCGCGAGGGCGAGGACGAGTTCCTGGAGCCCGTGCGGCTGCGCCACCTGATCGAACGCTACTCCGACCACATCGCCTTCCCCATCAAGATGCGAACCGAGGGCGACGCCGACGAAGAGAAGGCGGGCGACTGGGAACAGGTTAACCGCGGCGCCCCGCTGTGGGCCCGGCCGAAGTCCGACATCGACGAGGACGAGTACAAGGCCTTCTACAAGCACGTGGGCCACGATTTCGACGACCCGTTGACCTGGACACATAACAAGGTGGAGGGCAGCCAGGAATACACATCACTGCTGTACATCCCGAAGCGCGCGCCGTTCGACATGTTCGACCCGCAGCGCCAGAGCCACGGCGTGAAGCTGTACGTGCAGCGGGTGTTCATCATGGACGACGCCGAGCAGCTCATGCCCCGCTACCTGCGCTTCGTGCGCGGCATCATCGATTCCAACGATCTGCCGCTGAACGTGTCCCGCGAGCTGCTGCAGTCCAACCGCGTGATCGACCGCATCCGCGCCGGCTCGGTGAAGAAGCTGCTGGGCCTGCTTGAGGACATGGCCGAGAAGCGCCCCGAAGACTACGCCGCATTCTGGTCCGAATTCGGCCCGGTGCTCAAGGAAGGCGTGGTCGAGGACGGCGACAACCGCGAGGTCATTGCGAAACTGATCCGGGCCAGTTCCACCCACGATGACGATCCGGCCCAGAAGGTATCGCTGTCCGACTACGTGGCCCGCATGCAGCCGGGGCAGGAGAAGATCTACTACCACACCGCCGAATCGCTGGCCGCGGCGAAGAACAGCCCGCATCTGGAAGTGTTCCGCAAGAAGGGCATCGAGGTGCTGCTGCTCACCGACCGGGTGGACGAGTGGGTCATGGCCCACCTCACCGAATTCGAGGGCAAGGCATTCCAGTCCGTGGCCAAGGGTGCGCTGGACCTGGGCGAGGCCGAAACCGACGAGGAAAAGGCCGAACAGGAAAAGCTGGAGAACGAGTCCAGGGATCTGCTCGAGCGACTCAAGGCCGCCCTGGGCGAGACCGTCGGTGAAGTCCGCGTCACCCACCGCCTGACCGATTCCCCGGCCTGTCTGGTGGCCGACGAGGCCGGGCTGTCCGCGCATCTGGAGCGCATCCTCAAGGAGGCCGGCCAGTCCATACCCATGGGCAGCAAGGCCCACCTCGAGGTCAACCCCACTCACCCGCTGGTCAAGCGCATGGACGGCGAAACCGACGATGACCGTTTCGGCGAGTGGGCCCACCTGCTGCACGAGCAGGCGGTACTGGCCGAAGGCGGCGAGCTCGACGACCCCGCCACCTTCGTGCGCCGGATGAACCAGATGCTGCTGAGCCTGTCCGGCGATGGCGGCAACCGGGACGGCGCCGCGGCCTGACCGAACCAATCGCGCGGCCCGACGGGTGGCGCACGGCCGATGACCAATTGCTAAGGTTGCCGGCCTGCCATCCATCGGGAGCCCACATGACCGTTCGCACAGAAAAGCAGGGCCACGTCTGGACCCTCATCCACAGCCGTTACGATGAGGCCCGCAACGCCATGGACCCGGCCAGCGCCGACGCGCTGGTTGCGGCATTTAACGAGTTCGACGCCGATCCGGAGGCCCGGGTGGCGGTGCTCTGGGGCGAGGGCGGGGCCTTCTGTTCCGGCTGGGATCTCAAGTACGTCAGCAGCCTGGGCGAAAGCAACCGCCCACTGCCGGAACTGGATTACCCGTTCGACGACAACGCCCCGGTGCCGCGCGGGCCGCTGGGCCCCACCCGGCTGGACCTGTCCAAGCCGGTAATCGCGGCGGTCGAGGGCCCGGCGGTGGCCGGGGGCTTCGAACTGGCCATCTGGTGCGACATCCGCGTGATGGCCGAGGACGCCTATTTCGGCGTCTACTGCCGGCGCTGGGGCATTCCGCTGATCGACGGCGGCACCGTACGGCTGCCCCGGCTGGTGGGCCAGGGCCGAGCAATGGAGATCATCCTGACCGGCCGCAAGGTCGGCGCCGAGGAGGCCCTGCGCATCGGCGCCTGCGAATCGGTCGTGCCGTCCGGCAGCGCCCGCGAGCACGCCCAGGCCATGGCCGCCGATATCGCCCGCTTCCCCCAGGCCTGCATGAATGCCGACCGGCGGTCGGTGTACATGCAGCACGGCCTGAGCGTGCGAGAGGCCCAGCGACGCGAGTGGTACAACGGCCAGGCCTGCCTGTCCGGCGAGGGCGTGACCGGCGCCGGGCGCTTCGCCGACGGCAAGGGCCGCAGCGGCGACTTCACCGATATCTGATTAGGCGCGACCCGGCACCGCCCGAGCTCAGCTCGCCGTGTGCCCGCCGTCCACGCACAGATCGGCGCCGGTGATGAAACTGGCCTCGTCGCTGGCCAGGAACGCCACCGCGTTGGCCACTTCCGTGGGCTCGCCCAGGCGGCCCATCGGTACCCGCTGCATCAGGGCGGTCTCGAAATCGGCCGCCTGATCGGGCGGCAGGGCGGCCATGGCGCCGGACACCATCTCGGTGCCCACGAAGCCCGGGCAGACGCAGTTGATGCGGATGTTGTAACCGGACCGGGCGCAGTGGTTGGCCGCCGATTTCGAGAAGATCCGCACCCCGCCCTTGCTGGCGTTGTAGGCCGGCACGATCGGCTCGCCGATGAAGCCCTCGATCGAGGCGATGTTCACGATCGACCCGCCACCGCCAGCCTTCATTGCCGCAATACCCTGCTGGGTGCCGTGGAAGACCCCGTCCAGGTTTACCGCCAGCGTCCGCCGCCATGACGCCGGGCTGACGTCCTCGATATTGGCCACTTCGGCGATGCCGGCGTTGTTAACCACCACGTCGACCCGCTCCCAGCGTTCCCGCATGGTGGCGAACACCTCGCGCCAGGCGTCGGTATCGGTGACGTCCTGGACCATGAACGCCGCCCGGTCGCCCAGCTCCTCGGCCGCGGCCCGGCCGGCGGCCTCGTCCAGATCGGTGAACAGGACCGTCGCGCCCTCGGCAAGAAACTTTTCCACGCAGGCCCGGCCGATACCGCCCAGTCCGCCGGTAACCAGACAGATCTTGCCCTGCAAATCCCCCATGTTCGCTCTCCTCCGTTGTTGTGGTCGTGACGTGCATCGTCGCGTTTTCCCGGCAATGTAACCGCTACCGGACACCCGGGAAAGTCCGGGTGATCCGGGACACCGGGGATCGCAACCGAAAACAGAAATTTCCGTTACCTGTTGAGCCCTTCGCTGCCGCCGTGCTACTAACAACGCCTGCATTACGGGATTCTTCCCGGTAACACCGATTTCATTATTTGCCTCGGCGAGGATCAGCCATGCAGTTCACCAGCGAGCAAGAAGAGTTGCGCCGCACGGTCGCGCGCTTTGTCGACAACGAGATCAACCCCTTCATCGACGAGTGGGAGGAGGCCCAGCAATTCCCGTCCCACGAACTGTTCCGCAAGATGGGGGAGCTCGGGCTACTGGGCATCACCAAGCCCGAATCCGTCGGCGGCCTGGGCCTGGACTGGAGCTACGGACTGGTCCTGGCCGAGGAGATCGGCCGGGTGTCCTGCGGCGCGGTACCGATGGCCATCGGCGTGCAGACCGACATGGCCACGCCGGCGCTGGCCCGCTTCGGTTCGGATGAACTGAAGGCCGAGTTCCTGGCCCCGGCGGTATCGGGCGAACAGGTGGCCTGCATCGGCGTGTCGGAACCCCAGGCCGGCTCGGACGTGGCCGGGATCAAGACCACCGCCCGCAAGGATGGTGACGACTACGTCATCAACGGCTCCAAGATGTGGATCACCAACGGCATGAAGGGAGACTGGATCTGCCTGCTGGCCAACACCTCGGAGGGCAAGGTCCACGAGAACAAGTCGCTGATCATGGTGCCGCTGGATACCCCCGGCGTGGAACGGGCCCGCAAGCTGCACAAGCTGGGCATGTGGTCCTCGGACACCGCACAGTTGTTCTTCGACGACGTGCGGGTGCCGCAGCGCTACCTGATCGGCCAGGAAGGCGCCGGCTTCATGTACCAGATGCTGCAGTTCCAGGAGGAGCGTCTGTTCGGCGCCGCCAGCGTGCTAAAGGGCATGGAGCGTCTGATCGATGCCACCATCGACTACACCCGCGACCGCCAGACCTTCGGCCAGCCGCTGATCGATAACCAGACCATCCATTTCCGCATGGCCGAACTCAAGACCGAGGTGGAAATGCTGCGCTCGGCCGTCTACCGCGCCACCGAGGCCATGACCCGCGGCGAGAACGCCACCATGCTCTGCTCCATGGCCAAGCTGAAGGCTGGCCGGCTGGCCCGCGAAGTAGCCGACAGCTGCCTGCAGTACTGGGGTGGCCAGGGCTACATGTGGGAATCGGAAACCGCCCGCGCCCTGCGCGACACCCGCCTGATTTCCATCGGCGGCGGCGCCGACGAGATCATGCTGGGCATCATCTGCAAGCTGATGGGCATTCTGCCGGGCAAGAAGAAGAAAGGCGCAGCGCAGAGCAAGGACGACAGCGATGCCGCCTGACCGTCATCCGACGCCGGGGGCGCGTTGCAGGCAACGCGGTCACGCCCTAAGCTTGCGCGCCGCCAACCTGCCCTGCTCGCGCCGATGCCCCCGGGTTTCACTGCCCTTGTTGTTGTCCTGATCCTCGCCACTGCCGGGCTCGGCGCTCTGAGCGTCGTGCTCTGGCTGCGCCTGCGCCAGGTGCAGGCCCGGCTCGATCCGGCGGAACGCGGCGCCGCCATCGAGATCACGATCGACAATCCAATCGAACTGGCGCGCGAGCATACTCGCTGGGGCGGACAACTCGGCCGCGTGGCCCCGCGGCTGGTGAGCCGTCGGGTCCACGACCAGGTGGCCGCGGAAGTCCGCGGCAAGCTCGTCGAGCGTGGTGTGGCGGCCGAGGTTCGCGTTCGCCGCGCCTGAGCGCGCCTCGAATTCTCGCCCGGCCGCGAATCAGCCGCGACGGATCAACTGCAGCGGCAGACCGTCGCGCGGCTTGCTGATGGGGCTGACCTGGCAGGGCATGTGGTAGCCCGGTTCGACCACCAACCGGCGCTGCCGCAGCAATGCCTGCATCACCGCCTTCACCTGCAGTTCGGCGAAATGCAGCCCGATGCAGGTGTGCGCCCCGGCCCCGAACGGAATGAACTGGAAGGGGTGACGCCGGTGTTCCTGGCGCTGAAAGCGGGTGGGATCGAAACGCTCGGGTTCGTCCCAGTATTCCGGCATGTGGTGGGTGAAGTGGTTGAAGATGTTGATCGGCGTGTCCGCCGGCAGGTGGAAACCCTCGAACTCGCAGTCACGCAGGGTCCGGCGCCGCATCGCCGGCAGCGGCGGATACAGACGCAGGGCCTCGCGCAGGACCGCCGCGGTCTGCTCGAGCCGGTCCAGATCCTCGTGGGCCAGCGGCGCGGGCACGCTGCTCACTTCGTCGTACAGGCTGCCCTGCCAGTCGGGGTGCCGGGCAAGCAGATAGGCCATGGATGACAGCGCGCTGGTGGTGGTGTCGTGGGCGGCCATCATCAC
Organism: Spectribacter hydrogenoxidans; assembly: GCF_031846275.1. Taxonomy (NCBI): domain Bacteria; kingdom Pseudomonadati; phylum Pseudomonadota; class Gammaproteobacteria; order Salinisphaerales; family Salinisphaeraceae; genus Spectribacter; species Spectribacter hydrogenoxidans. Next base: position 97,724 of record NZ_JAVRIB010000005.1, read on the forward strand.
GAACACCAGGTGATCCACAACCTCCGCGTCGGAAAAACGTTCGCCGTCTTCCGAGCGCGCATGGCACAACCGGCTGAACAGGTCCGGGGTTTCGGCGGCGCGCTTGGCCGGCAGATGCTCGCGGAAGAAGCGCTCCAGCCGGCGGCGGCCGATCAGGCCGCGCCGCAGCAGCGTGCCGGGCAGCGGCGCCTTGATGATGGCCATGGAGGCTTCCACCACGTCCACGAACGCCGCGTTGATCTCGCGCGCTTCCCGGCCCAGCGGCAGTCCCAGAAAGATGGCGGCGGCGATTTCCAGCGTCAGTGACTTGATCGCCGGGTAGAACGGCAGTTGTTCCGGCCAGGCCTCCACGTGCTGCCGGATCACCGACTGCATCAACGCCAGATCCTCGGCCAGGGTGTCCTTGCGGAACACGGTCTGCATGATGCGGCGGTGGGCCCGGTGGTCCTCGCCGTCGCGCAGCATCAGCCCGCGCGGAAACAGCCGGCCGATGATCGGCTCCCAGCCACCGTAGGCGGAGAAATTGCCGGCCCGGTCGGCCAGTACGAACTGGTTGGCGTCCGGCCCCAGCATGTTCACCACCGGCTCGAACAGCACATGCCCCCGCGACACCGGCCCGTAGCGTTCCCACAATCGCCGGGGCATCTCGTCCATGCGGAACACGAACGACAGCGTCTGGCCCAGCACTGGCAGCCCGCGCTCGCCGGGCAGATGGCGCAGATCCGACTGTGAGCGGGGAACCGGGGGATAGAGGCTTTCGACCATGAAGAAGCGGCGGCGGATGACGTGAACGGAGTGCACCACAACGCGTCGACACCGACAACCGGCGCGTACAATGCGGCCATGCTCGATTTCCTGATGATCGTCGGCGCCGCCATCGTGCTGGGCCTGGCCGGTTACGCCGCCTGGCTTTGGCGGCGCGTGCTGGCCCGCCGGCGGGCGCTGGCCGAACAGCACCGCGCGGCCCGGGCCGACCAGTCGCAAAGCATCCGGCTGATCACGAACGCCCTGCTGCAGGACGATCTCAACCTCACCGAAGCGGCGATCCGCCTCAAGGTACTAATCGACAACCGCCTGCCGCCGGGCGAGGGCCAGTATCACTACCCGGCCATCTACGGGCTGCATGACGCCACCGAACACATGCCCCGGCGGCTGGCCCGCCGCCAGCGCCCCCGGGCCGAGATCGAGCGGCTGGATGCGGAGCGCCAGCTGCTGGAGGCTCAGTATCGGGAGCGGGTCATCGCCGAGGCCAATGCGCTCGCCGAGCGTTTTGGCGAGGCATCACGGGCAGCGTAACGGCGTCGTCGGCAATTGCCCGGCACGACCCCAGCGCATTGCATGATGTTGGGCGCCAAGCGCTAACGGGAAGGAAGAAGCGACCACGCCCGACTATGGCAACTCTTGATTCCCGTCGGGACGAGCTGAGCACTGCAGGGCGGCGAGGTTCCCGGCCCGAAGGGGCGCGCCCAGGACGGGCGCGCGGTTTTCGCCGGGTCATGGATGACCCGTCGAAACACCCCCTCGCCGACCGAAGCGCACAGGGCATCCTGCCTCGAACCCCGTTCGAGGCAGGACTCGCCCGCCGGAAGCGTTTCTTTGGTGACTTTCTTGTCGCACAAGAAAGTTACCCGGCCCGCTTCCGCGGGGCGGAATCTTCCTCTTTCTTATTTCGGGCTTCGGGATGGCGAATTTGCCGGAGTCGGCATCGCTGATACCGATCTGCGACCGAACCTCCGCGCTACTTAGTGGATAACCCACGTCACTAATCGATATACATCGAAAGCCAAATAAGTAAAGAACGCAACGGTTGCAATTATTGCGAACACAATTATCAAAGCAGACCCGAAAGCGCCAAGCCAACTATATCCTGCGCCTGAATCGGGACCGGGGCATGGCCCGAGAAATGCACGGCTGTACCTCGGTTCACCAAACCGTTCGGTTTCCTCATGAGACGCAACTCGAATATTTTGCTCTCGTTCCCGCTGCTCAAGTCGCAATGCGAGAACCTCTAGACGCAGCTTTTCATTTTCCAAGCGTACTTGTCGAAATTTTCGAATCTGAATTGCAAAGGCAACAACGCCCGCTATAGGCGTAGCAACGGATAAGCAAATTAGCCAAATATCGTGCAATGACATCGGATGTCTGCCCGATTAGTTGCGATCCTCGACGGGCAAAACTGCGCCCACACCAATACCCCGCGGATCACTCCCGGTCTCCAGCCGATTACCGGCGCGATCGTGAATCACCACCTGCATGTCCCCGTAATCCCGATCGGACAACTCCAGCGCGTGCCCCATGGCCTTCAGCGCGTCCCGTTCGGCGTCGGACAGGGCATCCGGCTCGAAGTAGATATGATCCGGTCGGAACTGGTGGTGGTACCGGGGCAGCGCGGCAATCGCCCGGGCGTCCGCGCCTTTGGCGAACTCGAGAATGCCCAGCAGCACCATGGAGATGATGCGGCTGCCGCCCGGCGTGCCGATCACCAGGGTGCGGTCGGGCGCCTCCACGAAGCTGGGACTCATGCTGGACAGCGGTCGCTTGCCCGGTGCGATGGCGTTGGCGCCGGTGCCGATCAGACCATAGCCGTTGGGCGTCAGCGGCTTGGCGGAAAAGTCATCCATCTCGTTATTGAGCACCACCCCGGTCCCGGCCGGCATGAAACCGCTGCCGAAGGGATAGTTCACCGATAGCGTGGCCGCCACCCGGTTTCCGGCGGCATCCATCACCGAGAAGTGCGTGGTATCCGTGCCGCGCGACACATCCGCCGTCGCCGGCGCCAGACTGTCGCTGGACGTGGCTCGTTCCAGCGAGATACCCACGCGAAGCCCGGCCGCGTAATCACCGCTGATCAGCCGGTCGATGGGCATGTCCACGAAATCCGGGTCGCCCAGGTAGGCCGCGCGGTCCCGATAGGCGCGGCGCATGGCCTCGACCACCAGGTGCTTGCGTTTGAACTCGGACAGGCCCGACCAGGGCAGGCGGTCGAGAATATTGAGCGCCTCGGCCAGCACTACCCCGCCCGAAGACGGCGGCGGCGCGCCGATCAGCGTCATGTCCCGGAAGCTCGAGACGATGGGCGCGCGCTCGATCACGTCGTAATCGGCCAGATCCGACAGCTGCCAGATACCGCCGGCCGCACGCACGCCGTCCACCAGCGCTTGCGCGACCGGCCCCGTGTAGAACCCGTCGCGCCCCTGCTCGGCCAGCCGGGTCAGCGTGTCAGCCAGGGCCGGCTGCTTCAGCACGAAGCCAGCGTCGGGCACCACGCCGCCGGGCAGAAACAGCTCACCGGCCACACCACCCACCGTCTTCATGGTAGTCGCCCGCCAGTGCAGCAGGGTCACGAACTCGTCGCCGATGGCGAAGCCGTCCCGGGCCAGGCGGATCGCCGGCGCCAGCGACTCGGCCAGCGTCAGCTCGCCGTATTTCTCGGCAATGTGCGCCAGCGCCGCCGGCTCGCCGGGAATCCCGGCCGCCAGCGGCCCGTTCTTGGAACGCGACGACACGTAGTCGTCGTCCTCGTCCAGGTACATGTCCTCGGTGGCCGCCGCCGGGGCCTCCTCGCGGCCGTCCACCATGACGTTGCGGCCTGACCCCGCCTGGTGCAGCAGCCAGAAACCGCCGCCGCCGAGGCCCGAGCCCTGCGGCTCCACCACCGCCAGCGCGGCGGATACCGCCACCGCGGCATCGAATGCGTTGCCGCCGGCTTCCAGAATCTCGATGCCGGCCTCGGTGGCCGCGGGATGGGCACTGGCCACGGCCGCACCCGGCGGTGGTTCCGCCGCTGCGGCCATGCCTGCGGCGCCGGCCAGGGTCAGCCACAGGACAAGGGATCGAATCATTCGACCGGGAACGATACGCACGGTAATGGTCTCCTCGCTGAATCTGCGTCGAGCCGGAACAAGCCGGCGGGGGTCAGCCGCGGGACTTGGCCGCCAGCGCCTCCGCCACCGGGGCCGGCACCAGCCCGCCGATGTCGCCACCCAGGATCGCGATTTCCCGCACCAGCGTGGAGGAGATATGGGCGTACTGGGGCGAAGGGGCCAGCAGCACGGTTTCCACGTCGCGGTTCAGATGCTGGTTCATCACCGCCATCTGGCGTTCGTACTCGTAATCCCCCACTCCGCGCACGCCGCGCACCAGTACGGTCACGCCCTGCTCGCGGGCCCAGTCCACGATCAGACCGGAGGTGCCCATGACGGTGACGTTGTCCAGGTCCGCCAGCGTCCGGCGGGCCAGTTCGATGCGCTCGTCGGGCTCGAAGATGGATTTCTTCGAGGTGTTGTTGGCCACCGCCACGACCAGCTCGGGGAACAGGCGGGCCGCGCGGCGGATGACATCCGCGTGCCCGTTGGTAATGGGGTCGAACGTGCCGGTATAGGCCGCCCGCACGGGTTTATGTTCAGTCATGCTCTGCATCCTCGCCCGCACCCGACCACGTTGCAAGGCCGTAGCCCACGTCCCCGGCCCGCTTGCGCCGGTGCCAGGCCCAGCCGGGGGGCAGCTCCGGCTCGCGGCGGGCCGTGAATTCCAGATAGACCCGATGGCCGGGCCGCAGCCGGGGCGGCAGCGCGGCCAGGGCCGGGATCAGCAGATCGGCATCGAAGGGCGGGTCGAGAAACACCAGATCGAAACCCGATCCGGCCAGGCCGGGCCAGCCCTCCGGCGACCGGCTCGGGTCGATGACCGCGCCGGTCGCGCCCAGGGTGTTGATCGCGGCGGCCAGTCGCTCGCGGCAGGGGCGGTCCGGCTCGATGAACACGCAACCGGCGGCCCCGCGCGACAGCGCCTCCAGCCCCAGCACGCCGCTGCCGGCAAAGGCGTCCAGACAACGGGCCCCCGGCAACTGCGGCGCCAGCCAGTTGAACAAGGTTTCACGAACCCGGTCCGGCGTGGGCCGCAGGCCGGGGGCGTCGGCGATCGGGATACGCCGCCCGCGCCAGGCGCCGCCGACGATGCGCAGGTCGCCGCGCTGGCCCAAGCGGGACAGCCTAGCCCTGGGTGCCGCCGACGGTGAGCCCGTCCACCCGCAGGGTGGGCTGACCGACCCCGACGGGCACGCTCTGGCCGTTCTTGCCGCAGACGCCGATGCCGGTATCCAGGGCCAGGTCGTTGCCGACCATCGAGACCTTCTCGAGCACGTCGGGGCCATTGCCGATCAGCGTGACGCCCTTGATCGGAGCGCCCAGCCGGCCGCCTTCGATGCGGTAGGCCTCGGACGCGGAAAACACGAAGTTGCCCGAGGTGATGTCCACCGAGCCGCCGTCGAAATTGGCCGCGAAGATACCCTCGTCGACCGAGCCGAGAATGGCGGCGGGATCGTCGTTACCCGGCAGCATGTAGGTGTTGGTCATGCGCGGCATGGGCAGATGGGCGAAGGATTCGCGGCGGCCGTTGCCGGTGGGCGCCACACCCATCAGGCCGGCGTTGTGCTTGTCCTGCATGTAGCCGACCAGCACGCCGTCCCGGATCAGGGTATTGAAACCACCCGGCACGCCTTCGTCATCCATGCTCAGGGAACCGCGGCGGCCGGCGATGGTGCCGTCGTCCACGATGGTGCACAGCTCGGAGGCGACCTTCTCGCCCACGCGGCCGCTGTAGGTGGAACTGCCCTTGCGGTTGAAATCGCCTTCCAGCCCGTGGCCGACCGCCTCGTGCAGCAGCACGCCGGGCCAGCCCGGCCCCAGCACCACGCTCATGGTGCCGGCCGGCGCATCCTCGGCCGACAGCCGCACCAGCGCACGGCGCACGGCCTCCAGGGCGTAGCCCTCGACCCGCGCGCGGCCGTCCTCGTCGTCGGCGACGAAGAAATCGTAGCCGCAGCGGCCGCCGCCCCCGGCGCTGGCCCGTTCGCGCCGGCCGGCCGCGGCCACCTGCACGGTGACCGTCAGACGCACCAGCGGACGCACATCCCCGGCCAGCGTGCCGTCGGAGGCCGCCACCATCACGACGTCCTGCACCCCGGCCAGACTGACCTGCACCTGGGTCACCCGGTCATCGGCATTGCGGGCCGCGGCGTCGGCGCGATGCAGCAGCGCCACCTTGGCCCCCTCGTCCCAGCCGTCGGCGGGATCGAGGGCCGCGTAGAGCGACGGCGCGGACGTCGACTGCCAGGCCGCCACCCGGCCGGTGCTGCCGGCCTGCACGATGGCCGAAGCGGCGTCGCCGGCCCGGGTGAGTGCGGGCAGGGTCAGGTCCTCGGAATAGGCGAAACCGGTCTTCTCGCCGCTGATGGCACGGGCGCCCACGCCCTGCTCCACGCCGGCGCTGGCGGTGCGCACGATACCGTCCTCCAGCGCCCAGCCCTCGCGGCGGCGACGCTGGAAGTAGAGGTCAGCGGCGTCCACGTTCGGCCGCATCAGCGAGCCCAGCACCCGGGCGATCTGGCTCGATTCCAGCGCGGTCGGGCCCAGCAGGGCATCCTGCGCCTGGGCGAGGGTATCGGTGGTGGTTGCCTGCGTCGCTGCTGCCATGTCTGCCTCGTGATCGAAACCGATCAGCCCTGTTCGGTGGCGGATTCGCCGCCCATGTCCCAGAGCTTTTCCAGCTGATAATAGGCCCGCGTGGTGGGCTGCATGATGTGTACGATCACCCCGTTGAGATCGATCAGCACCCATTCGGACTGGGCCAGACCCTCCACCCCGGGTGTCAGCCCGGCCTGCTTGGCGTGCTGGACCACGGTCTCGCCCAGTCGCTTGACGTGGCGCCCGGAGCGGCCGGTGCACACGATCATGTGGTCGGCGATGGTGGTCAGTTCGCGGACGTCGAGCACCTGGACGTGTTCAGCCTTGAGTTCCTCAAGGGCATCGAGCGCCAGAGTCCGCAGTTGGTCATCGTTCATGCGCAATCCGCAGGTTGTTGCCGGTAGACGCCGGCGTCGAGGATGTCGGCCAGAACCACGTCCGGCAACAGGAATCGGGGCGATCGGCCCGCCGCCAGCAGCGACCGGATACGGCTGGCCGATATCGCCAGCGGCGGCGGTTCGCAGCGCACGATGGCGCCCGCCAGTGACTGCCCCAGCGCCGCGGCATCCGGCTGCAGGCGCTCGTCGAGTACCGACCGGGCCGCGGCCGGCAGGGCCTCGTCGGTGCCGGGCCGGGCCACCAGCAGGATGTGGGCATAATCGAACAAACGCTGCCATTCGTGCCAGTCCGGCAGGCCGGCGAACACGTCCATGCCCATGACCAGACACAGGGGCGTGTCGGGCAGTTCCGCGCGCAGGCCGACCAGCGTGTCAACAGAGTAGGAGGGCCCGTCACGCAGCAGCTCGCGGTCGTCCAGGCGCAGCCCCGGCTGTTCGGCAATGGCCACCCGAAGCCATTTGGCGCGCTGGCCGGGCGAGGCCGCCGGCTCGCCCCGATGCGGGGGTCGCGCCGAGGGGACCAGCCGCATTTCGGCCAGCCCCAGCTGGTCCACCAGCTCGATGGCCAACCGTAGATGGCCGTTGTGCACCGGATCGAACGTACCCCCGAGGATGCCGACCGGGCGAGTCAGCGACATCAGGAGCGGACGTCCCGCATCGGCCGGGTATCAACGGACATGGCCGTCCCCGAACACCACGTACTTCAGCGTGGTAAGGCCTTCCAGCCCCACCGGCCCGCGCGCGTGCAGCTTGTCGGTGGAAATGCCGATCTCCGCGCCCAGGCCGTATTCGAAGCCGTCGGCGAAGCGGGTGGAGGCGTTGACCATCACCGAGGAGGAATCCACTTCTCGCATGAAACGGCGCGCATTGGCCATGTTCTCGGTGACGATGGCGTCGGTGTGATGCGAGCCGTAGGCGTCGATGTGCGCCATGGCCGCATCCACCCCGGCCACCACCCGCACGGCCAGCACCGGACCGAGATATTCCTCGCCCCAGTCTGCATCGCTGGCGGGGACGGCATCGTTCAGCAGCCCGCGGGTGATGTCACAGCCACGGATTTCCACCCCGGCCTGGGCCAGGATTTCGCCGATGCGCGGCAGCACGCGATCGGCCACGGCCTCGGATACCAGCAGCGTTTCCATGGTGTTGCAGGTGCCGTAGCGCTGGGTCTTGGCATTCACCGCAATGGCCACCGCCTTGTCGATGTCCGCGTCGTCGTCGATGTAAACGTGGCAGACGCCGTCCAGATGCTTGATTACCGGCACCCGGGCATTCTCGGCCACGAACGCCACCAGCGACTTGCCGCCCCGCGGCACCACCACGTCAACGTATTCCTCCATGCGCAGCAGTTCACCCACCGCGGCCCGGTCGGTGGTGGCCACCACCTGGACCGCTGCGGCCGGCAGGCCGGCATCGGCCAGCGCACGCTCGATGCAGGCGGCGATGGCCAGATTGGATTCACGCGCTTCCGAACCGCCGCGCAGGATCGCCGCATTGCCCGATTTCAGACACAGGGCAGCGGCGTCGGCGGTGACGTTGGGCCGCGACTCGTAGATGATGCCGATCACTCCCAGCGGCACGCGCATGCGTCCGACCTGGATGCCGGATGGGCGGTAGGCGAGGTCGCTGATCGCACCGACCGGGTCGGGCAGCGCAGCGATCTGGCGCACGCCCTCGGCCATCGCCGCGATGCGGGCGGGCGTGAGTTCCAGCCGCTCCATCAGGGCATCGTCCAGCCGCCCCTTCCCGGCCTTCAGGTCCCGGGCATTGGCAGCCAGCAGATCGGCCTGGGCGGCCTCGATCGCATCGGCAATGGCGAACAGGGCGCCATTCTTGCTGCCCGGATCGGCGGCGGCCATGGTCCGGGCGGCCTCGCGGGCCTGCCGGCCCATCGCCTGCATGGTTTCGGCCACGCCGTTGGCGGCGTCGGCGGTCGCAGTCTGAGTTGCGCTCATGGCGCTCCGTTTGTCCTCGATTCAGGGGCCGAGACAGCCATGGGCCGGCCGGCCAGTCCCAGTGCCAATGTTAACAGTTCCTCCCACGGCCGCCCCCGGGCCGCACCCTTGCACACGCGGTCGACATGGGCGGCCCGGCGCAGCAACGCCAGCAGCTCGCGCGGGCGGCGCTGGCGGGCGGCCGCGCCGATCTGCTGGCGGCGGGCCGGCGGCATGCGCACGCGGCGATCGTTGACCACCCGATCGACCCCGCCATGGCGGGCGGCGAGGCTTGCGGTGAACAGCAGGCGCAGGTCCTGCACCAGGGCCCACAATACCGGCACCGGGTCGATGCCGGCCTCGCGCAGCCGGTCCAGGCTGCGGACCACCCCGGCGGTGTCGGCATCCAGCGCCTTGGTGGACAGATCGAACACGTCGAAGCGGGCGGAATCGCCGGTGGCCGCGCGCATGCCGTCGGCATCCACCCGGCCTTCCGGAAACAGCAGGGTCAGGCGCTCGATCTCCTGGGCCGCGGCCAGCAGGTTGCCCTCGGTGCGCGCCACCAGCACCGCAAGCGCCTCCTCGTCCAGGGTCAGACCGCGGGCGGTGGCCCGCCGTTCGATCCACTGCGGCAGGCGAGCCACCGGAAACGGCCAGGCGTAGATCACGTGACCGCTGCCCTGGATTGCCTTGACCCAGGCGGAGCGGCGCTGATCCGCGTCCAGGCGCCCGGCGTGTACCAGCAGCATGCAGTCCGCCGGCGCCCGGGCGGCGAAGTCCTTGATCGCGGCGCTGCCGGGCTGGCCGGGGCCTTTCGATGACAGCCGCAGTTCGATCAACTGGCGGCTGGAAAACAGGGACGGCTCGCTCACCGCCGCGGTCAGTTCCGACCAGTCGAAGCCGGGTTCGGCGTGCAGCACCCGGCGCTCGTCGAACCCCTGGGCGACGGCGGCGGCACGGATGGCGGACGTGGCTTCATCCAGCAGCAGCGGCTCATCGCCGGCCAGCAGGTAGATCGGCGCCAGCGCGCCCCGGGCCAGGTGATCGGAAACCTGTTCCGGCTTGATATCCACTGCCGGTCAGCCGTCGCCGTCCACGACGATGTTGCGGCCGTAAAAGATTTCGTTGACCTCGTGCTCGATGCGCTCGCGGATGCCGTCGGCCTCCTCGGTGCTCAGGTCATTGGGACTGTCGCCGAACAGGTAGTCATCGATATCGAAGTCCAGCAGCCGCATCTTGGTGTGAAAGATACGCTCGGCCGGCACGTTCACGTCGACCATCTGGTAGCGGTTCTTGATGTCGTCGGCAATGTAATCCTGGATCGAGTGGATCTGGTGGTCGATGAAGTGCTTGGCGCCCTCCACGTCACGGGTGAACCCGCGCACCCGGTAATCCAGCGCCACCACATCGGACTCGAAACTGTTGATCAGAAGATTCAGCGCCTTGAGCGGCGAAATCAGCCCGCAGGTGGACACATCGATATCCGCCCGGAAGGTGGAAATGCCGTGGTCCGGATGAAACTCCGGATAGGTGTGGACGGTGATGTGACTCTTGTCCAGATGCCCCACCACGGATTCGGGTAACGGCCCGTCGTAGGCGGTTTCCTCGGCGATCAGGATGGTCACCGACGCGCCTTCGGGCTCGTAGTCCTGGCGGGCGATATTGAGCACGTTGGCCCCGATCATGTCGGTGACCTCGGTGAGAATCTGCGTCAGCCGCTCGGCGTTGAACACCTCGTCCAGATAGGCCACGTAGGCCTTCTTCTGCTCACCGGTCCGGGCGTAGCAGATGTCGTAGATGTTGAACGACAGCGACTTGGTGAGGTTGTTGAAACCGTGGAGTCTCAGCTTGTCCATGGCACCTCCAGCGGTTGTCCGGGCTGTGACGAAAGGGCGCGAATTATGCCCGCGTCAGCCGCTCGCGGAAACAATCTCGTAATCGTGGGTGATGGTCACGCTGTTCTGCAGCATGATCGAGGCGGAACAGTACTTCTCCGCCGACAGTTGCACGGCCCGCGCCACCTGGCGATCCGACAGACCGTCACCGGTGACGACGAACCTGAGGTGAATCGCCGTGAACACCTTGGGGTCGGTGTCGGCGCGGGTGCCGTCCACCTCGATATCGCAGCCGGTTACCGGCTGGCGCGCCTTCTTCAGGATGTGCATCACGTCCATGGCGCTGCAGGAACCCACGCCCAGCAGCATCAGCTCCATCGGCCGGAAGCCGACATTCTCGCCCCCCAGATCGGGTGGCCCGTCGATGTCGATGTGATGGCCGCTGTCGGCGCTACCGGTGAAGTGCAGGTTATCCTGCCAGTTGATAGTGGCTTTCATGATCTCGGTGCTTCGTGATGAGTCATTTCGGCGACGTCAAGCCAGCAAACCGGCCAGCGCATGCCCGGGATCCGGCTGGCGCATCAGGGATTCCCCGATCAGCACGGCGCGAATGTCCGCACCGCGCAGGCGGGCCAGATCGTCCCGGGTGTGGATGCCGCTTTCGCTGATCAGCAGACGATCGGCCGGGACCGTGTCGCGCAGGGCGATGCTCACATCCAGGCTGGTGTGGAACGTGCGCAGATCGCGATTGTTGATGCCCAGCAGGCAACGCTCGTCAAGCGTCAGGGCGCGGGCCAGTTCCTCGCCATCATGGGCCTCGACCAGCACGTCCATGCCCAGATCCAGGGCCTGCACGGACAATGCGCGCAGGTCCGCGTCATCGAGCGCCGCCACGATCAGCAGCACGGCATCGGCGCCCATCACCCGGGCCTCCAGCACCTGCCGCGAGTCGATCACGAAATCCTTGCGCAGCACCGGCAGATCGCAGGCCGCGCGGGCGGCGGCAAGATATTCCGGCGCGCCCTGGAAATACTCCCGGTCGGTCAGCACCGACAGGCAGGCGGCGCCGCCATCCGCGTAGCAGCCGGCCAGCCAGGCCGGGTCGAAATCCTCGCGGATCACGCCCTTGCTGGGCGATGCCTTCTTGATCTCCGCGATCACCGCCATGCCCCGCGCATCCGCGGCCTGATGCAGCTGCCGGGCAAAACCGCGCGGGGCCGGCGCGGCCGCGGCCTGCTCGGCCAGCACGTCGGCCGCCGGCAGCGCGGCGATCTCGGCCCGCTTGGTGGCCAGAATGCGGGTCAGCACGTCGCTCATGGCGTCATGCCCGCCGTTAGCTCGGCCAGGGCGGCGAGTTTGCCGGCCGCCGCGCCGCTGTCCACCGCGTCACCGGCGCGGGTGACACCCTCGGCAATGTCGCGGGCGTGACCGGAGACGTAAAGGGCCGCCCCGGCATTGAGACAGATCATGTCGCGCGCCACCCCCGGCTCGCCGTCCAGCACCCGGCGGATCAGTGCCAGGCTCTGCCGGGCATCCTCCACTCGCAGGGCATCCAGCGATCCCCGCTCCAGGCCGACGTCCTCGGGGGCCAGAAGATAGCTTTCCACCCGGCCGTCGCGCAGTTCGGCCACCCGGGTCGGGGCGTTGATCGACAACTCGTCCAGACCGTCCTCGCCGTGCACCACCAGCACGTGGCGGCTGCCCAGGCGACCCAACACCTCGGCAATCGGCGTGGTGAGATGGCCGTTGAACACGCCCACCACCTGATTGCGAGCCCCGGCGGGATTGGTCAACGGGCCCAGCATGTTGAAGATGGTGCGCACCCCCAGCTCACGGCGCGGACCGATGGCGTGCTTCATGGCGCCATGGAAGCCGGGCGCGAACATGAAGCCCACACCCAGCTCGTGCACACAACGGGCAACCTGCTCGGGGCTGGTGTTCAGATTCACCCCGGCCGCTTCCAGCACATCCGCGCTGCCACTCTTGCCCGAGACCGAGCGGTTGCCGTGCTTGGCCACGCGACCGCCGGCGGCCGCCACCACCAGCGCCGCCGCGGTGGAGACGTTGAACAGCCCGGCCGCGTCGCCGCCGGTGCCGCAGGTATCCACCAGCTCCTCGGTATAGGCCGCGTCCACCGGCACCGCGGTGGCCAGCTCGCGCATGACTTCGGCAGCGGCGGTGATCTCGGCCACCGTCTCGCCCTTCATGCGCAGGGCCACCAGGAAGCCGCCGATCTGCGCCGGGGTGGCTTCGCCGGTCATGATCGTACGCATGGCCTTCACCATGGCGTCTCGATCAAGGTCCCGCCCGGCGACGAGATGGTTCATCAGTTGCGCGTCGATCATGGCTTGGCGTTGTTTGAAAATTCGAGGAAGAGAAATCGCAGATTACGCAGATTGGCGCAGATTTTTAACGGGCTACTCAACTTGAGTGGCCTTGCGCTCACAGCTTTGCCGCCACCTGTTCGATACTCGTCGCGTAATCCGCCGGAATGCACTATTCACCCCTCGTCCCATCTGCGAAATCTGCGTAATCTGCGGTTACAAAATAAATCTGATCCGCCGATTGGATCGTTCAGGCCGCCGGCACCGGCGTCGCCGTGCGGTCTAGGAAGGTCCGCAGCATGGCATGGCCGTGCTCGGACAGGATGGATTCGGGATGGAACTGCACCCCCTCGGCGCCCGTGGGCCGGTGGATCAGCCCCATGATCTCGTCAACCTCGCCGGCTTCGGTCTCGGTCCAGGCCGTTACCGCGAAATCCGCCGGCAGGGTGTCGCGGGCCACCACCAGCGAGTGGTAGCGGGTAGCGGTCAGCGGATTGGCCAGACCGGCGAACACGCCTTCCCCCGTGTGATGGATCACCGAGGTCTTGCCGTGCATCACGTCGTGGGCCCGAACCACCTCGCCGCCGAAGGCTTGGCCGATGGCCTGATGCCCGAGACAGACCCCCAGCATCGGCACCCGCCCTGCCAGTTCCCGGGCCACTTCGAGCGATACCCCGGCCTCGTTCGGGGTGCAGGGGCCGGGCGAAATCACGATGCCCGCCGGCTGCATGGCGCGGATCGCCGCCAGGTCGCCGGCGTCGTTGCGCAGCACCTCGACATCCGCCTCCAGCTCGCCCAGATACTGGACCAGGTTGTAGGTGAAGCTGTCGTAGTTGTCGATAACAAGGATCATGGTGGCGTCACTCGATATTTCGCTCTATGTCGCCAAAGCTCAATTATTCACCCAAGCGCGGCAACGCATAGAGATGCTAACCGCGAAACTTTAAAGCGAAAATGCATGCTACTCACGCGCCGGCTCGGGAAAAGATATTCGACTATGCAAGGAATTCATAATTGGGTTCTTAAACTCTCCCTCACCATCAACCCCCGTACCAAACGACTCTAAAGAATCGATATAGCTTTTCGCTTCGCGGTCCGCCATGTGAATATCGCCTATATCTGCGTTATACAACCATTCTATGAAATTTCCCGCTACAGCATTACCGTTGGACGGGAAAATACCCTCTATGACTTTTGTCGCCACCTGAACAAGCTCTCGGTCTTCAACATTTGGGCCGCCATCCGGATCGACACCGAAATTAAGCTCAAGAAAAATTTTTGAACAACCTAAGACTAGTTCAAATATGGCCACATTACTTTCCGGCGATGGGTTCGGCGGATATTGTCGCATTGGGACTGAGTTAAATAATGGGCCTAACACCTTGATCACCTGCCCCACCACCTTCGCCTTTTTAAGAGACCTAAACATTTGGATAGCTCCTCGCTCATACCATACGGCTTACAATCGATAACGGCTCGTTACCCCTGACATTAGCCGCGCTGAAGAAAAATAGTGACCGTGCGTGCCCTCGAAAGCATTTACGTCTTTACTGAGAGCCGTTTTTGCCTACTACAAAGTTCCGTCATTTCAGTTGACAGCGACGAGAGGGCATCCTCAACACACCCCAAACAATACTCAAGATAGCCTTTATTTATCGAGACTGCACCATAAACCTCATTCAAATCCTTATTTTCCGAAATAATTCCCCGGATCATGCTCGAATTTTTGCATTGCTCTATGCTCCCGTTTGCATGCACCAATGCGTTGCGTATCTGAACGATATCCTCAATTCTCTTCCAGGAAACCCGGTCCAGCGCAAATCCGCCAAACCTTGCCAAGTATTTCTTGCGTTTCTCCACCACGCCGCCATTTATATCGCTTGGCCTCAATTCTTCCTGTGTAATGAGCTGCACATCTCGGCAAATTTGCGACAGGGTTGTCTCCACGAATGAAGTGATCACGGTGACCGTGGACGCGCGGAACATGCCCCGCACCACTTGATCCCAATGAACCGGGTAGTGCCACGCCCAGAACTCCCCCCGGTCATCATCGTCGAGCGCGTCCGCTTCGGGGCGAAGATCCTCGATTTCCGCCTGTTCTGCGTGGTCTACCAGTTGCTCCATTTTGAGGGCGTAACGCCTTAGATCCGCAAACTCTTCATATGCCCTGTTCGCGGCTAGCAACCCCCACTCATCACCTTCTAAGAGCGCGCACCTAAATTTCTCGCGGATATGCTCCGGGGGATTCGGTATGTCCATACGCAATCCTAATTAAGGCAGCAACCGGTAGCCTTCGCAGATGGGTTTTTGCAGGGAATTCGTCGCATCGACCCACAAAAGATCTGCACTAATCTGCGGTTCTAAACAACTTCAGGAGTTCAACCCCCGCGCTGCCATCGCCGCCGCGCGCATCACCGCACGGGCCTTGTTCATGGTCTCCTCCCACTCGCTGGTGGGCTGCGAATCGGCCACGATGCCGCCGCCGGCCTGGACGTGGATTTCGCCATCCTTGAGCACGGCGGTGCGGATGGCAATGGCCAGGTCCATGTCACCGTTGTCGGCCAGATAGCCCACCGCCCCGCCGTAGACCCCGCGCTTGACGGGTTCCAGCTCGTCGATGATCTCCATCGCCCGTATCTTGGGCGCGCCGGACAGGGTGCCGGCCGGGAACGTGGCCTTGAGCGCATCCAGCGGCCGCAGGCCCGCACGCAGGCGGCCGGTGACGTTGGACACGATGTGCATGACGTGCGAGTAGCGCTCGATCACCATGCGGTCGGTGACCTCGACGCTGCCGGTCTCGGCCACGCGCCCGACATCGTTGCGGCCCAGGTCGATCAGCATCAGGTGCTCGGCCAGCTCCTTGGGATCGGCCAGCAATTCGGCCTCGAGGGCGGCATCGGCCTCGGGCGTGGCCCCGCGCGGCCGGGTGCCGGCAATCGGCCGGACCATGACTTCGTCGTCGCTGACCCGCACCAGGATTTCCGGCGAGGACCCGACAACGTGGTGGTCGCCGAAATTCATGAAGTACATGTAGGGCGAGGGGTTCAGACAGCGCAGCGCTCGGTAGAGCGACAGCGGCTCCGCCGTGAACGGGGCCGACAGGCGCTGGCTGGGCACCACCTGCATGACGTCGCCGGCGCGGGTGTAGTCGACGATGCGGCGCACCGCGTCCTCGTAGCCGGCCTGGGTCAGCCCGGACACGAAACTGGCGTCGTCCAGGCTGTCGTCGCCCAGCGCGGCCTCGGGCAGGGCCAGGGGTTCGGCCAGCTTCGCCACCAGCCCGTCCAGCCGGGCGGCCACGCGGTCGGCATCGGCAGTATCCCCCGCGACGTGATGACCGATGCAGTAGAGCTTGCCCGACAGGTTGTCGAACACCACCAGCTCCTCGGCCACCAGTAGCAGGATGTCCGGCAGGTCCAGCGGGTCCGGTTTCTCGACGCCGGCCAGGCGCGGCTCGATGTAGCGGATGGTGTCGTAGCCGAAATAGCCCACCAGCCCACCAGTCAGCCGCGGCAGTTCGGGCAGACGCGGCAGCGGCCGGCTGTCGGCGAAGGCCTGGATCCAGGCCAGCGGATCATCGGTTTCGACCTCGGCCAGCAGGTCGTCGCCACGCTCGTGGCGCAGGCGCGATCCGGAAACCCGGATGCGCTCGTCGCAGGGCAGGCCGATGATGGAATAGCGGCCCCAGCGTTCCCCGCCCTGCACCGACTCCAGCAGGAAGGAGTACGGCGCGTCGGCTAGCTTGAGATATACCGACAGGGGCGTGTCGAGGTCGGCAAGGACCTCGCGGACCACGGGAACGCGTTTGACGGGCTGAAAGGAGGCGAACTGGGACATGGCAACGAAACTTCAGGCGAACGAATGGGCATCGGCGACGGCACATGGCCATCAGGCCCGGCTAGACCGAGCGGCGGCGCTTCACCATCGCCATGCCGCCCGCGGGGCGGCGTTGCCTATCGAATATCGTTGCCGCATGGAACTCTGTCGCGTTGCGCGGATGCGCCAAGCTTAACGCGTTCCCGCCGTCCACGGCGAGACGCGACTGTGTCATCAACCGCCAGCCACTGACTCTAGACCGAACGCAGGCGATCCAGCTCGCGCCGCATGTCGGCGATGGTGGCGGCGTAGTCATCCTTGCTGAAGATCGCCGAACCGGCCACGAACGTATCGGCCCCGGCCTTCGCCACCTCGGCAATGTTCTCGGTTTTCACCCCGCCGTCCACTTCCAGCCGGATGTCCTGACCGGAGGCGTCAATCAGCTCGCGCGCTTCCCGCAGCTTGTTGAGCGCCTCGGGAATGAAACTCTGGCCGCCGAAACCCGGGTTCACCGACATGATCAGCACGATGTCGATCTTGTCCAGTACGTGCTTGAGGTAGTACAGCGGCGTGGCCGGGTTGAACACCAGCCCGCACTTGGCGCCGCCGTCACGGATCAGCTGCAGGCTGCGGTCGATATGCTCGCTGGCCTCCGGATGGAAGGTGATGCTGGCCGCACCGGCCTCGAGAAAATCCCCGATCAGGCGGTCCACCGGCTTGACCATGAGATGCACGTCCAGCGGCGCGGTAATGCCGTAATCCTTCAACGCCTTGCACACCGGCGGCCCGAAGGTGAGATTGGGCACGTAATGGTTGTCCATCACGTCGAAATGCACCCAGTCGGCGCCGGCCTCGAGCACGTCGTGCACCTCGTCGCCGAGGCGGGCGAGGTCGGCAGCCAGAATGGATGGGGCAATCAGGAAGTCACGATCCGCCAGCGCCATGATTGTCTCCAGTCGTTGGTGTCATCTGAGCCGGCCGAATCGGCCCGGCACGACATGTTTCACGGCCGGCGTACTGTAACCTACCGGGCATTGCCTTACAGCAGGGGATTGTCATGAGCGTCAACGGCCTTGCCATCGCACTCCACGTACTCGCCGCCGTCGTCTGGGTGGGTGGCATGTTCTTCGCCTACATGGCGCTGCGTCCGGCCGCCGGGCAGCTGGCACTGGCCGACCGGCTGGCCCTTTGGGCCGGGGTGTTCGCCCGCTTCTTCCCGTTCGTCTGGCTATCAGTAATCGCACTGCTGGCCACCGGTTACTGGCTGATCTTCGCGGTGCTCGGCGGCATGGGCGGCGCGGGTACCCATGTGCACATCATGCACGGCCTCGGCTGGCTGATGTTCGCGCTGTTCGGACATGTGTACTTCGCCCCCTGGCGCCGGCTGCGTCTGGCCCTGGAGGCCGGCACCCTCAACGAGGGGGCCCGCTACCTCAATCAGATTCGCGTGCTGATCGGGGTCAATCTGCTGCTGGGCCTGATCGTGGTGGCGGTGGCCGCCGGCGGGCGTTACGGCCTGTTGCCGGGCTGAGCCGGAGGCGCGGTTTGCGGCTGAATCTGGTGGCCTGCGGCACCCGCCTGCCCGACTGGGTCGAGCGGGGATATCGCGAGTATGCCAAGCGGTTGGGCAATGACTGTCCGCTGCAACTCACGGAAATCCCGCTGGGCCGCCGCCGCAAGCAGGAACCCCCGGATGCGGCAGTGGCCGACGAGGGGCGTCGGATGCTGGCTGCCGTGCCTGACAATCACGCCGTAGTCGCGCTGGATGTGGACGGCCGCGCCTGGCGCACCCGTGATCTCGCGGACCAGATCGAAGCCTGGCGCATGGACGGTCGCGACCGCAGCCTGCTGATCGGCGGGCCCGATGGCCTGTCGCCGGATTGCCGGGCCCGGGCCGATCAGAGCTGGTCGCTGTCCCCGCTGACCCTGCCGCACGGTTTGGTGCGGGTGGTGGTGGCGGAGGCACTCTACCGGGCGACCTCGCTGCTGGCCGGACATCCCTACCACCGCTGAAATCGCCGTCAGCGGCACCGAAACTTGCAGCAATCCGGGCGCCGTTCGACAATCGGTGCCATGAACCATTGTCATCACAAATCCAGCCGCCGAACTGACGATCCGGATTCCGACTGAGGCCACCTGCCGTGAGCCTCGAAATCCTGGTCAATGTGGCACCGGGGGAGACCCGCGTTGCCCAGGTGGAAAACGCTTCTCTCCAGGAAGTCTATCTGCAGCGCGATTCGCGCCGCGGCGTGGCGGGCAACATTTATATGGGCCGGGTGCAGCGGGTGCTGCCCGGCATGCAGGCGGCCTTCATTGAAATCGGGCTGGCGCGCACCGCCTTTCTCCACGCCAGCGATATCGTTCGCCAGCACGGCGAGGACACCATCGAGGCGCCCGGCATCCAGCAGTTGCTCGCCGACGGCGACAACGTGCTGGTGCAGGTGGTCAAGGAGCCCATCGGCAGCAAGGGCGCACGGCTGACCACCGAACTGTCGATCCCGTCGCGATTTCTCGTGCTGATGCCGCACAACGAGCAGGTGGCGGTGTCCGCCCGCATCGAGGACACGGACGAGCGCGAGCGGCTGATCGAAGTGGTCACCCGCCTGAAGACCCAGATGGAGATGCCGGGCGGATTCATCGTGCGCACCGTCGGCGAGGGGGCCGAGCCGCATGCCCTGGCCGCGGACATGCGATTTCTCGCGCGTCTGTGGGAATCGATCAACGAGCAGGCACGGACCGCCCAGCCCGCGACCCTGGTGCATGGCGACCTGCCGCTGGTCACCCGGATGATCCGGGATCTGCTCTCGCCGGCGGTCGAACGCATCCGCATCGACGACGCCGAGGCCTGGCAGGAAACCGTGGACTTCGCCCGTCGCTTCGTGCCGGAGATGGTCGAGCGTATCGAGCGCTATACCGGTGCCGCGCCCATCTTCGACCTGTTCGGGGTGGAGGACGAGATCGAACGGGCCCTGCAGTCGACCGTGCCGCTGAAATCCGGCGGCAGTCTGGTGATCGAGCAGACCGAGGCCATGACCACGGTGGACGTGAACACCGCCGGCTTCGTGGGCAGCCGCAATCTCGACGAGACCATCCTGCGCACCAACCTGGAAGCCGCCCAGACGCTGGCCCGGCAGCTGCGCCTGCGCAACCTGGGCGGCCTGATCATCGTCGATTTCATCGACATGACCCTGGAGGCGGACCGCCAGCAGGTCCTCCGGATGCTCGAGAAGGCCCTGGCGCAGGACTCGGCCCGCAGCACCATCTACCCGATCTCGCCTCTGGGCCTGGTGGAGATGACCCGCAAGCGCACCCGCGACAGCCTGGAACATCAGCTGTGCGAGACCTGTCCCAGTTGCGGGGGCCGCGGTTCGGTGAAAACGCCGGAAACCGTCTGCCACGAGATTTTCCGCGACATCCTGCGCAGTGCCCGCCAGTTCGAGGCCCGGGAAATCCTGCTGCTGGCCAGCCCGGACGTGGTGGCGGTACTGCTCGATGAACAGGCCGAGGCACTGGCCGAACTGTCCGCTACCATTGATCGGCCGATACGCTTACAGGCGGAGTCGCTGTATCAACAGGCCAATTTCGATGTCGTACTGATGTAGCGGGGCTGCCGCGAGAACAGCTTCCGGCCGCAGGCGCCCACCGGCACAGACGTACAAACCAGTGACACCCACCGACACCATGCCGCCAGACACCAACCGAATGCGCCCGCGGGCCGACCGCGGCTGAGCCGCCGCCATGCGGCGCCGCAACCTGCGACTCAAGACCTTGCTGCTGGTCACCCTGGCCAGTCTGGTCATCGTGGCCGGACTGGCGGTGGGCGCCGTACGCCTGATCGACCGCACCCTGCCCGGCTACCGCGCCGAACTCACCGAACGCATCGGCGAGGAGCTAGAGCAGCCGCTGACAATCGGCCGTCTGGGACTGGCCTGGGACTGGACCGGGCCGGTCCTGGAACTCAGCGATGTGGCGTTGCTGGAATCCGCCGGCGGCCCCACCGTGGTGCGCCTGGAGCAGCTGGCGGTGCGCTTCAGCTTCGTGGACCTGTTGCGCGGCGGGCGCATTCCGCGCGACCTCACGCTGGTGGGGCCGCAGCTGGCGATCTACCGCGGTGATGACGGCGGGCTGCGTCTGCGCGGGCTGGCCAGCGGCGGCGGCTCGGCTTTCAGCCTGGACGATGCCGCCACCTGGCTGGATCGGGTGGACCGCATCCGCGTTCGCGACGGCCAGCTGGGCCTGGCCGCCGGCGCGGACAGCCGGATCCTGGGCACTCTTGATGATGTCGAACTGACCCTGCGCTCACATGACAGCCGCCACCGGGTGATCGGCGATGCCAAACTGCCGCCGGCCTGGGGCGACCACGTGCATGCCGATGTCTTCGCCTACGGCGACCTCACCCGCTGGCGGGATCTGGCCGCCAATGCCTACATCCGCCTCGGAAGCCTGACCGCGCCGGAACTGCTGTCGCAAGCGGGGCTGGAGACCGCCGACCTCGAGGGCGGACACAGCGATGTTGAACTGTGGGTGGACTGGGCCGACCGGGCGCTGGACGGCGCGCGGGCCACGGCCGTCAGCGAGGCGATTCGGGGTCGGGATGCCAGCCCCGTCGCCCCGCCGCTGCGGATGGACTTTAACGTTGAGCCCGACGCCGAGGGCTATGCCATCAACCTCGAATCGCTACGCGCGGATGATCGCCCCGTTGAGGCCACCGGCCGGGCCCGGGTAAATCCGGCGCTGACCAGCCTCAACGGCGAGATCACCGATCTGCCGGCCAGCCTGGCAGCGGCCGCGGCGCGAGTGGGCCTGCCCGGCGCCCGGCAGCTGACGGGCCAGGGTTCGGTATCGCGCCTGTCGTTCCGGATGCCGCTGCGAACGCCGGGTCAGACACGAGGCCTGGTGGCCTTCGAGGACCTGGCCCTGGATCATGCGGGGCTGGGTCTGGAGCTGGGGCGAATCGACGGCCAGGCCACCCTCGGCCCCGAAGGCGCCACGCTGGCGGTCGAAAAACTGGCCGGGAGCCTGACCTGGCAGCGCTACGTGCGCGGCGAACTGCCGCTGACCAACGGTCGCGGCAAGCTGAGCTGGTCACCGGATAGCGGAGGTGGCGGCACGCTGCATCTGGCGGATGCCCGGCTGACCTCGGGGCAAACCACTTTTGCCGGTGGCGGTGAACTGACCTGGGACGGGAACGGCGGTGCCCCGCGCGCCGATCTGACGTTCACCGGCGATTCGGCCGATCTCCCGCCGCTGTTCGCGCATCTGCCCCAGGCCAACGACATGCCCAACAAGCGGCTGCGGGACTGGCTGCCGCGCGCGATCACCGCCGCTCGTGTCACCAGCGCCGAGGTGCGCCTGGCGGGTCCGCTGTCGCAGTTTCCGTTCGCCGCGGGTAATGGCGAGTTCCGCGTCTCGGTGGTCGGGGAAGACGTGGACATGGCCTACAAGCCCGGCTGGCCCGCGATGCAGGACATCGAAGGCCAACTCACGCTGGTGGGCGACACGCTCGACATCCAGGCCTCGCGCGGGCGCATCCTCGGCGTTGAGGTGGGGCCGGCCAGCGCCCATGTCCCCAACGTGCGCGAAC
This sequence comes from Spectribacter hydrogenoxidans, assembly GCF_031846275.1. Lineage (NCBI taxonomy): Bacteria > Pseudomonadati > Pseudomonadota > Gammaproteobacteria > Salinisphaerales > Salinisphaeraceae > Spectribacter > Spectribacter hydrogenoxidans. The sequence continues at coordinate 120,079 of NZ_JAVRIB010000005.1, forward strand.
CCGTCCTGGCGGTCGACGGGCGGCTCGACGAAGCCGGCGCCGATGCCATGATGCGCTTCATTCCCGCGTCGCCACTGGCCGACAAGTTCGGGCGGATTGCAGAAGTTCTCGAGGTCAGCGGGCCGGCGGGGCTGACGCTGGCCCTGTCGCTGCCGCTGAAGCCGGATCTCGATGCCGATGTGGCCGTGGACGGCACCATCGACCTGCGCGGCGTCACCCTCACGCACCCGGCACTGCCACGGCCCCTGCAGGGCCTGGACGGCGATCTGCGTTTCGACCTCAAGGGCCTGTATGCGCAGGGCATCGAGGGCCGATTCATGGGCATGCCGGTGCAGGCGGACCTGACCCCGGCCGGGGCCGACGGCCTGGCCATCGATGCCCGAGCCGACCTGAGCCTGCCGGCCCAGGCGCCATGGTGGGAACCGCTGTTGCCGGCCGACCTGGTGGCCCGCGCCGACGGCAGCGCCGTCTGGCAGGCGGGCTTGCGGGTGTCGGCCGGCGGCCGGATATCGGACCTCCGCCTGCACAGCGACCTGACCGATCTGGCCCTGGATCTGCCGGCCCCGCTGGGCAAGCCGGCGGGTACCAGCGCTCCGCTGTCGGTCACGGTCAGCGCCGACAGCAATCGCATCACCCTGGACTATGCCGACCGCTTGCGCGCCGAACTCCGCCGTACCGACGACCGTCTGCAGGCGGCGGACCTGGTATTCGGCACTGACCCGGTGAATCCGCCGGCCGGCGACGGTTTATGGGTGGGCGGTCATCTGGCCGAGCTGGATCTGCCGGCCTGGCAGGCCCTGTTGCCGATCGGCGGCGACCGCGCGGGTCCGGGCCTGGCGCTGCGGGGCGGTGACCTGACCGTGGACCGGGTCCGACTGCAGGGCCAGGCAGTCCCGACGACGCGCTTGCGCGTGACGCCGCTGCCCGCCGACCGCGGCTGGCAGGCCGATCTCAGCGGCGACGGCGCCGCCGGCAACGTCCGCTGGGAAACCGGCAACAGCCGACCGACCGTGCATGCCCGGCTGGATCATCTGGCGCTGTTGCCGGCTGCGCGTACCGAACCCACCGATGATCAGGCGGCCACCGATGCCCCCATGGACCCCGGTCAGCTACCCGGCGTTGATCTTGCCATCAGTGAACTCTGGGTCGATGGCACCTCGCTCGGACGGTTGACCGCCAATGCCCGGGCCATCGACAACGGCGTGGCCCTGGAAGAGCTTTCGCTGAACGGCAACGATACGCACCTGACCGGCCAGGGTCAGTGGACGCGGACCGGCGGGCAATCGCAGGCGACGCTCGACAGCACCCTGGAAGGCAGCGGCCTGGCGCGGCTGATCCAGGCCCTGGGCTTCAGCCCCAGCGTGCGTGCCGACAAGGCGCGGGTGGTTACCGCGCTGCGCTTCGAACCGTCCGCCGCGGGTCTGGTGCCGGAAAGACTCAATGGGCACCTCAGCTTCAAGCTCGAGGACGGCACGCTGGTGCCGATCGAACCCGGCGCCGGCCGGGTGCTGGGGCTGGTGAATTTCTACGCCCTGCCTCGCCGGCTGCTGCTGGATTTCCGCGACGTGCTCAACGAGGGCATGGCCTTCGACCGGCTGCAGGGTGATTTCAACGTGACCGCGGGCGATGCCCGCACCGACAATCTGCGCATCAACACGCCGTCGGCCATCATCCGCATTCGCGGCCGGGTGGGCCTGGCGGCCCGGGACTACGATCAGCGGGTCACCATCGTGCCCAAGATGTCATCCGCCGCGGCCATTGCCGGCACCGTACTCGGCGGGCCCGCGGTGGGGGCCGCACTGTTCGTGGCCCAGCGGCTGTTACGCAAACCGATCGCGGAAATTTCCAGCGTGACCTATGATCTGACCGGCCAGTGGAGCGATCCGCAGATCGACCCCGTGGAAGAGGCCACCCAGGAGTAGACCCGAACCATGCCCAATGCTGCCGCCATCCAGATGGTTTCCGGTGCCGACCGCGACCGCAATCTGGCCGCCGCCGGCGAGCTGATCCGGCGCGCCGCCGATGCCGGTGCCCGGCTGGTTGTTCTGCCGGAGAACTTCGCCTTCATGGGCAAGCGCGAGTCGGACAAGCTGCGGATCGCGGAGCCCGACGGCAGCGGGCCGATCCAGGATTTCCTCGCCGACGCCGCCGCGGCCAGCAAGGTCTGGCTGGTCGGGGGTACGCTGCCGATCCGGGGCAACGATCGCAGCGATCGCGCATTCGCGACCTGCCCGGTCTACGCCGAGGACGGCGCGCGGGTGGCGCGCTTCGACAAGATCCACCTGTTCGACGTATCGGTGCCGGATACCGGGGAACAGTACAAGGAATCCGGCAGCACCATCCCCGGCACCGAGCCGGTGGTCATCGACACACCGCTGGGCCGCCTCGGCCTGACGGTGTGCTACGACCTGCGCTTTCCCGAGCTCTACCGGCACCTGTCGGCAGCCGGCGCAGAACTGCTCGCGGTGCCCGCCGCCTTCACCGCCGCCACCGGCCGCGCCCACTGGGAAGTACTGGTGCGAGCTCGCGCGATCGAGAACCTGTGCTACGTGATCGCGCCGGATCAGGGCGGGCGCCACGCCAGCGGCCGGGAAACCCACGGCGACAGCATGATCGTCGACCCCTGGGGCCGGGTGCTCGACCGCGTTGCCGCCGGCCCGGGCCTGGCCATGGCCGATGTCGACGTGGCCGGACTGCTGCGCACGCGGGAACGCTTTCCGGCACTGACGCACCGCCGGCTGTAATCAACCGCCGCGTATTGGCCTGCCGCGTTCGCGCGGTTACGCTTGCCGGCTTTTCACGGTGCGGGACCCACCCGATGCAAGACACGCTGTACGAATCCGACCTCACCAGCCTGACGCTGCTCAATCGCGGCAAGGTGCGCGACATCTATGCCGCCGATGCGGATCATCTGGTGATCGTGGCCACCGACCGCATCTCCGCATTCGACGTGGTCCTGCCCGACCCCATCCCCGGCAAGGGCGCGGTACTGACCTCGGTATCGCGTTTCTGGTTCGACCACTTCGGCGACCGCGTGGCCAGCCACGTGGCCGACCGGGCGCTGACCGACTTCCTGTCGCCGGCCGAACTCGCACAGGTATCGGGCCGCGCGATGCTGGTGAAGAAACTCACCCCGTTGCCCATCGAGGCCATCGTGCGCGGCTACCTCATCGGTTCCGGGTGGAAGGATTATCAGCAGACCGGCCGGGTCTGCGGCATCGAACTGCCGGCCGGCCTGGCACAGGCCCAGCAGTTACCCGAGCCGATCTACACCCCCTCGAGCAAGGCTGAGGCCGGCGAACACGACGAGAACATCGATTTCGAAGCCACCATCAACCTGGTCGGCCGTGACCTGGCCGAACAGGTGCGCGACATCTCGCTGTCGATCTACCGGCAGGCGGCCGCCTACGCCGCGGAACGCGGCATCATCATCGCCGACACCAAGCTGGAATTCGGCACCGACGCCGACGGCCGGGTCGTGCTCATCGACGAAGTCCTGACCCCCGACTCGTCACGCTTCTGGCCGGCCAGCGAGTACCGCACCGGCATCAGCCCCCCCTCCTTCGACAAGCAGTACGTCCGCGATTACCTCGAGACACTGGACTGGAACAAGACCGCGCCGGGACCGCGGCTGCCGGACGAGGTGCTGCACAATACCGCGGCCAAGTATCGGGAGGCGCAGAGGCGGTTGACCGAGTAGGTGCCGGTGGTCGGTTGGTCATGGGCCGGCAATTCAGGAATCCCGAGACTCGAATAAAGAAAAAGATTCCGCCCCGCTAACGCGGGCCGGGTAACTTTCTTGTGCGACAAGAAAGTTACCAAAGAAACGCTTCCGGCGAGCGAGTCCTGCCTCGAACGGAGTTCGAGGCAGGATACCCTGTGCGCTTCGGTCGGCGAAGGGGTGTTTCGACGGGTCATCCATGACCCGACGAAAACCGCGCGCCCGTCCTGGGCGCGCCCCTACGGGCCGGGAACCTCGCCGCCCTGCAGTGCTCGGCTCGGCCCGACGGGAATGAAGAAAAGGTGCCACAGCCGGGTGAGATCGCTTCTTCCCTCCCGTTAGCGCTTGCCGCCTGGCCGGCGGGCCATAGGGTAAGCCGGACAGGACGTCCGGCTTAGCGCCGCCGGCACACGGAGGTGACGTCGGCGCGACCCGGCCATGGCCCGGCGGCCAGGCGGGCACCCCTCGGTCAGCCTTTGCTGACCGAGGGGCAAGCGGTCCGGGTCGCCTTTCTTTTCGTCTCTTTTCTTTGGCGACGCAAAGAAAAGAGACTCGCCCTTCAGGGCGAAATTCTTCCACTCCGGGAACCGAAACAGCCCGCCGAGGCAAGCCATTCACGAAAGCTGTTGATGGCCCCGCCAGATCGATCGGGCAGGCGCCATTAATGGCGCCCTACGCCCCTTCAGCAAAAACGCCCCCGCATCAGATACCATCCCGAACGATATCCCCCGGACCCAGCAATGGCAGCTGCACACGACCCTCGGTGGTCACCGCCGGCACCAACAGATCGCGGGACAGCGTCACCGGGTACTGCGGATGGAATCCGAACACCTGCAGTCCCAGTTCCGTGCCGGCCGGCAACCGCTCGGCGATGGCGACCATGTCCAGCTCATGAGTGTCGAAGCCGCGCACGGGGGTGAGCTGATCGTCCACCATGTCCCAGCGCTGCTGGCCGGGCGGCCGTTGGACCACTGCGAACAGCAGGATCGGATCGCAACCGGTTGGCAGCAGACCCGGCAGAACCTCCAGGGCGCAATCCAGGCCCAGATCGCCGAGCAGGGAAATCACCGGGTCCACGGTCACGGAAAGACGGGGCACGCCAGCCAGAATGCGCGGCTGATCCACCGTGGTGAGCAGCGTGGTGCCCAGTTCCAGAGGTTCGAGTACTTGCCCGCCCGCCAGCGAAGCAAGTACGCCAGTCAGGCTGTTGGTTTCCGTGGTCATGGTCAGATCGAATGAGGTGCCACCGGCGGCAACCTCGTCGACGGTTATCGCATCACCCTCGGCGAGACTGAGACAGATCTCGTCGCCGATCGGCAGCGCCGAATCCAGCGCCGCCGAATCACGCTTGAGCTTGGCTTCGAACCAGCCGAAGCGCACATCGTCCAGATCGAGACCGCCACAGCTGAAACTGCCGCCGCTGTCCTGAAACGCAGGCGGGTTGATCGCCGCGTAGAAGGGGTCGAGCGGGTCCTCCAGACCCAGGGTTTCCAGGCTTGCCGGCAGCACATGCCCGGTCTGGTGCGTGAGCAGGCGCACGTCGCCACCGGCCTGGCGCAGACAGGAATAGTTTTCCAGCGCCTCGTTGACGTTGAACAGGGTGTCCTTGAACCCCTGCGTGATCAGGGCGTCGACGGCCGGTGGCGGGGTGCCGGGGCTGAACGCCCGCGGGTCGGGCGTGCCCACCACGAAACCATCCTGCGGCCCGGCAACCTGCGCGTCACAGAAATGCCGGAAGCTGTGATAGGCCAGCAGATTCCGGCCCGATTCGGACAGCCGGTTGGTCAAAGCGCCGTCCGCGAGAATCTCGACGATCAGCGGATCCTGGCGCAGATTCTGGCGCTCCAGCGCCAGCGTGACGAGTTCGTCCACCAGCGCTTCCGGCCCGGCGCCGCCGGTCGCCAGCCCCAGCAGCGGCAGTTCGCCGCCGGCGATCAGGGCCAGGGCCCAACCGGACTTGATGGCGCCGCCGGGGTTGAGCGAGAAGGTCAGATCATGCGGCGTTATATCCGGCGCAATCACGCGCAGCCGCTGTTCCGGGTCGGCCGCCGCGAGCAGGACCTGGTACATGCCGCCGTAGGAGCCGCCGTAGCTGCCCACCACCATGCGCCCGTCGCGGTAGGCCAGCTGCTCGAGGTTGGCTTCGGTCCAGTCCAGCAGGGCAATCAGGTCAAGGCCCTCGAAATCCGGGGACTGGATACGCACGGTGCCGGAGGATTCCCCGAATCCCCGCTGATCGAACGAGATCACGTAATAGCCGGCGTCGCGCAGGCGCTGCTGGAAATCGCTGGGGGTGACGTTGCGGCTGCCGCCGTAGCCGTGACTGTGCAGCACCAGCGGGTAGGTCTCGCCCTCGGTGACGGTGGTCGGCTCGAATACCTGGGCGATCAGGGTATCGCCGGTGCTCGGCACCTGGATGGCCTGGCGGTAGCTTTCGCCGGCGCGGCTGGCCGGATCGGGATTGCCGGGATCACCGGGGTCACCGCCGTTGTCGCCGCCGGGGCCGAGACTCAGACCACCCCCGCCGGAACCGCCACCACAGGCGGCGAGCAGAAACAGGGCGGCCAGGGCCGTTATCAGCGGCCGCACCGACAAATCGCGCATGGGGATCTCCTCCGACCGGCGTCGAGGCCGGCTCGATTATTGGTCGTTCCGTCCCATTATTACGCAGAAATGACGGCGATGGATCAGGTAACGGTGATTTTCAACAGATCGCTTTCCGGATTATCGGGCGTGATCAGGGCGGCCAGCGCCGGAAAGAACGCTGCCGGCACGAACACGGATTCGGGGGTGAAAATGCCCGGTTCCGGCAGACGGCGATCGACAATCGCCTGGACGCCAAGCGCGAGAACGCTGCCCGCCAGTTCGGCGTAGCTGCTGGCCGGCACTGCCGTCAGTTCGGCCAGGGCCGAGGCGTTGCGACCGGCCCGCTGTCCCTCGGCCAGGGCAAACAGCTCGGGTACCGCCGTTGGCGGTGCCACTCCCCCGCTGAATCGCCGCAGACGCCGGCCCAGACCGGGCCCGGGAAAGGCGCCGGCGGCCAGCAGCCCGGCCAGACGGTCGACTTCATCCTCGGCACCGGTATTACTGCGCATCAGCGCCTTCCAGCCGTGGTGCTGGCTGGCGGTCAGGGCAATCAGGCTCGGCGCATCGGCCAGGTCCGGAAACCGGCGGCCCAGCGTCACCGCTTCCGGATGACCGAACTGATAGAACACACGACTGCCGTAGCCGGGCAGCGAGAGCTTCACCGGGGCCAGCGCCTCGGCGAGTTCCCGGGCCCCGTGGCGGTACACCGACACCTGCCCGCTGGCCTGCTGCACCCGGTGGAGGTCCAGCGCGGTGGCCGTGTCCCGCGGCCCGCGATTGTCCGCATCGCTCAGCCGGCCGTCGGCGCGCCAGGCAGTGGCCAGCCGCCGGGTGTCGTCGAGGGCTTCGAGAGCCGCCACCGCCAGCAGGTTGGTCACGCCGGGGCTGGCGCCCAGGCCGATCAGCGCGGGCACGCCGGCGGTTCGGGCCTGCCGGTCCAGCACCAGCATGCCGAGGGTAGTTTCCGGATCGTCGCAGGCATCCAGGTAAGGGCGGCCGGCGGCCAGGGCCGCCTTCAGCACGATCAGCCCGTAACGAAAATAGGGCCCGCTGGTGTTGAGCACCACATCGGCCGAGGCCACCGCGGCGTCAAGCGCCGCCGCATCGCAGATGTCCAGCGTCAGCGGCGCGGCCGATGCCCCCAGCTCGGCGGCAGCCGCAGCGGCCGCGGCACCGTCATAGTCGGCCACGGTGATACGAGCCACCGCGGGCAGCTGACGAATGCGGTCCAGAGCGGCACGGCCCAGCGCGCCGCCACCGCCCACGGCGAGCAGATGCATGGTGCGTCGGGCGGCTGGTCAGTCCGACTGACCGAACAACGCGTTCAGCTTCTGCTCGTACTCGTGGTAGCCGAGGTGCTCATAGAGGTCGTTGCGGGTCTGCATGCCGTCGAGCACGTTCTTCTGGGTGCCATCGGCGCGGATCGCACCGTAGACATTTAGAGCGGCTTGGCTCATGGCACGGAAGGCCGACAACGGATACAGCACCATGCGCACGCCCTGGGCGGCGAGTTCCTCGGTAGTGTAGAGGTCGGTGGCGCCGAATTCGGTGATATTGGCCAGCACCGGCGCGCCGATGTCGACAAAACGCTGGTACATGGCGATGTCGGTCATCGCCTCCGCGAACACGAAATCGGCGCCGGCTTCCACGCAAGCCGCGGCACGTTCCACGGCGGCGTCCAGGCCTTCCACGGCCAGCGCATCGGTGCGGGCCATCACCAGCATTTCGTCACGCGCGTCCACCGCGGCCTTCACCCGATCGACCATTTCCTGCTGGGAGACGATGGCCTTGCCCGGCCGGTGCCCGCAGCGCTTGGCCGCGACCTGGTCCTCGATGTGCACGCAGGCGGCGCCGCCGCGCTCCATCTCGCGAATGGTGCGGGCGATGTTGAAGGCACTACCCCAGCCGGTGTCGATGTCGACCAGCAGCGGCACGTCGGTGGCGGCGGTAATGCGGCGCACGTCCTCGAGCACGTCGTTCATGCTGGTCATGCCCAGATCCGGCAGGCCGTAGGACGCGTTGGCCACGCCGCCGCCGGACAGATAGATGGCGCGGAAGCCGCTGTGTTCGGCCAGCATCGCGCTGTAGGCGTTGACGGCCCCGACGATCTGCAGGGGGTTCTCTTCGCTGAGCGCGTGATTGAAGCGTTGCGCGGCACTCGCCATCAGGTTGTCTCCGTTGTGCTGTTTCGAGCCCGTTATTTTACGCCAGGCCACATGAAACGGCCCCACCTGATGGTGGGGCCGTGCCGGTCAACACCCGCCGTGGCAGGTCGCGATACCCGAATATCTAGACGAAATACTTGATCGTCCAGTTAATCAGCTTGCGCGTGAACGGCGTGTAGGGCGGATGCATCAGGTGGGTCGACGAGAAACGGTCGCGCACGATGCCCCGCTCGTGCGAGAAGCTCTTGAAGCCCCAGTGACCGTGGGCCATGCCGATGCCGCTGTTGTTGACCCCGCCGAACGGCAGATTGCCGTGCAGGTACTGCATCATCACCGTGTTGATGGCGGTACCGCCGGCCGAGGTGCCGCCGATGACGCGATCGACAAACGCGTTGTCCTTGCCAAAAACGTACAGCGCCAGCGGCTTGGGCCGGCTGTTGATGTCGTCGATCACTTCACGGGTGTCCTTGAAGGTCATGATCGGCATCAGCGGCCCGAAGATCTCTTCCTGCATGATCTCGGCATCGGGCTCGATGTCGGTCAGCAGGGTCGGGGCCAGAAAATCCTGGGCGTCGTCGTGCTGGCCACCCGCCAGCACCTTGGCGCCACGAGACTGCGCGTCGTCCAGCAGATGCTTGATCCGCTTGTAGTGCTTGTTGTTGACGATGCGGGCGTAGTCCGCATTCGACTCGATACTCTCGAGCGAGCCGTACATCGTCTCCAGCCGCTGCTTGATCGCCTCGACGAACTCGTCCTTCACGTCGGCGTGGACGTAGGTCAGGTCGGGCGCGATGCAGGTCTGGCCGTTGTTGAAAAACTTGCCCCAGGCCACCGCGCGGGCCGCCTTATCCAGGTCGGCGCTCTTGTCGACGATCACCGGCGACTTGCCGCCCAGTTCCAGCGTGACCGAGGTCAGATGCTTGGCCGCGGCGCCCATGATGATCTTGCCCACCGCCGGGGAGCCGGTGAAGAAGATGTGGTCGAACGGCTTGTCCAGCAGGTTCTGCGAGGTTTCCACCGCGCCCTGGAACACGGCGATCTCGGATTCGTCGAACACCTCGCGCACCATGTCCTCCATCAGCTGGGAACAGTGCGGGGTCATCTCCGAGGGCTTGAGGATCGCGGTATTGCCGGCCGCCAGCGCCGACACCAGCGGCGAGAAGGTGAGATTGACCGGGTAGTTCCACGGCGACACGATCAGGCTCACGCCCTTGGGCTCGTAGCGGACGTGCGCCTTGGTGCCCAGCATCGCCAGGGTGGTCGGCACCTTCATCGGCTTCATCCACCGCTTGGTATGGCGGATGGCGTCGTTGGCCTCCATCACCACCGGCATGATCTCGGTCATGTCGACCTCGGCCGGCGGCTTGCGGAAATCCTTGTAGCAGGCCTCGTGGATTTCCTCGGTACGGTCCAGCAGCGCCTGCTTGAGTCGCTTGATCTTGGCGATCCGCTCGGCGGCGGTGCTGGTGCGCAGGGTCAGGGCCCGCTTCTGCTGCAGCGCGAACACGCGCTCGATCTCGGTGGCCTGATTGTCCGGTGCCTGGGCAAACCGGTCGCGAATGTCCTGTACGGCAGTACTCATGATCACTCCTCCTGTCGTGCGCCCCCGATGCGCTACGGAAGCCACACTCTACTATGTCAGGGCCATCGGCAGTTATGCCGAACCTAAGTCGTGGCCAGGCCGCTTTCGCCCATCGCCATCCGCGCCAGCTCCGGCCGGACCGCGTGGGCACGAAAGAATGTGTGCGCCAGGGCGGCAATCAGACGGCGACTGCGCTCGGGGTTGCTGCGCCGCAGCGGCAGCACGATCGCCTCCATGGTCGCCATCACCGCCTGGGCCATGTCCGCGACGGGGATGTCCAGCGTCAGATCGCCGTCGTCCACCGCCGCCTGGATAGCCTGGCCAATGACCCGGGCCGACGCCTCCTCGAACTGGCCCTGCACCGCGCGCGCCTCCGCGACGTCTGCGGTGGACGGCATCAGCCAGTAGCCGGCCACGCCCTCGTCCACTGCCGGATCCGCCAGCAGCGTTCCCATGCCGCGAAAGATCGCCATCAGACGCTCGATCGGCGTGTCCTCGGCCGCCATGCGAGTGAACACATGGCGGCGGAACAACGCGTTCAGCTGGCGCACGCAGTCGGTATACAGGGCTTCCTTGCCGTCGTAGTGCCAGTAGAGCGCGGCCTTGGTCAGACCGGCGGCCCGGGCCACGGCCAGCATCGACACGCCGTCATAGCCGTAACGGCCGAACAACGAGAATGCGGCCTCGCGAACCTGCTTGAGGGTATCGCCCTGTTCACTGGCGGGGCGGCGGGGCATGGATGTGCCATCGCGGGAATTTGGCCAAAGGATAGCATGCTATTGACTTACCGGTCGGTTAATTTTATCGTCCGGCTTGTTGCTGCGCTGAACGGCACAGCCGGAATTGACCACTCGGTCAATTCGATCAACGAGGAGACTGGTCAACATGAGTGTCACCACCGCCGAACTCGCCCGCGCCCACGACAGCAAACGCTATCTATGGCTGTGGGGCGCCGTCGTCGCCTTCCTGCCGATGATCGGCGGGGCGCTTGCCTGGCTCACCGGCAGCAGCTGGGCCTGGTTCTTCGCCCCGGCCTTTCTCTACGGGCTGGTGCCGCTCGCCGACTGGCTGGTGGGCGACGACGACAGTAACGCCGACGAAAGCGTGCTGCGCCAGCTCGAGGACGACCCCTACTACCGCTGGTGCACCTACCTGTTCATCCCCGTCCAGTATGTGGTGGTGGTCTGGGCCGCCTGGCTGGTGGGCAGTGGCTCACTCGACTGGGTGGCACTGACCGGCCTGACCTGGTCGCTTGCCATCCTCTCCGGCGTGGGCATCAACACCGCGCACGAACTCGGGCACAAAAAACCCGCCGGCGAGAAGTGGCTGGCCAAGATCGCGCTGGCGCCGGTGGCCTACGGGCATTTCTTCGTGGAACACAACAAGGGGCACCACCGGCGCGTGGCCACGCCCGAGGATCCGGCCAGCTCGCGCATGGGCGAATCCTTCTACCGGTTCCTGCCGCGTACGGTGATCGGCAGCCTGACCTCGGCCTGGGAGATCGAGAAGCAGCGCCTGGCCCGCTGCGGCAAGAGCGTGTGGTCGATCGAGAACGAGAACCTGCAGGCCTGGGCGATGACCGTGGTGCTGTTCGGCGGGCTGACGCTGCTGTTCGGCTGGGCGGTGCTGCCGTTTCTGCTGATCCAGGCCGCCATCGGGGCCTCGCTGCTGGAGGCGGTCAACTACCTCGAGCACTACGGCCTCAAGCGTCAGCAGGCCGAGGATGGCCGCTACGAGCGCTGCAAGCCGGAACACTCCTGGAACAACAACCACATCGTGACCAACGTGCTGCTCTACCACCTGCAGCGCCACTCCGACCATCACGCCAACCCCACCCGCCGGTTCCAGGCCCTGCGCCACTTTGACGATGCCCCGCAGCTGCCCACCGGCTACGCCGGCATGATCGTGCTGGCCTATATTCCCTGGCTCTGGTACCGGGTGATGGACCCGAAGGTGGTCGCCCATTACGACGGCGACCTGGACCGGGCCAATCTGCAGCCCGGCCGGGAAGCCGCGCTCAAGGCGCGGTACGCCGCCGCCTGACGCCGGTCGACGGACCCGCCTGCAGCGCCCCGTTGCCGATTCGGCAACGGGGCTTTCTTTCGACTTGACCCCGTAGTCAACTCCGGGGTGACAATGGAAGCCATGAACGCGTCTTCCAAGTCCGACATGACCATCGGCCAGCTGGCCCGCCGCGCCGGCTCGGACGTGGAAACCATCCGCTACTACGAACGTCGCGGCCTGCTGCCGCCGCCCCCGCGATCCGGCAATGGCTACCGCCGGTATCCGCCGGACGCGGCCCGCCGGCTGCGATTCATCCGGCGGGCCAAGACCCTGGGCTTCACCCTGGCCGAGATCGGCGAACTGCTAAGCCTGCGGGAAGCCGGCAACAACCGGGCCGCCGTGAAGGAGCTGGCCCGGGCCAGGCTGGCGGACCTGGACGCGCGACTGGCCGACCTTCAGCGCATGCGCGACGCCCTGGCGGATCTGGACCAGCGCTGCACCGGGCACGGCACCGTCAGCGGCTGCCCCATCATCGAAGCGCTCGATCAGGAGACAACAGCATGAACAACACCGCAACCGATCAGACCTGCGAACACGGCGGCCACACCAGCGGGCTGTTCAAGTCTTCGGCTCACGTCACCCTGCACTGCCTGACCGGCTGCGGTATCGGCGAGCTGCTGGGGTTGGTCATCGGCACGCTGGCCGGCTGGGGCGCGTTCGCGACCATGAGTCTCGCGGTGGTCCTGGCCTTCGTGGTCGGCATCAGCCTGGCGGCGGTCACGGTCATGCGTAATCACGGTCTGGCCCTGGGCGCGGCGCTGGCGACCGTCTGGCTGGGCGAGGTGGCCTCGATTTCCGTGATGGAGATTGCCATGAACGGCATCGATTACGCTGTGGGCGGCGTGCAGGCCGGGTCGCTGGCGGCGCCGATATTCTGGATCGGCTTCGGCCTGGCCCTGCCCTGCGGGTATCTCGCGGCCTGGCCGGTGAACTACTGGCTGCTCACCCGCAATCTCAAGCATTGTCACTGAGCACATCCGCCAGATTTATTTCCCGCGGCCGTTTGGGCTATGCTCGCGGCCGTTCCAGCTGATTTTCCGGAGACCCGCGTGAGCCGCAAGACCCCCGACAATCCGCCGCCGCAGAACAGCCTGTTCCGGGCCCTCGTGGTACCCGTCGGCCTGTTCGTCGGGGCCATCGTCCTGGCCTTGCTGGTAATCACCTTTGGCGACCGCATCACCGGCGGTGGCGGCACCGACAGCACCGCGAGCCGCGACGGCCGCACGCTGGACCCGCAGACCATGGAACAGCTCGCCACCGAATTCGACCGCCGCGGCGTGGCCTACGGGCCGGACGATGCGCCGGTGGTGGTGCGGGAATTCGCCGACTATCAGTGCCCGGCCTGCGCCGCCTTCGCGGATACTGCGGCGCGCATCCGCGAGAACTATGCCGACGAGGGCAAGGTGCGCTTCGTGTTCTACGACTTCCCGCTGCCCATGCATCAGCATGCGCGCCAGGCGGCGGCGGCGGCCCGCTGCGCCGGGCGGCAGGGCGAGTTCTGGGCGTACCACGAAGTTCTGTTCGAGCGGCAGTCCCGCTGGTCCTCGGCCGGTAACGTGACCAACGAGTTCCTCGACATGGCGGTGGAAAGCGGCGTCGACGCTGATGCCCTGGAACAGTGTCTGGACGAGGGTGCCGCCGATCAGCGAGTGGCCCAGAGCGCGGCGGTCGCCCAGCAACTGCGCGTGACGTCCACCCCGACAACCATGGTGGGCAACAAGGTGTTCCCCGGGGTGGTCGATTACGACACCATTGCCGCCGAAATCGACGCCCAGCTGCGGACCGCGGGTCAGTAAAGCAGGCTGATCAACGCCCGCAGGCCGTAGGCGCCTCCGCCGACGACAACGAGGCCGGCCAGCCACAGGCCGGCGAACCAGGCCAGCCGCTGCGGCCACGAACGCCGCACCGGCGGCCGCGTTTCCTCATCCTGCCGGTTCAATGGTACCCCGTCGAGGCGGTAACCTTGCCGCGGAATACCCAGTACGAGTAAGCGGTGTAGAACAGGATGAAGGGCAGCAGCGCAACCAGCCCGACCAGCAGGAACCCCTGGGTGGCGGGCGGCGAGGCTGCGTTCCAGATGGTCAGGTGCGGCGGCAGGATATGCGGCCAGATGGAAATGGCCAGCCCCGCATAACCCACCGCGAACAGCCCCAGCGAGTACAGGAACGGCTTGAACGTGGCCCGTCGGCCCAGGCTGCGGTACAGCCCCGCGCACAGCGCCAGGGTGATAGCCGGCACCGGCAGCAACCAGACGATGTTGGGCCAGCCGAACCAGCGCTGGGCATAGGCGTCATCGAGAAACGGCACCCACAGGCTGACCAGCGCCATGAATACCACGACTGCGGCCAGCAGCGTGCGGCTCCAGCCGTAGGCGCGGGTCTGTAGCGGCCCTTCGGCCTTGATCACCAGCCACGTGGCGCCGAGCAGCGCGTATCCCGCCACCAGCGCCAGCCCGGTCATCAGCGCGAAGGGGGAAAACCAGTCGAACGCCCCGCCCAGGTACTGGTTGTCGACCACGTTGATCCCGGCCACCAGCGCCCCGAGCGATACCCCCTGGCAGAAGGTCACCACCACCGAGCCGGCCTGGAAGGCGAAATTCCAGCCCCGCTTGTCGCGGGCCTTGAAGCGGAATTCGAACGCCACGCCGCGGAAGATCAGGGCCATGAGCATCAGCGACAGCGGCAGGTACAGCGCCGTCAGCATGGCCGAATAGACCGGTGGGAACGCCGCCAGCAGGCCGGCGCCGCCCAGCACCAGCCAGGTCTCGTTGCCGTCCCAGATGGGCGCGACGGAATTCATCATGATGTCGCGCTCTTCTTCGTTGGCGGCCAGGCGAGAGAGCATGCCGATGCCCAGCACGAAGCCGTCCAGTAGCACGTACATGAATACGCCGAAACCGATGATTCCGAACCAGATCAGGGGAAGCCATTCCACCATGGTCAATCCTCCGGAAGCTCGTCCGGCAGCGACATCGGCCGCGCCGGTGTCTTGAAGCCGGACGTGCGTGGCGGCGGTGCTTCCGGTCCCTGCCGGATCAGCCGCAGGATGTAGTACAGCCCGGCGCCGAACACCACCGAGTAGACGCACACGAAGGTGATCAGGCTGGCCGCCACCGCGCCGGCGGGAATCGGCGACACCGCGTCGGCGGTGCGCATCACCCCGTAGACCACCCAGGGCTGGCGTCCGATCTCGGCGGTAAACCAGCCGGCCAGCACCGCCACGAAGCCCGACGGCGCCATCCAGACCATGAAGCGGTGATACCAGCCCGGCTCGAACAGCCGGCCGCGCCACCACAGCCACAGGCCCCAGACTGCCGCCAGCAGCATCAGCATGCCCAGTGCCACCATCACCCGGAAAGCGTAGAACACCGGAATCACCGGCGGACGGTCTGCCACCGGAAAGGCGTCCAGCCCCACCACCTCGCCGTCAAGGTCGTGAGCCAGGATCAGACTGCCCAGTTTGGGGATGGCGATTTCGTAATGATTGGTCTCGGTCGCCGGATCTGGCACCGCGAACAGATACAGCGGGGCCCCGCGCCGGGTTTCCCAGTGGCCCTCCATCGCCGCTATTTTGGCCGGCTGGTGCTCCTGCACGTTCAGCCCGTGGAAATCGCCGGCCACGATCTGCAGCGGCGCGGTGATGGCGATGAAACCCACGCCCATGGCCAGCATCACCTTCGCCCCCTCGGGCGCAAGCCCACGGCGCAGGTACCAGGCCGCCACTCCCAGAATGACGAATGCCGTGGTCAGGTAGGCCGCCAGCACCATGTGGGCCAGGCGATAGGGAAACGACGGGTTGAACACGATCGCCCACCAGTCGGTGGGATGGAAGATGCCGTCGCGCAGTTCGAAGCCCGCGGGCGTGTGCATCCAGGAATTGGCGGACAGAATCCAGAAGGTGGACAACAACGTGCCCACCGCCACCATCACCGTGGCCAGGAAGTGCAGGCCACGGCCCACGCGATCCCAGCCGAACAGCATGATGCCGAGGAACGTCGCCTCCAGGAAGAAGGCCGTGAGCACCTCGTACGACAGCAGCGGGCCCAGCACATTGCCGGTGGCCTCGGCGAACACGCTCCAGTTGGTGCCGAACTGGAAGCTCATCACGATGCCCGACACCACGCCCATGCCGAACGACACCGCGAATATCTTCACCCAGAAGCGATAGAGCCGGCGGAAGACATCCTTGCCGGTGCCCAGCCACAGACCTTCGAGCATGGCCAGCCAGCTTGCCAGCCCGATGGTGAAGGCCGGAAACAGGATGTGGAAGCTGACCACGAAGGCGAATTGCAGGCGGGAAAGAAGTAACGCATCCATGGCAGGCCCCTGCTACCCCGTGGGGTATTAAGCCGAATGGCAGACAACTCGATATGCTACCGCATTGTGCGCCGCAGTAGAAAAGATTACGGCCTGCTCAGTTGACGCTGACCGGTCCGGCACGGTTTAGTAGCGGCCACCATAACAATCGTCGCCGGCGCTGACAGTCGGCCCGATGCGCGCCACGCCCGCGGGCTGGCCCGCCGGATACCGTGCTTCCACCCGGCTGCATGGTCGATGCGGGAGTTGCTCATGAATCCACCACCAACCCGGTGGCCGATCGTCGCCGAGGGGTGCCGCGGTTGAGTCACCGCCAGCGGCAATCGCGGCGGACGGGCGATCAGGTGATTGCTCACAAGCTGTTCGCACCGGCCGGCACGCCGGGCGCGGTGCGCCGGGATGCCATTCTGCAACGGATTCTCGGCCGCAACAGCCCGCGCGTGGTGCTGCTCCAGGCCCCCGCCGGTCACGGCAAGACCACCCTGCTGCAACAGGCCTGGAGCGCCTGCGACGCCCAGGGCATGCGCTGCGGCTGGCTGACCTTCGACGAGGCCGATAACGACATCACGCGCTTCGCTGCCCACATGCAGGCACTGGTGGATACCGTGGCGAGCCGGGAAGACGCGGAGGTTATGCCGACTCAGGCGCGGGGGCGTACCCAGCACGCGGACTGGCTGACCACGCAGCTGGTGGCCATCGGCCGCCCGGTGGCGCTGTTCCTGGACGAGTTCCAGACCCTGTCCAACCGCCCGGTCCTGAGCTTCTTCCGCAACCTGTTCGAATCGGTACCGGCGGAGGTGCGCATTTTCGTGGGCACCCGCACCCTGCCGCGGGTCGGGCTGTCACGCCTCGAGGTGAATAACCGGGCGATGGTGATCCGGCCGGCGGATCTGTGCTTTTCCCGGGACGAAGTGGCCCGCTTCTTCCAGGACGTCAGTGACCTGGGCATGCGGCCGGAGGAAACCGCCGCCATTCACGACCGCACCGAAGGCTGGCCCGCCGCGGTGCAGCTCTACCGGCTGTCGCTCGCCCAGCCGTCGGTACGCGAATCGCTGCGCGACATCGCCGATTTCCGGCCCCGCCCGCTGGCGGACTACCTGGCCGACAATGTGCTGCAGCTGCAGACCCCGGCGGTCCAGCAGTTCCTGCTGCAGAGCTCACTGCTCACGCGGCTGTCGGCGCCACTGTGCAATGCCGTGCTCGAACGCGACGACGCCCAGCGCATGCTGCAGACGCTGGAAAGCGCCGGCCTGTTCCTGCGCAGCCTCGACGCCGAAGGCTACTGGTTCAAATACCACACCCTGTTCTCCTCGTTCCTGGCCGACCAGTTGCAGGAACAGGACCCGGAGGCCGCCCGCCGCATCCACGAGCGGGCCGCCCGCTGGTTCCACGACCACGGCCTGCACGAGGAGGCCATCCACCATGCACTCGCCAGCGGCGACGCCGACTTCGGCGCCCGGATTCTGGACAGCTGGACCACCTTGCTGATTGCCGAGGGCAATCTGATGACCGTGGAGCGCTGGAGCGAGCGCATCCCTGCGGCGCAGTTACGGGCCAACCCGGACCTGGTGGTCAAGATCGTCTGGGCGCTGACATTCCTGCGCCGGCACCGCAAGCTCGCCCCCCTGCTGGCCATGATCGAGGACATCCCCGCCACCGAGCGGGCCCGCATGCAGACCCATCCGGCCGTAGTGCTGTCGATGGCCGCGGTGGTCCGGGATGACATTCAGGAGGCCGCCGACATCGTGGCCACCATGGACGTGCGCGACAGCGAGGTCGAGGGCTTTCACGCCTTCGAACTGGGGGCGGCGGCCAATCTGGAAGGCTATCTGGCGATGACCCGGGGCGAGTTCGAATCCGCCCGCGAAATCCTGTCGCTGGCCCGCGCCCACTCGGACCGCGGCGACGCCACCTTCAGCTGGGGCTATTCGGTGGGTACGGCCGCCATGAACATGCTGCTGCAGGGGCAGACGCAGGACGCCATCGGCATGTTCCGGCAGTGTCTGGACGAGCCGCGGGTGCAGGTGGACGACTCCTTCGCCTCGGCCGCGATCGTGGCCTGCTACGTGCACGCCCTGTACGAGGTCGATGACATCGACACCGCGCTGGACCAGTTCCGGCGTTATCACGATGTAATCGCCGACGCCGCGCTGCTGGACTATCTGGCGCTGGCGTATTTCTCCGCCGCCCGCATCCATGACAGCCGCGGCGACGGCAAGCGCGCCACCACCGTCCTCGAGGAGGCGGAAACCCTCGGCCATGCCAGTCGCTGGCCGCGGCTGCTGCGACTGGTCGGCTGGGAGCGGGTACGCCGGGCACTGGCGGCTGACGAGGTCGACCACGCGCGGCGCATTGCCGCCGCGATCCAGGCCGAACCGGCGCCGCTACCGACCGGGTGGCTGCCGTTTGCCGAGGACACCGCCGGCGAGGCCATCGGCAGGATCCGGCTGGGCCTGCGCGAGGCCAATCCGGAAGCGGCCATGCGCCTGATCTCGACCGAACAATCCGCAGCCACCGCCCAGGGGCGAACCCGGCGACAGATCAAGCTGCATATCCTGGAGGCCATCGGCCACCGCCGCCTCGACAACACCAACGCGGCCCATCGCTCGCTGCGACGGGCACTCAATCTGGCGGCGCCGGCCGGTCTGGTCCGGACCTTCCTGGAGGAAGGCCCGGCGGTGATCGACCTGCTGCGCAGCGATCTGGCAATACTGACCAGCAGCGCCGGCGTGGAAGGCGCCGAGGGCCCCGTGCAGCAGTTCGTGGTGCGCATTCTGGCCACCGCCGGCGTGGTGGATGCCGACGTGGTCCGCACCCCGGCCGGGGATCCCCACCGCCCGCTCGAACCCCTGACCGAACGCGAGAGCGAAATCCTGCAGTTGCTGGCCAACGGGGCCTCCAACAAGGACATCGCCCGTCACGTGTTCGTGTCCGAGAACACCGTGAAATTCCACCTCAAGAACATTTACTCGAAACTCGGGGTCAACAGCCGGGTGCAGGCGATCAGCGCCGCCCGGCACATGCAGCTGCTGTAGCGGCTCACGCTACGGCGCGAAATCCTTCACGCCGCTGTCCTCACCCTCTGCCTCGGCTTCTTCCTGCTCACGCAGCGCCGGCCGCAGATGCATGCGCGCCACACCGTAGCGGACCGCCTGCAGGAAACGGTCCAGCTGCTCGCGCTGGGTGGAGAGCGTGTCGATGGCCACCGAGGCCAGACGCTGGATTTCGGTGTCCGCGGCCTTGTCCAGCATCGCCATGACCCGGCTGTCCACCTGTCCGGCCACGGCCCGTGACGCGCTGCCGTCATAGGCCACCGGGCGCGCCGCGGCGGTAGGCGCCTGCGCCAGCGCCGTCTGCAACCGGCGGATGCGCCGGATGTTGGCCAGCGGTTCGCTGAACGCGTTGGAGGCCAGCATTCGCTGGACCCAGCGCGAGCTGGCCAGCGAGTCGCCCAGGGCCTGACGGCGCCAGTCGCGGCCCAGCGCCGTCAGCGAGTCACCCGCCGCCGGCAGCGACACCGGCTCGTCATCCTGCAAACCCTCGATCGCGCTGGTCAGTTCATCGCGTACTGCCTGCAGCATTTCCATTGCCTGCGCGTACTGCTGCTGGGCGGCGCCGTAGGCCTCGAACTGTTCCATCAGATAGGGAATCGCTACCAGTGCCTCCTGCACCGCCTCCTCGCGAGGGTTGCGCTGGGTCAGCATCTGCCAGGCCACCAGCGCCCGCTGGCGCTGCTGGTCCTCCTCGTCGGCGATATCGGCAATGGGGTAAGTGCCGAGCTGCACCTTGCTATAGCCGTCGGCACTGAAGCGGTCGCGTTGATCGTCCCGCTGAAGTCGCCCGGTCTCGGTATCGGCAATGCCGTAGGTGCCGGCCTCGGGCTCGTCGCCGATCGCGACCCGCTGCTGGCGTTCGCCGGGCGGGGTGATCTCGGCCCGACCCAGCCCCAGCAATGCCACCGGCGACAGCGGCCCGTGCAGACGGACCCGCTGGAACATGTGCTTGGCGGTGGCGCCCTGGTCGGCGTTGAGAAAACTGAAGCCCAGCAGCACGTTGGCCCGGTCCCGGAGCATTCGCTGCGCCGGGGTGAACGGCGTCATCCGGCCGATTCGGTCCAGCAGCGTGCGGCCCATCGCCACCTCCCCGCTGCGCAGCCAGGCCACGGCCAGGTTGTAACGCATGGTCAGGCTCTGATTGTTGGCATCGTCCACCTCGGTGATGACTTCCAGCGCATTCTCGCCGCTGGCCAGGGTGGCGGCCGCCCGGCCGTAGGCCCCCTCCGCCATCTGCAGGCGCGAGAGCGTGTCCTGCCAGCGCACCCGCTGCGCCGGGGTGAGAAACTGCCGCGCCTTGTCCAGGCGACGGCCGGCGGGCCCGTGGTTGCCGCGCTTGAGATCGAGCTCCGCCAGGCGCAGGCGGATATCCTCGAAGGGCTCGCGCTCGGCGCCGAGCCGCGTGTACGTCTCCACCGCCTGTTCCGCCTGCTCGGCCATGCCGAAGTCGAGATACACGTGGGCCAGCAGGGCGAAATAGGCCGGCTTGAGGTTCTCCTTCCCGCTGATCGCAGCCATGTCGATGAGTTCGATCATGGCCTCGAATGACTGGTCGCGGGCGCGCAGATAACGGGTAAGCGCCAGGCGCGGATCCTCGGCCTCCTCGCGCCACTGCCAGGGCTTGGGATCGAGCCGCCGGTTCATCTGCAACGCGGCGGGTGCCGCCGGCAGGATCAAAGCCTTGCGGGCCTCGCCCTTCTCGAACTCGAGATCAATCTCGCCGGTCAGTTGCGTCCCGTCGGGTTCGGCATCGCGCAGGCGGCCGGCGAACTCGAGCCGGACCCGGTGCGTGCCGGGTTCGACGTTGGTGCGCAGCACCCTGTCGAGCCGCCGCTCGTCGCTGTGCAGCAGCAGGGCGTCGTCGCGATTGTAGCGCTCGCTCGCCACCTCCCGGCCATCCAGCAGCAGGGTGACCTCCTCCAGCACGAAGGACGGCACGTTGATGCCGATGAATATCGAAACATCGGTTTCCGCCGGGAAGGCGGCCGACTGGGCATCGCCCCGGCGGGCGGACAACAGATCGAAGGCCCGCTCCTGGGTCAGAGCGACCGCGCGCTGTTGTTCAGCGGCCTGGCCGCGGTCGGTGGCCGCCAGCGCCAGTCCGGCCGGCAGCAACAGCAGCGCGGCCAGCGCGCCCGTTCGCAGTTGATACAACATCCTGTCGTTCACGTTCGGTCGGACGGGTGCGCGACGACGCCGCGTTCCCTCCAATATGCCAGAAACCGGGGCCACGCGATCAGGCCGCCCGCGCCTCGCGGGCAAGCACGCTGACCACCATGGCCGCACTGTCGTCATCGAGATAGCCGCCACCGTTCTCCGCCAGAGCCAGCCGAGCGCCCTCGACCTGCCGCGCGCCCGTCTCGCCGCGTAGCTGCTCGGTCAGCTCGACGATCTGGGCGCAGCCGGTAGCGCCAATGGGGTGTCCCTTGCGCAGCAGACCGCCGGAGGTATTTACCGGCAATCGCCCACCCAGGGCGCTGTGGCCGGCCTCCACGAAATCGCCGCCTGCCCCTGCCGAACAGAAACCCAGCTGTTCGTACAAAAGCACCTCGGACGGGGCCGAGGCGTCGTGGATTTCCGCACAGGACAGATCGTCCGGTCCGATTCCGGCGGCGTCATAGGCCGCGGCCGCCGTGGTGACGGCCAGCGGGGGCCGGCCGGGCGCACCGCCGCCGCTAAGGCAGGAGGCCAGCACCCGCACCGGGCGGTTCCGTTCATGCATCTGTCGCATCCGCCGGGCCGAAACCAGCACCAGTGCCGCCGCCCCGTCACCGATCGGCGAGCACATGGGCAGGGTCAGCGGCCAGGCGACTTCACGGGCGGCCAGCACCTCGTCGACACTCAGCCGATCCCGATACTGGGCGCGGGGGTTGAGGCTGCCGTGGGTCGCGTTCTTGGCGGATACCGCCGCGAACTGCGCCCGGGTGGTGCCGTGGGCCTGCATGTGGGCCGCAGCCCAGGCGACGTAGATATCCATGAACAGCGACCGCGTGCGCCCGGCGTCGGCGGTATCCGGCGTCAGGCCGGCCGCCCGGATGCTTGCCGCAACGTCCGCCATGACCGCCTCCCGGTCGGCCACATCGATCGCACCGGTGAGCAGATCGAGGGTGCGCTGCCGATCCGGATGGTGGAGCTTGTCCATGCCCAGAACCAGCACCGCGTCATACGCGCCGAGCGTGACCATCGAGGCCGCCTGATGAAAGGCGGTGGCACCGGTAGCGCAGGCGTTTTCGACGTTGACCACCGGTATCCCGCCCAGGCCCATGGCCCGCAGAACCACCTGGCCCGGCACGCAGGTCTGACCGGTGATCGCGCCGGCGCCGGCGGTGCCCACATAGGCGATCTCCGGGGCGCCCACGGCCGGGCCGGCGTCCGCCAGCGCCGCCTGCACCGCTTCCGCGGCGAGGCTCTTGAGGTCACGATCCGGATGCTTGCCGAATCGGGTCATGCCCACCCCGGCGATATAGGCGTGTTGCTTCATCGCGGCGGATGGACGCCGTCGGATCGATCAGGCGGCGTAACCGGCTCAGCCGAACCGACGCAGGGCATTGCGGGTCAGATAATCGTCGTACATGTTGTCGGTGTTGACCTGCATCTGGTGGCCCGCGCCGACTTCCCTGACCTGTTCCAGGCGGGACATGCGTCCGGTCTGGATGTCGTAGCAATGCACGTGAGCCCAGGACCAGTAGGGATGATCGCCGTCCATCACGCGGCGGCCGTTGCCGTCGTCGTAGATGGCGTAGGCGCCGTCGAAGCTGCGCCAGACGTTGCCCTTGCGGTCATAGGAATTCATCGCGATGGGCAGACCGGTGCGCGCATCGAACCAGACCCGCTTCTTGCCCACCGGCGCGCGACTGTAACTCGTGGGCTCGGCTTCCACGGCAATCGCCTCGGGCACCAGCTCCACCGTGGTGTCCCAGAAGGTCTGTCCCTTGGGCCCGCCGTGGGTGGTGTGCTCCCAGTTGGGGTGGTCCGGGTTCCAGCCATCGGAGATGCCGGTGAGCATGGGTCCACGGTCCACGATCTCGTAGTTACCCCAGGTGTACATCGGGTCGCCGGCCGCCCAGGCATCGGACAGGAACAATGTGCCACCCGGCACCAGGGGCTCGAAGCGCTGGTTGGTGGGGTATTCGCGGATGCGCTTGAACTCGGGCAGGTACCCCACCAGATCCGGAAAGACGTGCTGGTCGTAATCCCAGATATTCAGAAACGACGTACCGGCGATGTCGTTGGGCGCGGTGAAGATCACGCTCTGGAAGCGCAGCTTGTCCATGTGTGCCCGCCAGTACGGCTTCGGGTCCATGGAAACGCGGGCCACCGGGGCCAGTTCCGCCCAGACCAGATCGTACGCGTACTCGAGGTCGCCCTGGGCACCGATGTCGTACTCCTTG
Source organism: Spectribacter hydrogenoxidans (assembly GCF_031846275.1). Classification (NCBI taxonomy): domain Bacteria; kingdom Pseudomonadati; phylum Pseudomonadota; class Gammaproteobacteria; order Salinisphaerales; family Salinisphaeraceae; genus Spectribacter; species Spectribacter hydrogenoxidans. The sequence continues at coordinate 143,957 of NZ_JAVRIB010000005.1, forward strand.
ATCGCGTACAGCGAGGCGTCGTGCCGACCCCAACTCAGGGTCAGGGCCGCGAACAGCTCGATACCGGTCTTGGCGTCGGGAAACGGATTACCGCCGATCCAGGGTTGGCCGTCCGGCGTCACCACGTTGCCACGGTCGTCGAACTGGGCCTTGCCCTGGTTCCTGAGCGTGGCTTCCAGGTATTCCCACGGCGACAGCCGCATGATCTCGGTGGTGGTCGGGCCGATTTTCAGCTTGCGGCCCATGTCGCGGATCTGCTGGTACTTGATCTCGTCCAGCAGGTCGCGGACATGCTCGACATTGGAAGCGTCGATGGTGTCGCCGGTGCTTACCTTGCCCTTGGTGTACTCGTCGATCGACAGCAACTCGTCGGGGTAGGCCTTGTTGATCTCGCCCGAGCGGGCGATGGTCGGCCACAGCGGGGCCAGCACGCCGGCGGTACCGGCCGCGCCCAGGCCGGCCAGGAAACGGCGGCGGCTGTAGTCGCGGTCAAATCGGCGGATGTGCATATCAAGCCTCCTTGCGTGGCCAGGTCAGGCATGCCGCGAACCGGCACTCGCCCGGGTTGGACAACGGCCAGCGCCGTAACTCACCGCAACTTTCCGGTGCTGGCCGAAAAACCGGCGACCGGGTCACCCCGGCCGCCGGCGGAAGCATCGGCCCGCTGCCGGCAGGTTGCCCCGCCGGTAACGGCTATCGGCCGTCGGGCCTAGAACTGGTACTCGACGCGGGTGGTGATTTCGTCGGCGAAGCCCACCGTGGACAACGCGTTCTCGGTTTCCAGACCGTGTACGGTATCGATGATGGTGGCGAAGGCCTGGAAGGTCCAGGCGCGGCTGGGCTTCCAGCGCAGACCGGCCTGGGTCAGGATGCCGCCCTTGACGTCATACAGCGTGGCGAAATCGATGCGCCAGACACGATTGGCGAACGGCTGCTGGAACGCGAAGGCGATGGCATTGAAGCTGCCGATGCCACGGGGAATCCGATCCGCAGGATTCTCCGCGAATGGGTCGCCACCGAACCCGGACAGGTGCCGGTTGAAGATGTCCGACTCCGACCGATGCAGGTACTGCAGAATCGCGAACGCCGCCGGGAACGTGTTGCTGTAGCGCACGAACTTCTGGAATACCAGCCCGATCTCGTACTCGTCTTCGACGATGATCTCGCGGTCGTTCGGATCCAGCGTGATCGGGGTGAAATGCCGGTCCGGGGTGTACTTCATTTCCAGACTGGCGTTGATCTGGTCGAACAACAGGGAGCCCTGCGGCCCCTCGATGCGGTAGCCGATGCCCAGGCCGAAGTTGTTCTCGCGGTAGAAGTCGCGGGTAATGTGGCCACGCAGACCGCCCGTCAGAGAGAAGAACAGATCCTCCTGACGTTCCTGCTCGGCCGCCGACGAGGCCTGCATGGCCCCCAGACTCTGGTTGGCTGGCATTTCGCGGATGGCGGCGTTCAGGCCGTTGAAGTGGTCCAAGCGGGCCAGGGCGCCGTAGGTCGAGAACTCCCTGCCCGAGACCACACCAGTGGGGTCCACCTCGAACGGAGTGTCAGCGAGAATCTGGCCAGTGCCCGGCACCGTGACCCCGTTAAAGCCGCCGGCCAGGTCGGTCGGGATGCCGATTGACCCGAAAAGCCGGTCAACCTCGCCAAGCAAACCACCACCGATACCGCTGACACCAGCCGGCTGCAGGCCCTGCTCCACGTCGGCGTCGGTCCACTGGAAGAGGCCGAAGTGGTTGTAGCGCCGGTTCGCCAACAGCGTGATGTCGAACGGGCCAGCCGGGCCGCGCAGACGCACGCCATAGTTGAACTCGCTGTCGTACTGCTTGAACTCGTCACGCACCGTGAACTGCGAGGGGATCACGTTGTAAGGCGTGTTGGGGTTGCCGTACATGGTGGGACGGAACCGCTGCACGTAGGAATCGATTTCCCAGCCCTTGAGGAACGTGGAGCCGCCGATCAGGTAGGACACGCGCAAGCCCAGCGAGGGCACGCGCTTGTCGGAGAATTCCTCCGGCACGAAATCCAGCATGCTGTGGCGGCGCAGGTCGAGCCCGTTGGGCACGTCCATGATGCGGAAGAACAGCAGGTCACCCCAGGCAATCTGCTGGTTACCCAGACGGACGGTCAGCGGACCGTTCTGGTAGTCCAGGTACAGCTGCGGGAAGTCGATCATGTACTGCTCGCCGGCGAACTCCAGCGGGCTGCTGCCCTCGGCGCCCTGGATGTCGGCAAGATCCTGGGCGTTGCTGACGCCCATGGCCTGTTCCTGGCCCGGCAACAGTACCGGCCCGTCCTCGTAGCGGAACTGGAACAGGTTAGGGTTGTTCTGCAGGCTGCCGACCGGGTCGGCGCCCGGTACTTCGTCGACATCGAAATTGTTGTACAGATCGGGATCGGCGATGCCGCGCACCTGAATCTTGTAGCGCAGATTGTCGAAGATGCCGCCCTGCAGCACCAGTTCACCGCGCAGGTACTCAAGGTTGATGCTGTTGTCCTCGCGCGGTACGGCGCGCACCACCGTATCCGAGACCCCCACTGGCACCCCGACCGGGGCGCTGTTGCGCTGGGTAGGCACCCCGTTATAGACGATACCGGATTGATTGTACGGGTTCTCGTCACCGGTGATCTTGAACGCGGTTTCGTTACGCAGGAACCCGCCATAACCGAACGAGAAGTTCGGGTCGCCCAGAATACTGTCGACGATGCCGGCCTGTGCCACCGGCACCGCCAGCATCGATCCGGCAGCAACGCTCGCGGCAGCCACCCAACTGATTCTCCCTTTCATCGCGCACCCCTCCTGAGAAGTTCTAGCTTTCTGAATGCTTCAATATACACCGCCGGCGCCGCCTGCCAAGCCTTCGGAGGCTGTTCGCGACTGCCTGCAGCGCCTAGTTTGTCCGTGCCCCGCCGATCCGGATGATCCGACCGGTGTGACCAACGGCCAGCACCGAGCCGTCACCGGCCACCGTGGCACCCATGTACCAGTTCTCGTTCACGTCACCGGCGGTCACCTGCTGCCAGGTTTCGCCATCGTCGTTGCTGTAGATCATGTGCCGCATGCCGGGCGCCACGATCTGGCCGCTGTCGTCGGCGTGTACGCCGAGCAGATTGGCATCCACACCGGTGGACAGATCGGTCCAGGTTTCACCCCCGTCCGTGCTTCGGGCCACGGTGCCCTCCTGTCCCACGGCATAACCGGTTCCGTCAGCGCGCATCTGGATGGAGAATAGCGAACTCTCCCCGCGCCGCACCACCTCCCAGTCACGCGCATCACCAGTGGAGCGCAGCACCAGGCCGAATTCGCCCACCGCCAGGGCCGTGCCGTCGTCGGTAACGGTGACGTCGTTGATGTGGGCCTGATAGCCGCCCTCGGTCACCTGGGTAATGTCGAAGTCGACGTTGGCCCAGCTTTCGCCACCGTCTTCGGTCATGATCATGGTGCCGAAGGTGCCCACCGCCACGCCGAAGCCGTCGCGATTGATGCTGACACCGAGCAGACGCTCTTCCGTAAGCGGCTCGACCTCGGTCCACTCGCCGTCACCATCGCGCCAGATGATCACGCCGTCCTGACCGACCGCCACCTGCCGTTCGCCGGACATGGTGACGTCGAGGAAAGCACGGCGGGTGTCGTAGTCCTGGCGTTCCCAGGTCTGGCCGCCGTCGCTACTGACCACCAGCGAACCGCGATCGCCAACCGCGACCCCCATGCCGCCTTCGCCCACTGCCACCGCGAACAGATCGCGATGGGCGGTGCCGGTGGTGATCGTGGTCACATCCGGGCCCGATTCCGCCGCAGCGGCGGTGCCCGCGATCAGTGCCACCAGCATCCCCGTGGTCCGCGCCAGCCTTGCCAATCCCATACCCCTGTTCTCCGTTCGATGAACTCGCCGCGGCGTGGGTGCCGCGTGCCTGTCTGCCGTAACCTGCCGTGTTCGGCGCATGCTAGCCCTCCTGCTGGTAACGGCTCAGATCGACGTGTTCGCACACGATCAGGTCGTTGCGCTGCACGAACTTGGGCTTGATGAACCAGATCAGCAGCGGCAGCACCAGCAGCGACATCATCATGTTGATCAGCATCACCAGACCCAGCAGCAGACCCATGTCGGCCAGGAACTTCAGGCCGGACAGGAAATACCACGGCATGATGCCGATGAGCATGATGGTCGCGGTGAAGGCGATCGCGCGACCGGTGGTGGTCACCGCTTCGTGGATGATGCGACCGAAGTCACCTTCCTGGTTGTCGTATTCCTCGACGATGCGGGCGAGCAGATAGATGCCGTAGTCGATGCCCACGCCAACGCCTACCGCGGCCACCAGCACCGAGTTGATGTCCAGGCCCACGCCCATCAGTGACATGGACGCCACGATCACGAAGTTGGACATGTTCACCGGCACCAGCAGGATCAGCGCCGCGATGAACGACTTGAAGGCGAACGAAGCCAGCACGAACATCATCAGGTTGAGAAACAGCACGATTTCCCAGTAGTTGGCCTCGACCGTGTCGTTGACTGCCTGCTGCAGCGCGATGGTGCCGGAGCCCAGTCGCACGATGAAATTCTCGTGCTCGACGCCAACCTTCTCGACCGCCTCACGCGCATGGCGCAGGGCGTCGTCCACCGTTTCCTGCTTGTTGTCCTTGTACCAGAACGACACCGTGGCGTTCTGCTGCTTCATGTCCACCACGTGGGAGAAGGCCTTGGGGCCGGACCCCATCATGGACGCGGACGCCGCCGCCTGGGTATCGGAATCCTCGAATCCCAGCGGCACCCAGCGCGGGTCGCCGCCGTTATACAGGCGTACCGAGGCGCCAAGATAGTCCGCGAAGGACAACGTGGCTCGCGGCGCATCCGGGGCCCGCTCCATGTAGTCCTGCAGGGTGAGCATGGTGTGCACCGTCTCGGCCTTGCGGGCAGTGCGCTCCAGGCTGCCTTCACCGACCTCCTTGGATTCGAGCACGATCTCGAGCGTGTTCACGCCCGGGAAGAAGTTGTTGATCTGGCGCACCGCGACGTTGAACTCGGAGTCGTGCCACAGCAGTGAACTGCCCTCGACCGGGTTGCCCACCTTGATCTGCCAGCCGATGGTGGCCGTCACCGCGCCGAATATCACCATCGCGATGCCGGTGGGAATCGCCTTGCGGCCGTAGGTCAGCGCGGCCACGCCTCCCAGGAACTTGGCCATCACCCGGTGAATACCGCCACCGCCGCCATCGCGATCGACGATATCGCTCAGGTTCCGCGGCAGCGGCAGCGCGGACAGGATCAGCGGCGCCAGGAACAGCGACGTCGGAATCAGGATCATTGCCCAGAAGCCGCAGAACAGCGCGAATCGCTGCATCGCCGGCACCGGCGCGATGATAATCAGCAGGATCGCCGCCGCGTCGGTGATGATGCCGAGGGTGCCGGGCCCCATCATTACCCGCAGGGCGATCTCGCCGGCTCGATCCTTGTCCTTGACCACCGCGAGGATTTCGTAGAACCGCTCGATGTACTGCACCGTGTGCGAGAACGCCCTTGCCACCAGCAAAAGCGGCACCAGCAGCAGCAGCGGCTCCACCGCCAGGTCCAGCCAGCCGACGAAGCCGAAACCCCAGATCGCTGACACCACACCGGTGATGAACGGGGTCACCACGCCGGCCACGTTGCGCATATACAGGAATAGCGCGATGAACAGCGCCGCCAGCGTAACGCCGAAGATCAGCAGCATCTGGAACTGATAGCGATACACCCAGCCCGTGAGCATGGGCTGCCCGGCCGCGTGGATTTCGTGATTCTCGTCACGCGCCTCCTCGACCAGATTCTGGACGAATTCGAAGGTCTCCCCGTAGTCGAGATTCTGCTCGATGAAGGTGGCCTGAACCAGCGTGGCCGAGCCATCCGGGGACACCAGGAACCCGCGCACGTTGGGGGATCGATTCACGCGGGTCTTGAAGTCGGCGATGCCCTCGGCCGTCTGCGGCACCTCGTCGCCCATCAGCGGGCGCATGTCGATACCGAACGGGGTGGCCTCGGCGTAGCGGGCCTTGGGCGTGGTGATCGACAGCACCTGATCATGGTCGACCGCCGGCGCCAGATCGATGTCGCGGGTGAGATCCCAGACCTTTTGCAGGGTCTCGGTGCTGTAGATATCGCCATCCTTGCGCTTGACCATGATCGACACGGTCAGCGGGTTACCGAAGTTGGGATGGTCGCGGAAGGTTTCCGCGAAGGGATGACCCACCGGCAACAGATCCGAAAAGATCGTCTTGATGGTCACATTGGGCAACCCGGCCGCGAAGAAAACCGTCAGTGCGGCGACCACCCCGGTCACCAGTATGCGGTGCCGGAACACGAAGGTTGCGATGCTCTTACGGACGTCGGCCATGTCCCCTCATTCCCATTGCTGTCTGATCTGTTATGCCGCATCGGCCCGTTCGCCGGACCGTAACGACTCGGCGCCGACCCGGATTTCCGGCCGGCGATGAAGCGGGGGACATGATCGAGCATGATCGGTGGCAACACACCACCACGGACGGTCGTGACCGTTCCGTCGGCGGGTGCGGATGACCCGTCTGCCGACGGACGCCGTCCTGACTCACGTGAACCCCTCCTCGCAATCTCGCACCCTGCGCCCCTTGGTTGTTATGCGGGACAGTTACTCAGGGCAGCGTCACCTAGGGCGACGCGAATTAGGCTACCACGAAGTCTAGCGGCCAGCGCCGGAGGGTCTACCACTCGAAAGGGTAGTATCCGCCGACCCCGGCTGAACGCAGGTTACGTTGGCACGCCACGCGGTCATCCGCGGTCGCCACGCCCGCGTACACGATTATGCAATACCAAGACCCGGGAGAAGTCACCGGGGAGACAATTCAAGAAGGGAGCGCTCCATCATGCCGTCTATTCTGTCGACCAAGGTCATCCCGTTGCTCGCCGGCCTCTGCTGTGCCGCCGCCATCGCCGCGCCAACACCGGATTACGAATATCCCCTGACGAATCAGGGCGAGGACGTCGGGATCACCATCGCCATGCTCCATCCGGACCTTCGGCTGGCCGAGGACGTCGGCGAAATTCCCGGTTACGAAGTCGAACTGCCACCCTACGAAAACACTCAGTGGCAGTACCGGGGCCAGGTCAAGCTGATCCTGCTCGACTACGGCAACATCGCCGAAGACGTGAACGCGATCTATCGCGAGGCGTACCAGACCGAATTCGAGAACGCCGTGGCCGAAAACATCGGCCGCCTGTTCACGGCCCGCGGCTTCCAGGCGTCGGGCGACCTCGAGGGGATGGCGGCACTGGATACGGAAGATCGCCAGGACGTCATGCTGACCAGCATCCCCAGCGCCACCCTGTCGTTCATGCGAAACGTGGACAGCCGCGAGTGCGTGGAGGACCACTGCACCGAGACCGGCGAACTGCTGCTCGAGGGTCAGTTCCTCTACCAGCTGGTGGAACCGGTCACCGGCAGTGCGGTGGCAATCAACCGCCTGAACGTTCACAACCTCGGCATCCGCCACAACTATGTGGTGGAAACCCGCGGTGACGAAACCCTGCGTGACACGCGCGTCGAGGCCGTGGCGATCTCGGTGCAGGAATTGCACGACAGCATCGTCACCAAGATCGATGAAATGATCAGCCGCGATCAGCTGGTTGCCCTGGTGGGCACCATCCAGGATCTCAAGAGCGGGGATGTAAAGCTGCGCGAACGCTGAGGTGGTCGCGAGCAATAAAGCCACGGGTTCCGGAGAATAATTGGCGGGCCCGGGAGTCCCGGGCCCGCCAACCTTCCGCACCGACGGGTCTACGCGGGGTGACCGGGGGCGAGTTCGCCGGCGCCGAAGCCGAATGATCAGCCCTGCAGGCTGACACTGACGGCCAAGTTAACGGCGCCGATGGGCCCTGACCACTACACGGACGGGTAGTGATGCAACTGCCCACCAAAATACTTTCAAGTCAAACGGTTGCGGCGCGGCGCGAGACGCTCCAGAAACGCCTGCTGATCGGCGAGGATGCGGCGATTGGCCAGGATCAGCCACTCCGCCAGATTGGGCTCGTAGGGCAACGCCAGCAGCTTCATGCCCGCAGCCTCCGGGGTGCGGTCGTCCTTGTGGCGGTTACAGGGTTCGCAGGCGGCGACCACGTTGGTCCACTCGTGCACACCGCCGGTGGAACGCGGCACCACATGCTCGATCTGCATGTCGCGATAGTTCATGTGCAGCCCGCAATACATGCAGATGCCGCCGTCGCGATGGTAGAGCTCGCGCCGCGACAGGGTGGGCACCAGCCCCCGGGCAAACCGGTGGGAACGGTCGCGCACTGCCACGATCGAATCGATCGCCAGCTCGCTCCGGTCGCCCGTTTCACGGCAACGCCCGCCACGCAGACGGATCTTCTCCGAGCCCGCCTCCCAGGCGATCTTGTCGGTGAAGTACAGGCCCACGGCCTCGCGCCAGTCGATCCATTCGACCGGCAGCCCGCCGACATCCAGCTTGAGAATTCTCGGAAACACCTCCACGGCATCATCCTCGCGGGGACCGGCGCTGCCGCCACGCAACTCCGGTTGATTTGCACGGTCATAGTGAGCGGCCCACATGACAGCGTTCTTAACCTGCGGGGCCCAACGAGTGCAAGTGGCGCCGCCGGGCCAGCTCTGGCGTCACAACCAATCCGGGCCGGGATGCGTACACTTCTGGCCTGCCGGGCATGCACCGGACCACCAGACATTGGAGACCCACATGAACCGACGCCTGCTCGTCGCAGGCCTGATCGGCATCGCGTTCGCGGCTGCAGCCTATGCGCTGATGGCACCGGCACCGGAGTCGACCAGCCGCCCGAACGTTGCCGTTGCCGTCGAACTGTCGCCGGCCGAACGCGGCTCACTGGTCACGCGCCGGCGCTTTGCCGGCAACCTGGAACCGGCGGCCGAATTCCAGGTGGCACCCAAGGTGGGCGGCCAGATCCTGGAAGTGCTGGTCGACATCGGCGATTCGGTGGCCCGCGGCGACATCGTCACCCGGCTGGACGACGCCGAATTTCAGCAGAGCGTGGCGCAGGCACGAGCGGAACTGGCGGTGGCGGAAGCGCGCCTGCAGGAAGCCGTTAGCGCCGCCAACCTGGCGACCCGTCGGCTGGACCGCATAGAACGGCTGGAAGCCCGCGGGGTGGCATCAGCCTCGGAGCTCGACGACGCCAGCGGCGAGGCCCAGGCACAGCAGGCGACAGTGGCAGTGACCCGCGCACAGCGGGACCAGGCGGAGGCGGCGCTGAACTCGGCCGAGGTGCGGCTTGGCTACACCCGCGTACGGGCCGACTGGCCCGGCGAGGACGAAACCCGGCTGGTGGGCGAACGCATGGTGGACGCCGGCGACACGGTGGCCGCCAACACGCCGTTGCTGTCGATCGTCGATATCGATCAGCTGCGCGCGGTGATCGAGGTGCCGCAGTCGCTCTACGGCGGGCTCGCCGTGGGCGATCCAGCGCAGATCCTGCCGCCGGGCCGCCCCGACAGCGAGGCGTTGAAAGCCCGCATCAGCCGCATCTCGCCCCGGTTCGACCCGGAATCCCGGCGCACCAGGGTGGAACTGATCGTGGACAATCAGGACCGCCGGCTGGCCGCCGGCATGTTCGTACAGGTGGGCCTGGAAAGCCGCCGGGTGGAAGACGCCCTGATCGTGCCTCGTGCCGCCCTGGTCAATCGCCAGGGCCGGCAGGGCGTGTTCACCGTGGCGCCGGACGCCGACAGCGCCCGCTTCGTCGCGGTCGAGGTGGCCCTGGAAAGTGACGACCGGGCGGCCCTGCGTGGCGTGGAGTCGCTGGACGGGCCGGTCGTGGTCCTGGGCCAGGACCAGCTTACCGACGGCGCCGCCATCACCCGCGCCGGCCAGGCCCAGCGCTCGTGAGTCTCCCGGGTTTCGCGGTCGCCCGGCCGGTGACCACGGTAATGATCACCCTGATCGCCGTGCTGCTCGGACTGGTGGCGCTCACCCGTATCCCGGTGGACCTGCTGCCCAACATCGAAGCACCGTCACTCAACATCCGGGTCAACTATCGCAACGCCTCGCCACAGACGGTGGAGGAACTGATCACCCGGGTGGTGGAACAGGCGGTGGCGGCCACCCCCGGACTGGAGGAAATGCGCTCGGTCTCGCGCGAGGGCGAGTCCGACGTCACCCTCAGCTTCGCCTGGGGCACCGATCTCGACGCAGCCGCCAACGATGTCCGCGACCGGCTGTTCAGCGAGGTCGACGACCTGCCCGACGAGGCCGAGCGACCCCGGCTGCGCAAGTTCGACAGCGCCGACCTGCCGATCATGGCACTGGGCATCGCCAGCCCCATCGACCCGGTGGAACTGCGGCGGATCATCGACAACCGCCTGCTGTACCGCATCCAGCAGGTGGCGGGTGTGGCTTCCACCGAAATCTGGGGCGGGCCGGAACGCGAAATCCAGGTCAATGTCGATCTGTCACAGGTCCAGGCCCTGAGTCTGTCGCTGGTGGATATCAGCCAGGCCCTGCAACAGGCCAACCGCAATCTGCCGGCCGGCGCCATTGAAGTGGGTCAGCGCGAGATCACCCTGCGCACACCCGGCCGGCTGGACGATCTCGACGAGCTGCGCCAGACGATGGTGACCACCCGGAACGGAACGCCCGTGACCGTGGCCGACATCGCGACCGTGGTGGATACCCAGCAGCGCGAGAACCGTTTGATCCGCATCAACGGCGATGCCGGGGTGCGCATGGCGGTGCGCAAGCAGTCGGACGCCAATACGGTGGACGTGTCGCGGCGGGTGCTGGCCGAGGTGGCCAAACTCAACGCCGAGTACCCGCAGCTGTCGATCCGGCCGTTCTTCGACACCGCCGGGTTCATCGAACGCTCGATCGCCAACGTATCCCGCTCGCTGCTCTACGGCAGTGGGCTGGCGGTGCTGGTGCTCCTGCTGTTCCTGGGCAACCCCCGCGCCACGCTAGTGGTGGCCACCGCGATCCCGGTGTCGCTGGTCGCCACCTTCGCACTGATCTTTTTCAACGGCTACACCATCAACCTGATGACGCTGGGCGGCCTGGCCCTGGGCGTGGGGCTGATGGTGGATTCGGCCATCGTGGTACTCGACAATATCCTGCGCCGGCGCGAGGAGGGCGGGGAAAACCGCATCGACTCGGGGGTGAACGGCGCCAACGAGATCGCCGCGGCGATCGTGGCGTCCACCCTCACCACCCTGGCGATCTTCATCCCCATGCTGTTCGCGCGAGAACTGGCCGGTCAGCTGTTCCGCGAACTGGCGATCGTGGTGGCCTTTGCGCTGATCTGCGCCCTGCTGGTGGCGCTGACGCTGGTTCCCATGCTCACCGCCCGGCTGGTCAGCGCCCGGCCGACCCCGCCCTGGCCATGGCTGGGCCGTCTGATCGCGGCAATCGGCCGGGGCTTCAACCGGGTTCAGGACGGCTATCGGGACCGGCTGGCCGATTCACTGCAGCGCCCGCGGCGCATTCTCGCGGCCACCGCCCTGGCCCTGGTGGGCGCAGTGATGGCCGTGCCCATGCTGGGCACCGAGTTCATGCCCGCCAGCGACGAGGGCGAGGTGCGGGTGGATCTGGAAATGCCGCTGGGCACCCCGCTGGAGGTGCTCGACCGCCAGACCCGCCGGGCCGAAGCCATCATCCGGGAAGAGGTGCCGGAACTGCTCTCGATGGTGACCAGCGTGGAAACCGAAGGCGGCGCGGAAACCGACATCCAGGTGGAACTCCCGCCCGTGAGCCAGCGCGACCGCTCCAGCAGCGAGGTGGCTGCTGCCCTGCGGGAAGCGGTCACCGGCCTGCCTGACACCACCGTGCGGGTGCGAGTGCGCCAGCCCTTCTTCCTGCGCTTTCTGTCCGGCAACCAGAGCGAGGGCGAGAATCTGTCGATCGAAGTCCGCGGTTACGATTTCGACGTGATCAACCGGCTGACCGGCCAGGTGGAAGGCGCCATCAAGGACATCCCCGGCATCACGGACGTGCGCTTGCCGCGTACCGGCGGCGAACCGCAGCGGCTGATCGACATCGATCGCAGCCGTGCGGCCGACCTGGGCGTATCGGTGGAGTCGGTGGGCCGGACGGTGGAGGCCGCCATCGCCGGCACCACGGCCGGCTATTTCCTGGACCAGGGCGACGAGGTGCGCATCCTGCTCAAACTGGCCAACAACCGCACCATCCCGCCCGACGCGATTCTCGACCTGCCCGTGCCCACCAGCGACGGCGACACCGTACCGCTGGGCGCGGTGGCCTCGCTGACCGAGGCCCGCGGCCCGGTGCAGATCGACCGCGAGGACCAGCAGCGCCTGAACCTGATCTACGCCAACATCTCTGGCCGCGACCTGGGGTCGGTGGTGGAAGACGTGCAGACCGCCCTGGCCGGCATCGCGGTGCCCAGCAATTACGATATTGCCCTGGCCGGGGAATTCGAGGAGCAGGTGGAGACCTTCCGCGAGATGGGTATCAACGTGATCCTGGCGCTGTTGCTGGTCTATATGGTGATGGCCTGCCTTTACGAGTCGCTGCGCGACCCGTTCATCGTGATGATCACCGTGCCGCTGGCGCTGATCGGGGTGGTGGCGATGCTTCTGCTCACCGGCACCACCCTGAACGCGCAGTCGCTGGTGGGGTGTCTGATGCTGATCGGTATCGTGGTCAACAACGCCATCCTGATCGTCGATCAGGCCAACCTGTTGCAGCGCCAGGGCGACAGTCCGCTGGACGCCGTGCGCGAAGCCGGCCGCCGACGGCTGCGCCCGATCATGATGACGGCCGCTACCACCATCCTGGCTCTGACCCCGCTGGCTATCGGTGTGGGCGAGGGTTCGGAATCGCAGGCACCGCTGGCCCGCGCGGTGATCGGTGGGCTGCTGTCGTCCACCCTGATTACCCTGATCGTGATTCCCGTGGTCTACGCCGGCTTCCACCGCGCCTGGCCACCCGCCCGACAAGGCACATACTAAATGCGTCGATCCACTTTCCTCACCGGCCTGCTCGGCAGTCTGTTCCTGGCAACCACCGCCGGGGGTGTCGAGCCCGACAACACCGTAGCCCCGCCCGAGACCGTGGACGCGCCGGTCACCGGCCCGCTCGAACTCTCGGTGGAGGAGGCGGTGGCCCTGGCGCTGCAGGCCAACCCGGAACTACTGGCCGAACGGCAGAACCCGATAATCGCCGGCACATTCGCCGATGTGGAACGGGCCCGTTTCGACCCCAGCGTGTTCGCCAGCGCCAGCATTGGTGCGGAGGTCAGCCAGCAGCAGTTCGCCAACACCAACGAGAATCTGCTGATCGAACGCGACACCAAATCGGCGGCGGTGGGGCTGCGGCAGTATCTGCCCACCGGCACCGACATCGAATTGTCCGTATCGCAGGACAAGTTCGAATCCAACCGTGCCCCCACCCAGGCCGGCGCCCGGGTCGGCCTGACCCTCACCCAGGCGCTGCTGCGGGGCGCCGGCATCGGCACCAATCTGGTGGCCCTTCGCCAGGCCCGAACCGACGTGGCGGCCAGCGCCTATCAGTTGCGCGGCTTCGTGGCCACGCTGGTGGCCGAGGTGGAACGCACCTACTGGCAGTACCTGGGCGCGCGCGAGCGCATCCGCATTCTGGAATCGTCGCTGGAACTGGCGCAGCGGCAGGTGGAGCAGGCCCGGCAACGCATCGACGCCGGCACCGTGGCCCGCACCGAGCTGGCCGCGGTCAAGGCCGAAGTGGCCCGGCGCCGGCAGGCGCTGATCGACGGCCGGGCCGAGGCGGAACGGCTGAAGGCCAGCCTGCTGCGGCAGATCAATCCGCCCGGCCGGGGCGACGGCGAGCGGGAGATTCGGCTCGCCAGCGAGGTGGAATTCACCCCGGGCGAGGACCCGGTAGCCTCCGAGCACATCGACCTGGCCCTGGCCCGCCGGCCGGAGATCAACGAGGCCCGGCTGCTGCTGGCCCGCAACGAACTGCAGGTGGTGGCAACCCGCAACGGCCTGCTGCCGCGGCTGGACCTGTTCGTCACCCTGGGCCAGACCGGTTTTTCCGACAGCTTCGGCGAGGCCTACAGCCAGGTCGACAGCGGCGATACCTACGATCTGTCCGCCGCGCTGGAATTCGAGTACCCGCTGGGCAATCGCGCGGCCGAGGCCGAAGACCTCCGGGCCCGGCGCGAGGTGGCCCAGGCCGAGGCCAGCCTGGCTAACCTGGGCCGGCTGATCAGCGCCGAAGTGCGAAACGCCGTGATCGAGGCCCGCCGCGCCGCGGCCCAGATCGACGCCACCGCCGCCACCCTGGCCCTGCAGGAAGAAACCCTGGAAGCCGAACAGGCCCGCTTCGAGGTCGGGCGTTCCACCTCCCTGCTGGTGGCCCAGGCTCAGCGTGACCTGCTGGCCGCCCAGCTCGACCGGGCGGACGCATTCCTGGCCTACCGGCAGGCGCTGATAGACCTCTACCGGCTGGACGGCAGCCTGCTGATCCGGCGCCTGATCGACGCCCCCGGCGAGAAACCGCCCGACCTGCCCTGGCTGGACAGCCGCTTCTGAGCGACCCGGCAGACGGGGACTGTCGCATGCTATAAACCGGGGCCTGTCGATTCCGAGGAGCACGCCCCCGCCATGTACGATTACGTCATCGTCGGCGCTGGTTCGGCCGGCTGCGCGCTGGCCGCCCACCTGAGCGCCGACGGCCACAGCCGGGTGTGTCTGCTGGAGGCCGGCCCGCGGGACAACCGCCCCTGGGTGCACTGGCCGGCCGGCACGCTGTTCCTACTGCGCGGCAAGGCCCGGAACTGGGCCTTCGACACCGCCCCGGAACCAGCCCTGGACAACCGTCGCCTGTTCTGGCCCCGCGGCCGCATGCTGGGGGGGTCGTCGAGCATGAACGGCATGATCTACATCCGCGGCCATGCCCGCGACTACGATCACTGGGCCGCGCTGGGCAATCGCGGCTGGGGCTGGCAGGACGTGCTGCCCGCGTTCCGGGCGATGGAAGATAACGAACGCGGCGCCGACGCCTATCACGGGGTCGGCGGGCCGCTGGCGGTCAGCGAGCCGCGCTACCGAAATCCGCTGTCGACCAGCTTCATCGAGGCCTGCCGCGAAACCGGGATCCCGGCCAATCCGGATTTCAACGGCGCCACCCAGGAAGGCGCCGGCTGGTACCAGTGCACCATTCGCGAAGGCCGGCGCTGGAGCAGTGCCGCTGCCCACCTGGGTCCGGGCGTGATGGCGCGGCCGAATCTCACTGTACTCATCGGTGCCCATGCCAGCGTCATCGAGTTCGACGGCCACCGCGCCTGCGGCGTGCGCTATCGGCAGAACGGCGAGACCCGCCGGGCGGCTGCCGACGCCGAAGTCATCGTGGCTGCCGGCGCAGTACAGTCGCCGCAGCTACTGATGCTGTCCGGCATCGGGCCGCGCGCCGAGCTGGCTGAACATGGCATCCCGCTACGCCGGGAACTACCCGGCGTGGGCGCCAATCTGCAGGATCATCTGGACGTGATGATCAACCTGCGCACCCGCACCCGCCACGGGCTGGCGGTGGCGGCATCGGCGATTCCGCGCAGCCTGATCGCGGCCTGGCAGTACGCATTTCACAAGAAAGGGCTGTTCGCCTCCAACGCCGCCGAGGCCGGGGCCTTCGTGCGCACCCGCGAGGACC
This sequence comes from Spectribacter hydrogenoxidans, assembly GCF_031846275.1. Taxonomy (NCBI): domain Bacteria; kingdom Pseudomonadati; phylum Pseudomonadota; class Gammaproteobacteria; order Salinisphaerales; family Salinisphaeraceae; genus Spectribacter; species Spectribacter hydrogenoxidans. Next base: position 159,591 of record NZ_JAVRIB010000005.1, read on the forward strand.
TGGACACCCCGGATGTGCAGTTTCATTTCATCACCGCCCTGCTGCAGGACCACGCCCGCAAGCTGCCCTATGGCCACGGCGTGTCGCTGCATGCCTGCGCGCTGCGGCCCCACTCGCGCGGCCGCATCGGCCTGAACAGCGCCGACCCCTTCGCCGCGCCGCGCATCGAGGCCAACTACCTGAGCGACGAACGCGACCTCGACACCCTGGTGCAGGGCTTCCGCGTCGGCCGCGAGATTCTTCGCGCCGGTGCCTTTGCCCGCCATTACAAGCGGGAGATGCTGCCCGGCGAGTCGGTCGAGTCGGACGCCGAGGTGCGCGCCTTTATCCGCGCCAGGGCCGAGACCATCTACCACCCGGTGGGCAGCTGCCGCATGGGCCGGGACGATCAGGCGGTGGTCGATGAACGCCTGCGCGTGCACGGAGTGGAAGGTCTGCGGGTGGCCGATGCCTCGATCATGCCGACCCTGGTCGCCGGCAACACCAACGCCGCAGCCATCATGATCGGCATGCGCTGCGCCGCGATGATTGCCGAGGAGCGTGCCAGCCAGGCGCCGGAGATGGCGCAGGCCGTCGGCGCCTGAAGAGCAGCGTATCTGGCGCGAGAGAAAACCGGGCAGGTCGAACGACCCGCCTGGAACCGCAATTTCAGAACCTCGCGAGAGGCTCCCGAGCGGGAGAGGAGCCCGGCGCGTCACACCCGCCACGCTCGGCATCGACTGTGGCAAACACCAAGCCAGACTGTGCGGAAGCCCGGAATCACGGCCCGGGCGGACATTGTAGTCGCGCCGATGCGGAATAACGCAGGCACCTGCTGCGCCAGAAGCCGGCGCGATCACGGGGCGCAGTCCCGATGCAGAGGCGAGTCCGATCAAATGGCAATGATTCGCATTAACTGAAACTGTTGGGCATACTGCCCGGCTGGTCAATCCGACTTTAGCTTGCAGGCAACAAGGCGAGGCGCGTTATGCAACCTTCCGGCTGGCTCGATCCGAGCGCCGCATTCGAACTTCTCAGCCTGGGCGGCCCGGTCGTCGCCGTTCTGGGCGTGCTATCGGTATTCGGCCTGGCGATTGTGCTGTTGAAGCTCTGGCAGTTTGCCAGTGTGCGGCTGGGGGATCGCTCGTTCGTCGAGCCGGCCCTGGCTGACTGGCAGGCCGGGCGGGCCCCGGCGGCCCTGGACGCCCTCGAGGGCCGGCGCAATCCCATCGCCCGGGCCCTGGCCACCACCATGCGCGGCCTGCGCGCCGGGGTGGACCCGGCGCTGGTGCGCGAGGAAGCCGCCCGGGTAGGCGCGCGAGACCTCAATGCCCTGCGCGCTCACTTTCGCCCGCTGGAGGTGATCGGCACCCTCTCCCCCCTGCTGGGCCTGCTGGGCACGGTGATGGGCATGATCGAGGCCTTCCGGGAGCTGGAGAATGCCGGCAGCCAGGTCAATCCGGCGGTGCTGTCGGGCGGCATCTGGGAGGCCCTGCTGACCACCGCCGTGGGCCTGGTGGTGGCCATTCCCGCGGTGGCGGCCCTGAATTACCTGGAGCGGCGCGTGGAGCAGCTGCACGAGGACATGCAGGACGCGCTGACCCGGCTGTTCACCCAGCAGGCCGGGCTGGTGACCGAGGATGCCGCCGGCCAGCCGGCCGCCGGCGGGGATCAGGCCGCCCATGCACATTGAGGTCGCGCCCCGGCGGGCGCACCGCATCGGCCTGACCCCGCTCATCGATGTGGTGTTCATTCTGCTGGTGTTTTTCATGCTGGCCTCGAGTCTGCTGGACTGGCGGGGCATCGAGCTGGCCACGGGCAGCACGCCCGCGGATCGGGACACGCCGCCGCCGATCACGGTGACGGTGCTGGCCGACGGGTCCATCCGTTATGACGGCGGGGTGTACGAGGACCCGGCCGAGGCCGCATCGCTGATGCAGGCCCGCATCGAATCGGGCGAGGCCTCGGCGGTGGTGGTCGAGCCCGACACCGGGGTGACGCTGGGGCCGACGGTGGCGGCGTTCGATGCGCTGGCCGGGGCGGGGATCGAGGCGCTGGGGCTGGGCCAGGGGCGCTGATGCTGCTACCGCTGCCGCAACGCCGCCGGGAGACCGAGGAGAATATTCTCCCGCTGATCAATATCGTGTTCCTGCTGCTGATCTTCTTCATGGTGGCGGGGGCGCTGCATACGCGGGCGCCGTTCGAGGTGGCACCGCCGGGCACCGAGCATGCCGATGACAGCAACCCCGACAATCAGGTGCTGGCCATCGGGGCGGACGGGCAGCTGGCGCTGGGCGGGGACACGCTCGAGCGGCCGGCGCTGACCGCGCGGCTGCGCGAGCGCGAGGACGATACCCTGCTGCAGGTCAAGGCCGACTCGGGCCTGCCCGCGGCGGCGCTGACTGACCTGCTGGGCGAGATCCGGGCCGCGGGTATCCCCCGGATTCGGCTGCTGACCGTGCATCGCGGCGAATGACGCGACCCGGCTGGCAGCACTGGTGTGTCGTGCTGGCGGTGGCCGCCGCCGTGCATGTGGGGCTGTTCCTGCGGCTGGCCACGACCCCGCCCGAGCCGCAGGCGGTGGATGAGGGGGCCAAGGCCATCACGGTGGCGCTGGCGCCCAAACCGGCACCCGAGCCCGTCGAGGAACCTGAGCCGGAACCTGAGCCCGAGCCCGAGCCGGAGCCGGAGCCAGAACCCGAGCCAGAACCCGAGCCAGAACCCGAACCGGAGCCAGAACCCGAACCGGAGCCGGAACCCGCGCCCGAGCCGACTCCCGTGCCCGAACCGCAGCCGGAGCCGGAGCCCGCGCCGCCACCGCCACCCAGCACCGCGCCGCCACCGCCTCCGGAGGAATCAACCCCGGCCGAGCAGGAGGCCCCCGAGACTACCGCCGGCGCCACCGGCGGGGTGGCGGACGCCACGCCGGACTACCGCACCAAGCTGCAGGCCTGGCTGGAGCGGCACAAGGAATACCCACGCCGGGCTCGGCGCCTGGGTCTGCAGGGCAAGGTGCTGCTGTATTTCGTAATCGACCGCGAAGGCAATGTACTGGAGTGGGAAATTCGCGAGAAGTCCGGCCAGCGGCTGCTGGACGAGGCGGTGGAGGACATGATCCGCCGTGCCGATCCAATGCCGGCAATGCCGGACGAGATGGAGATCGCACGGTTGGAACTGGTGGTACCGGTGAACTTCCAACTGCGTTGAGCGGTTACCGCCGCTCGCGAGACCTCTGCAGGTCCACCAGGCCAGACCTATAATCGAGAACCATTCTCAGTTATACTGTTGAGTTGAGCCGCGCCACGGCGCCCGATTTCGTGACCGAAACACCCGACTCGACCCGACATGCCCAAACTGCAAACCGAACGCGTCCTCGACGTCCACCACTGGAACAACGGCCTGTTTTCCTTTCGCACCACGCGAGACCCTTCGCTGCGCTTCGAGAACGGCCAGTTCCTGATGCTCGGCCTGGAAATCGAGGACAAGCCGCTGATGCGGGCCTACTCGGTGGCCAGCGCCAACTGGGAGGACACGCTGGAATTCTTCAGCATCAAGGTGCCGGACGGCGCCCTGACCTCGCGGCTGCAGCACATCAAACCGGGTGACGACATCCTGCTGTCCACCAAACCCACCGGCACGCTGCTGATCCACGACCTGCACCCGGCGCCCAATCTGTATCTGTTTGCCACGGGTACCGGGCTGGCGCCATTCCTGTCCATCGTCAAGGATCCGGAGACCTACGAGCGCTTCGACAACGTGGTGCTCACCCACGGCGTGCGCGAGGTGGGGGATCTGGCCTATCACGACTACCTGACCCGCGAACTGCCCGAGCACGAGCTGTTGGGCGACATCATCAAGGCCCAGCTGCACTATTACCCCACGGTCACCCGCGAGCCCTTCCGCAACGAGGGCCGGCTGACCGATCTGGTCACCAGCGGCAAGCTGCAGGCGGACCTCGGGCTCGATACCCCGCTCGACCCGGCACGCGACCGGGCCATGATCTGCGGCAGCCAAGCGATGCTGGACGAGTTCCGCAACATTCTCGACGCGCGCGATTTCAAGGTGGCCAAACACATCGGCGACGTCGGGGATTACGTGTTCGAACGTGCCTTCGTGGAAAAGTGATCCCCCGGTGACGACGCCGGGCGCATTGCCACCGGGGCTGGCGCCGGACAACCGGGTGGTGCTGTTCGACGGCGTCTGCCGGCTCTGCTCCACCTGGGTTCGCTGGCTGCTGCGGGCCGACCGCCACGCCCGGTTCCGGCTGGCCGCCATGCAGTCCCCCGCCGGCCAGGCAATCCTGACCTGGTACGGCCTGCCCACCGATCACCATGAAAGCATGCTGCTGGTAGACAACGGCAGGCTTCACCAGAAATCCTCCGCCTTCCTGCATATCCTGCGCCAGCTCCCCCTGCCCTGGCGGGCGGGGATGGCCCTGCAGGCAATACCACGGCCGGTACGGGACTGGGCCTACGACCGCGTGGCCCGCAACCGCTACCGCTGGTTCGGGCGCCACGACCGCTGCATGGTGCCCACGCCCGAACAGGCCGGGCGCTTTCTCGACTGAAACGCCGGCGTGCCTGATACCATCCCGGCCCCGACCGCATCCGCGACCCCATGTCCGTTCCCGCCACCGTCATGCAGCCCGGTTCCGTCAATGCCAACAAGCTGGCCAAGCGCCTGCGGCGGCTGACCGGCCAGGCGATTGCCGACTACCGGATGATCGAGGACGGTGACCGGGTAATGGTGTGCCTGTCCGGCGGCAAGGACAGCTACACACTGCTGGACATGCTCCGGCATCTGCAGGCCAAGGCCCCGGTCTCATTCGAGCTGCGGGCGGTGAATCTCGACCAGAAGCAGCCGGGCTTTCCCGAGCACGTGCTGCCGGATTATCTCGATGCTGCCGGCGTCGATTACGAGATTCTCGAGCAGGACACCTACAGCGTGGTCACCGACAAGGTGCCGGAAGGCCGCACCATGTGCGGGCTGTGCTCGCGGCTGCGGCGGGGCATTCTCTACCGCTACGCCCGGGAAAACGGCTTCACCAAGATCGCGCTGGGCCACCACCGCGACGACATCGTGGAAACCCTGTTCCTGAACATGTTCTTCGGCGGCCGCATGGCGGCCATGCCGCCCAAGCTGAAATCGGACGACGGCGGCAACGTGGTGATCCGGCCGCTGGCCTACTGCACCGAGCGGGATATCGGCAAATGGGCCGCCCTGCAGGATTACCCCATCATTCCCTGCAATCTCTGCGGCTCGCAGGACAACCTGCAGCGGCAGGTAATCAAGTCGATGCTGGCGGACTGGGAGCGCACCGCCCCGGGACGCACCGAGCAGATATTCCGGTCGATGACCCGCATCGCCCCCTCGCAGCTGGCCGATACCGACCTGTTCGACTTCGCCGGCCTGCGTCCCGACCCGGACTGACGCAAAGCGGGGCGCCACCCCGGTGCGTGACGCGCCAAACCGGCCCGTCCCACCCCGCCGACACACCCGTGAACCCGCGATTTATCTTCCGCGCCGCACCAATCCCGAGACTGGCCCGACCTTTGCATGGATCCATCCGAACACGCTTGTCTCAACCTTAGTTCGAGGATGAAAACCATGAAGAAGCTGATTGCCGCCACCCTGCTCATCGCCGCCGCCCTGCCGGCCCGGGCAGCGCCGGAAGCCAGCCTGTCCGGCCTGCTGACGCTCACCGGCGATTCGATCATCGCCACCGCCGAGTTCCTGGCCGCGGATGTCGAGAACACCACGCTCTTCCTCACGGACGGCCTGGCCGCCACCGGCGACTTCCTGGCCGGCGACGTGGATGCCTTCTTCGCCCTGGCCAACGGCGAGATCACGCCGCAGGAATACCTGACCGGCTCGATCACCGGCACCACGGCATTCCTGGTCAACGATTTCAACGGTACCGCCACATTCATCGCCGACTCCATCATCGGCACCGGTGAATTCCTGGCCGCCGATTTCTTCACCGCCGCGGCGCTGACCGACACGCTGCCGGGGCTGGAAACCGCGGACCTGTCCGCACTGGGTATCTGATCTCCTCCGGAGAATTCTCTCCAACCGCGGGTCCTCCTCTCCGACCCGAACCTCTCGGCCGCGATTTTCGCGGCCGTTTTTTTATGGTATCCGCCGTCCCCGACCGACCCCGAAACGGCGGCTTGAAAGCCGCCCTACGGCAGGACGTCATTCGTGGCGCCGCCCCGGGCAGCCGTCGGGCCCTAATCCACCAGCACTTCCACCCCGATACCGATGCCCGCGTCGCCATCCTTCGCGGCCGCACCGACATCGCCGTGCAGGCGCATCCGGTCCGATACCGGCACGCCGGGGCCGGTCGCGGAAGACGACGTACCAATATCGGCGCCGTCGGCTGTCCGGCCCTGGCCGTTCACCATCGTGGGCCCAGCATCGCGCAGAGCCGACAGGGCACTGCCACGGCCGTCCGGCACACTCTCCGGAAAACTCAGATCCAGTGATCGGGCGGGGCCGGCAGCCGGCGCGCGGTCCGGGGCCTCATCGATCCTCTCGCCCGCCAGCGGATCCACCGGCGTGGCAGTGGGACGGTTCTGCCACAGCCAGACATAGGCCGCTGCCAGCGCCAGCAGACACAGCAGCGGCAGGCGCCAACGCTGGCGGTATTCGGCCGTCATCGAGGCGCGATCAGCAGACTCTGGTCGCTGCGGCCGATGACGCCGGCTTCGTCATGCAGCCGGGTGTCGGCCAGGCCGATGCCGTTGGGCTGGGCACGGGTGCCAGCCTCCAGGGCCACCCATTCGCCGCGAGGCAGCCGATGCAGATAAACGGTGAGGTCCGGATTGACGAAGGTGAAGTGGCGGACGTCCAGCAACAGGCTCACGCCGTTGCCCGAATCGGCCGCCACCACCACGCGCTGCAGGGCCGAGGGCGCCTCGCCGGCCACCAGCGGCACCCGCATGCGCATCCAGGCAGTCACCCGGCCGGTGCCGAATTCGCCGGCGGCCAGGCGGGTTTCCATGGCCTGGTGGTAGCCGATGCCATCCGCAAAGAACGGGAACTCGAAGGCCGCCGCATCCGCCGGGGCGACGGGCCCCTCGGCCGCAGGCTGGGCGTCGGGTACGGTCATGGCCTGGGTGCGCATGGCCAGAGCACGGGCACGGATCAGCGGCGGACCGCCGGGCGCCGCCAGCACGGCCTCGATCAGATAGAGCTTGCGTCCGGCATGCGTCACCTCGGTGGTCACGGCGAGCGGGCCGATGGGCACCGGGCGCAACAGGTCGAAGGTGAGGCGCGCCACCTGCATGGCCGAATCGACCGGCAGGGCCTGCTCGATCGCCCGCGCCATCAATGCAGCCGGCGGGCCGCCGTGCTGATGATCCGGGCTCCAGGGCCCACGCGTCAGCCCGGTGGCGATGAAATGCTCGGCGTCGGTTTCGAAGAAGGCGTCGGCGGTCATGATTGGAGCAGTCAGGGTGGGAATTCAGGCGCATCGAGGCAACGACCGGCCGCGTAATATGCCATACTTATCGGCTTGATCGAGGCATTCAATTGCAAATCATTCTCAAATGGCTGACAATTCAGCCGATAACCGTTTCCGACCATTTTGCATGAGTAACACCGTGACCGACTCCCGCAAGTACCCCGCCAATCCCGACCTCAGCGACGACTTCAGCTGGCGCGAATTCATCCCGTTTGCGCTGCTGCACGTGGCGCTGGTCGGCATCTGGTGGACCGGCTTCACCTGGCAGGCCGTGACCCTGTGCGTGGCCCTGTACGTGCTGCGCGTGTTCGGCATCACCGGCGGCTATCACCGCTACTTTTCCCATCGCGGCTACAAGACCAGCCGCGGATTCCAGTTCGTAATGGCCTTCCTGGGCGCCACCGCGCTGCAGAAGGGACCGCTCTGGTGGGCCGCCAAGCACCGTGAGCACCATCGCGATTCGGACATGCCGGCAGATGCCCATTCGCCGCGTCAGTACGGGTTGTTCGACGCCCACGTCGGCTGGGTCTACCGCAAGGCCCGTTCCAGCCCCGACCTGGACCTGATTCAGGATTTCTCCAAGTACCCGGAAATCCGCTGGCTGGAAAAGAACCAGTTCGCGCCCGGACTGCTGCTGGCCATTGCCTGCTTCTTCATCGCCGGCTGGCCGGGCGTGTTCGTGGGCTTCATCCTGTCCACGGTGCTGGTCTACCACGCCACCTTCACGGTGAACTCGCTCAACCACGTGATCGGCCGTCAGCGCTATCTGACCGGTGATGACTCCCGCAACAACTGGCTGCTGGCGATCATCACCATGGGCGAGGGCTGGCACAACAACCACCACTACTATCCCTCCACCGCCCGCAACGGTTTCTTCTGGTGGGAGTTCGACCTGACTTACTACTTCCTCAAGGCTCTGGCCGCGGTAGGCCTGGTCTGGGACCTGCGCCAGCCGCCGAAGTCGATCCTGGCCAACGAGAAGGCGCCCACCCAGAAGATCATCGACAAGTGCGCGGTGTACATCGCCGACGGCTTCTCGGTGGACCGCATCAGCGCCAACATCCGCCAGCGCTGGGAAGGCAGCCACCGGCTGGAGGATCTGCGGCACCTGGCCCACCGCAAATGGGAGGAAGCCGAGGCCTACCTGTCGGAAATCGACCTGCCGGAATTGCCCAGCCTGGAGGAACTCAAGGCCCGCGCCCACCGCAAGTTCAAGGTCCGGCACGAAGCGCTGGACCACGCCATCGAACGGGCCCACGAGATGCTCACCCACGCGGTGTCCCGGCACCTGCTGGAGAGTCTGCGGCGCCAGCCACAGCCGGCCTGATTCCGGCCGCACCCGACCCCTGAAAGGCCCTTCCCCGGGAAGGGCCTTTTCTTGTCCGAGCCTGCCGCCGGGCCCGGCTATGCTGGCACCCGTCGCACAACATCATCACGCCCATGTCACGCCGCCGCCCCCTGCTACGAACTCTGGTCCGCCGCACCATCCAGCCGATGATGTCGCCGCACGTGCCGGTCGGCCTGCGCCGGACCTGGATGGCGGCCATGGCTCGCACCAATCCCTGCCCGCGCGGCGTTCGCCACTCGCGCACCCGGATCGATTGCCTCCCGCTGGAGACACTGGCGCCGATCGAGGCCGGGCCGGAAACCATTCTCTACCTGCATGGCGGGGGCTACGTGTTCGGCTCGCCGGCCACCCACCGCGCCCTGACCGGCCATCTGGCCCTGGCAACCCGGGCCACGGTGCGGGTACCCGATTACCGGCTGGCGCCGGAACATCCCTTCCCGGCCGCCCGCGATGACGCGCTGGCGGCCTATCGCTGGCTGCTGGATCGCGGGATCGAGTCGGCCCGCATTCTGATTGCCGGCGACTCGGCCGGCGGCGGGCTGGCGCTATCCACCGCGATGGCGCTGCGGGAAGCCAACCTGCCGCAACCCGCCGGCCTGGCGCTGATCTCGCCCTGGGCCGATCTCACCGGGTCGGGCAGAAGCATGATCACCCGGGCCACGGTCGATCCGATGCTGACCACCGGTTTCGCCGCCTATGCGGCCAGGACCTATGCCGGCGACCGGCCGCTGGACGATCCGGGGCTATCGCCGCAATTCGGGGATTTCCACGGCCTGCCGCCGATGCTGGTGCACCTGGCCGACGACGAAATCCTGGTCTCGGAAGGGCTGGCGACAGTCAAGGCGGCGCGGGCGGCCGGCGTGCCGGTGACGCTCACCCGATTCCCGGGCCTCTGGCACGTATTCCATCTGCATGCCGGCCTGTTGCCGGAGGCCGACGCAGCGCTGCAGGAAATCGCGGACTTCGCCCGCGCCTGCTGGCAGGGTCACGCGATCGGCTAGACCTCGATCCGCTGCCACCCGCGCCGCTGCCAGAGCCAGGCAAAGACCAGCGTCTGCAGTACCCGGGAACCGATGAAGACCAGCCAGATCGCCAGCAACCCCAGGCCCCACTGCGTACCCATCAGCCAGGCCAGCGGCAGGAAGAACAGCCATTGCAGGCCCAGCGCCACCCGCATCACCGGCCCGGTGGCCCCGGCGCCGAGCAGGCCGTGCATCAGGATCAGACCGATGCCATCGACCGCGATGCCCGCCCCGATGATGCGTAGCGGCAGACGCCCCAGATCCAGTAGATCCGGCTGGTGCAGGAACACGCCCAGTATCAGATCCGGCACCAGCAGCATGGGCGCGCCCAGCAGCGCCAGCACCAGGCCACCCACGCGTACCACGTCCCAGCCCCAGCGATGCGCCTCGGCCGGATCCCGACGCCCCAGGGACTGCCCCACCAGGGAGGCCGCCGCCAGCCCCAGCCCGATGGCCGGCAGCACCGCCACCAGGGTCACGTTGATCAGCACGTTGGCCACCGCCAGTTCGCGCGTGCCCACCTGGGCCAGGATCCAGAACAGCGCCGTGAGCCCGGCCGCGAACAGGAACTGCTGCGCGGAGGCCGGCAGGCTCAGCCGCCACTGACGACCCAGTTGCCGCCAGTCGGGACGCCGGTGCAGAAAGCCGGCGGCATCGGCCCGCCGACGCGCCAGGCGGAAATAGATCAGCGTGCCCAGGACCGTGCTGGCCGCGGTACCGATGCCCGCCCCCAGCGTGCCCAGGGCCGGAATCCCCGGTACGCCGAAAATCAGCAGGTAACTGATCACGATGTTGGCGGTGTGCATCACCAGCAGGGTGTAGAGATACAGCCGCGGCTGGTCCACCGCGCTCCAGTAGCCCCGGAACGAGAAGTTCATCCCCACCGCCGCTACCGCCAGGCAACGGGCCTGTAGGTAGGGCGTGCCCTCGCGCACCACCGCCGCGTCCTCGTTGAGGGCGGCAAAGATATCCGGCGCGAAAATGAACACCACCACGCTGATCGGCAGGCCCAGCAGCAGCGCCAGCAGCAGCCCGCCGTTGAGCGGCACCGCGGTCTCGTCGAACCGACCCTCGCCGTAGCGGCGGGCGGCGATCGCCTGTACCCCGGTGGACAGGCCGATCACCATGGCCACCGCCATGAAACTCAGGAAACTGGCCATGCCCACCGCTGCCAGCGCCGCCGGTCCCAGCGCGCCGACCATGGCGGTGTCGACCAGATTGAGCAGATTCTGCGAGGTCATCCCACCCACGATGGGCAGCGCCAGGACCAGAATCCGGCGGGTGCGCGGCGATGGCGGCAGCATCGGCATGCCGGGATGATACGCGGGCTGTGGCTGCGACGGCCTTCGTTTTTTGCTTACACTCGGGCGCCAGCCGCTACCCCACCGTGACCCCCATCCCATGACAGCCGCCTCCGGGCCCAATGCCAAACAACCCACCGCCAGCGTCGCCGCGGTGGATCTCGGGTCCAACAGCTTTCACATGGTGGTGGCACGGGCCGCGGGCAGCGAGCTGCATGTGATGGACCGGCTCAAGGAATCGGTCCGGCTGGCGGCCGGGCTGGACAAGCGCCGCCGACTGTCCGCCGAAGCCCGTGACCGGGCGCTGGATTGCCTGGCCCGGTTCGGCCAGCGGCTGCGGCATCTGCCGCGCGGGCGGGTACGTGCCGTGGGCACCAACACCCTGCGCCGGGCCCGCAACGCCGACGAGTTCCTGGCCGACGCCGAACAGGCGCTGGGCCATCCGATCGAAATCATCTACGGCGCGGAAGAAGCCCGCCTGATCTACGGCGGGGTGGCGCGGGACCTGGCCGCGGAAGTGCCCCGCCGGCTGGTAGTCGATATCGGGGGCGGCTCCACCGAACTGATCATCGGCGAGCACGCCGAGCCGACGCTGATCGAGAGCGTGTCGCTCGGGGCCGTGGTACACACGCAGCGGCATTTCGCCGACGGCCGGGTATCGGCCCCCGACTGGACCGCCGCGGTACTGGATGCCCAGGTCGAGCTGGAGCCGCTGATCCGCGACTATCGCGAAGCCGGCTGGGACATCGCGGTCGGCGCTTCCGGCAGCATCAAGGCCGTTCAGAAGGTATGCGTCAGCGCCGGCTGGTGCGAGGAAACGATCACCGCCGGCGCCCTGCGAAAGCTGGGCAAGACGCTGGTCAAGACCGGCCGGGTCGATCCCGACAAGCTGCCCGGCCTGTCCGGCGAACGCGCACCCATCTTCGCCGGCGGCGCGGCCGTACTCAGCGCCATCTTCGACGGCCTGGGCGTGGAGGCCATGCAGGTCTCCGACAAGGCCCTGCGCGAAGGACTGCTGCTGGATCTGCTCGGCCGGCTGGAACACCACGATGTGCGCGATGCCACGGTCGAGGCCGCCTGCGCCCGTTACGGGGTCGACGCCGCCCACGCCCGGCGGGTGGCCGGCACCGCGGCGCGCCTGTGCGAGGACACCGGCGACTGGATTGCCGACGAAGCGGACCGGCACCTGCTGCACTGGGCCGGACAGCTACACGAGATCGGCCTCACCATCGCCCACAAGGGCTACCACAAGCACGGCGAATACATCGTCCGCAACGCCGACCTGCAGGGATTTTCCAAGTCGGATCAGGCGGTACTGGCCACCCTCATCCGACTGCATCGCGGCAAGTTCCGCGACAACCTGATCGAGTCGCTGCCCGCCGCGCAGCGGCCGGTCGCCGCACGCCTGGCGGTGCTGCTACGTCTGGCCGTGCTGCTTCATCGCGGACGCGACCCCCGGGCCAGCCGGCCGCCGGTGTCACTGGACGTCACCGGCAAGCGCCTGCAGCTCCACTGCGACCCCGACTGGCTGGCCGAGCACCCGCTCACCCGGGCCGACCTGGAGCGGGAACAGGCCTACCTCGATCGGCCCGGCTTCCGGCTGATCATCGACGAATAGCCGACGCGGATCACCGATGGCGGGGAATGGGTCCGGGCGTCCCCGTCAGAAATGCTGTTCCAGCAGGCCCTGGATTTCCGGGGTCGCATGCCGGGCCCAGTTCTTGTCGAGGGTCTGGGTCACGCAGTGGCGGGTGGGGCCGTCCAGCTTGTCGCGCAGACGGCCCAGAAATGCCGGGGCGGCCACCAGCACCAGGCGTTCGAACCGGTTCTGCGTGCGGCCCTCGTGCAGGGTATCCGCCACTTCCCGGGCAAACCGCTTGGCCTCCTGCTGCGAGGGGGTGGTGGACCAGTCCGACGCGTGGCTGGTGCGACCGCTGCTTTCCTGCTGCTCGCCGCGACCACCAGTTTTCAGGTCACCATGATGGAGCCGCGATTCCGGGTGCGCCAGACCCTGCAATTCCGCCAGCGGCTGCCAGCGGCCGTCCCGTTCGAAGATGCGGGCCCGCGCCGAGTCCGCGACCACTATCCATGTTCGGTGCATGCGAGCTCCTCCTATCGCCGGATAACGGCGGCGGCTACCCGGTGGGACAGCCGCCGCCTTCCATGGCTGTGACCCGCTCGCCGCCGGCCGTGTTCCCGCCCCCCGCGTCTTCAGCCGCGCCAGACCGCCACCGCCAGACACAACCACCCGGCAATCAGTAACAGCCCGCCGAACGGCGTGACCGCGCCGAGCAAGCGCACACCCGTCAGCGCCAGCGCATACAGGCTGCCGGAAAACACCAGCACGCCCAACGCAAACGTGACGCCCGCGGCATTCAGCCACGCACCGGCCAGGCGCGCTGCCAGCAGCCCCACGGCAAGCAGGGCCAGCGCATGCCAGAACTGATACTGCACCGCCGTTTCCCACACGCGCAGCATCTCCGGTGACAGGCGATCCTGCATGGCATGGGCCCCGAAGGCCCCGAGTAGCACGCCGAGCAGGCCGTAGACACTACCTGCCAGCAGCACAAATTGCCCCGTATTCATGGCCGATCCTCCGGCACCGTGATGGCGCCCGTCATGTAAAGCACCGCCTGGCCGGCGACCAGCACCCGGTCACCGGCGATCTCGCAGCGTAGAAACCCGCCGCGCCGCGACAGTTGACGGGCGGCAAGACTATCGCGGCCCAGCCGAGCTGCCCAGAACGGGGCCAGCATGCAGTGGGCCGAGCCGGTGACCGGGTCCTCGTCGACCCCGAAATTGGGCGCGAAGTAGCGCGACACGAAATCCACGCCGGCTTCATCGCCGGGCGCGGTGACGATCACGCCGCGGTCGGGCAGGCGCGAGAGTGCGCGCGGGTCCGGCTCCAGGGAGCGGATGGTGGCGGCATCCGGATAGCGCAGCAGCCAGTTGGGGCCCGCCCGCACTTCCGCCGGTACCACGCCCATGGCATCAACCAGCGCGGCCGGCGGCTCGGAGGGGGCAATGTCGTGGGCCGGCAGGTCCAGCTGCAACCAGTCGGCCTCGCGGGTGACCCGCAGCCTGCCGCTGTGGCGGGTGTCGAACTCGATCTCGTCGCCGGCCTCGCGCCGGCAATGCCACAGCACGAAGGCACTAGCCAGGGTGGCGTGGCCGCACAGGACCACCTCGGTGGTGGGGGTGAACCAGCGCAGTTCCCAGCGGGACCCGGCCGGGACCAGATAGGCGGTTTCGGCGAGATTGTTCTCGGCGGCAATTGCCTGCAGCAGGGTGTCGGCGGGCCACTGCTCCAGCAGGACCACGGCCGCGGGGTTGCCCGCGAAAGGCCGGTCGGTGAAGGCATCCACCTGGTAGAGGGGCAACTGAGTCGTTACTGTCATTTCACTGTCACAAGGAAGCACATACACTTGTCGGCTGTACCGAGCGCGCGCCCATCATGCAGCAGAAGGCTCATCAATCAACGGCTCCGCCGGCAGCCGACCCGGCTCCGGCGCTGGACTCGCCGGAACTCTACCTCAACCGCGAGCTGTCGCTGCTGGAGTTCAACGCGCGCGTGCTGGAGCAGGCCCGCGACACCGAAGTGCCGCTGCTGGAGCGGCTGAAGTTTCTGTGCATTGCCTCCACCAACCTGGACGAGTTCTTCGAGGTACGGGTGGCCGGCGCGGTGCAGAAGGCCGAGTCCGGCACCACCGCCACCGATGCCGACGCCATCAGCCCGCAGGATCTGCTCAAGGCGATCAGCCTGCGCGCCCACGATCTGGTGGCGGAACAGTATCGCGTTCTCAACGACGACCTCATCCCGGAACTGGAAACCGCCGGCATCCGCTTCCTGCGCCGCGCCGAGTGGAACGAGCGCCAGCGGGCCTGGCTGGCTGAGTACTTCGAGGAGGAGCTGCTGCCGGTGATCAGCCCGCTGGGCCTGGACCCGGCGCACCCGTTCCCGCGCATTCTCAACAAGTCGCTGAACTTCATAGTGTCGCTCGAGGGCAAGGACGCCTTCGGCCGCAACAGCGGCTATGCCATCGTGCAGGCGCCACGCGCCCTGCCGCGGCTGATCCAGCTTCCCGCCGAGGAAACCGGCAGCGGCCCCTACGACTTCGTGTTCCTGTCGTCGGTCATCCACGCCCATGTGGGTGACCTGTTCCCCAACATGCAGGCCAAGGGCTGCTACCAGTTCCGCGTGACCCGCAATTCGGATCTGTTCGTCGACGAAGAGGAGGTCGACGATCTGCTGCGTGCCGTCGAAGGCGAACTGCCCTCCCGCCGTTACGGTGATGCCGTGCGCCTGGAGGTGGCCCACAACTGCCCGCGCGGCATGGTCGACTACCTGCTCGAGCGCTTCATGCTCGACCGCGGCGATCTCTATCAGGTGGACGGCCCGGTCAACGTCAACCGGCTGATGGCCATTCTCGACCTGGTCGACCGCCCGGAGCTCAAGTACCCGCCCTATACCCCGCGGCTGGACCCGGAACTCGGCCCCAACGGCGACCTGTTCGCCGCCGTGCGCCGGCGCGACATCCTGTTGCATCACCCATTCGACGCCTTCCTGCCGGTGATCGACTTCGTGCGCCGGGCGGCCGGCGACCGCCATGTGCTGGCGATCAAACAGACGCTGTACCGCACCGGGCCGGACTCGGCGGTGGTGGATGCCCTGGTCAACGCCGCCAACGCGGGCAAGGAAGTCACCGTGGTGGTGGAACTGCGTGCCCGGTTCGACGAGGCCGACAACATCGAGCTGGCCAACCGGCTGCAGGCGGCCGGGGCCCACGTGGTGTACGGCGTGGTCGGGTACAAGACCCACGCCAAGATGACGCTGCTGGTGCGGCGCGAGGCCGAGGGCCTGCGCCACTACGTGCATCTGGGCACCGGCAACTACCATCCCAAGACCGCCCGTCTGTACACCGACTACGGGCTGTTCTCCTGCGACCCGACCCTGTGCAACGACATCCACGAACTGTTCCTGCAGCTCACCAGCCTGGGCAAGATCACCGGCCTGGAGCGGGTGCTGGACGCGCCGTTCACCCTGCACCGGGCGATGCTCGACAAGATTGACCGCGAGGCCGCCAACGCCGCCGCCGGGCGTCCCGCCCGCATGATCATCAAGATGAACGCGCTGGTGGAACCGGAATCCATCCGCGCCCTGTACCGCGCCTCGCAGGCGGGGGTCTCCATCGACCTGATCATACGCGGCATCTGCTGCCTCAAACCCGGGGTGCCGGGAGTGTCGGACAACATCCGGGTACGCTCCATCGTGGGCCGGTTCCTGGAACACACCCGGGTGTTCTACTTCGAGAACGGCGGCGAGCCCGAATATTTCCTGTCCAGCGCCGACTGGATGGAGCGCAACTTCTTCCGGCGGGTGGAAACCTGTTTCCCCGTCGAGTCACCGGAACTGCGCGAGCGGCTGATGCGCGAACTCGAACTGTACCTGGCCGACAACACCCAGGCCTGGCTGCTGCGCGCCGATGGCCGTTACGAGCATGCCGGTCCGCCCGACGGCGCAACCCCCGTGGCGGCACAGCAACGGCTGATGGAAGGCGCCTGACCGACACACGGCGCGCCCGCACCGGCCAGAAGCCTTAAACTGGCGGCATGGCGCGCATCCCCCAGGGCTTCATCGACGATCTGCTCGCGCGCACCGACATTGTCTCGGTGGTCGAATCCCGCGTGCCGCTGAAGAAGGCGGGCCGGGAATACCAGGCCTGCTGCCCCTTTCACGACGAGAAAACTCCCTCGTTCACCGTGTCGCCCGCCAAGCAGTTCTACCACTGCTTCGGTTGCGGGGCCCACGGTACTGCCCTGTCGTTTCTGATGGAGTACGAGCGGCTGGAATTCCGCGAGGCCGTGGAGGCCCTGGCCGGGCAGGCCGGCATGACCATCCCGGAGGAAGCCCGCGGCGCCGGTCCCGACGCCGACACCCAGAAACCGCTGTTCGCGGTGCTGGAACAGGCCGGCCGGCTGTACCAGAACCAGCTGCGCCACAGCCCGGCGGCCATCGACTACCTGAAATCCCGCGGCATCACCGGCGCCACCGCCAAGGCCTTCGGCATCGGCTACGCGCCGGACGGCTGGGACTTCCTGCGCGGCCAGGTACGCGACCGCCAGGCCGCGATCACCGCCGGGCTGCTGATCGAAAAGGACAACGGCCACGCCTACGACCGCTTCCGCGACCGCATCATGTTCCCCATTCGCGACGGCCGCGGCCGGGTGATTGGCTTCGGCGGCCGAGCGCTCGGCGACGATCCGGCCAAGTACCTGAACTCCCCGGAAACCCCGCTGTTCCACAAGGGCCGTTCGCTCTACGGTCTGTTCGAGGCCCGCCAGGCACTGCGGGAGATTCCCCGCATGCTGCTGGTGGAAGGCTACATGGACGTGGTGGCCCTGGCCCAGCACGGGTTCGCCAACGCGGTGGCCACGCTGGGTACCGCTACTACTGCCGAGCACCTGAACGCGCTGTTCCGCGCCACCGATGAAGTGGTGTTCTGCTTCGATGGCGACCGCGCCGGCCGCGACGCCGCCTGGCGGGCGCTGGACAACGCCCTGCCGGTGATGCGGGGCACCCGGCGCGCGCGTTTCCTGTTCCTGCCCGAGGGCGAGGACCCGGATTCGCTGGTGCGGCAGACCGACGGGACGGCCGAGCTGACTCGGCTTATAGACGCCAGCCGCTCGGCCTCGCAGGTGTTGCTGGACGGCCTCACCCAGGGCCTGGACATGAAGGACGCCGACGGGCGCTCGCGGCTGGTGGAAAAGGCGCGCCCGTTCGTCACCAAGCTGCCGCCGGAAGCATTCAAGGCCAATCTGATCCGCGAAATCGCCCGCCGCAGCGGCCTGCCGGCCGAGGACCTCGACCGGCTCTATCGTGAGGGCGCCGCCGCCGGGGGCCGGCGGGCACCGGCCGAGCAGCGCCAGCGACCGGTGAAGTTCACCCCGGTACGCCGCGCTCTGCAACTGCTCATGAACGACCCCCGGCTGGCCGATAAACTGCCTATCGACATCGCTGCCCTGACGCAGAGCGGGGTGGCCGGCGCGGACCTTCTCGCTGATGGCATTGAATTTTTTCGCGCCAGCCCCCATCTCCCCGCTGCGGCGTGGCTGGAACACTGGCGGGACCACGAGGCAGGCGATGCGCTTCAGCGTCTTGCGGCGGAAACGCCGCGCGGCGAGCCCGACGATCTGGCGCGCGAGTTCCGCGAATGCGTGGCACGCGCGCTCGAAGGCGAAAAGCAACACGAGCGCGAGCGGTTCCAGGCACTCATGACCAAGCAGCAGGCCACGTCCCTGACACCCGACGAAGCCGCCGAAGCCCAGGCGCTGCTGGAACGGCTCCGGCGCGGGCCGCAAGCATAGCGCCGGCAAGGCCGGTCCGATACAATGTCCGGTTCTTTGGCAGCGGCGTCCGGGCGCACCTCCCCACCAAGCAGGCGAGCATGAGCAACGAGAAGCAGTCCCAACTCAAACTACTGATTGCCCACGGCAAGGAAAAGGGCTTCCTGACCTACGCGGAAGTCAACGACACCCTGCCTGACGATATCGTCGATCCCGAACAGATCGAAGATATCATCAACATGATCAACGACATGGGCATCACGGTGCACGAAGAGGCACCGGACGAGGATGCGCTGCTGCTGTCGGAAAACACCGTCTCCAACGAGGATGATGACGACGCCGAGGAGGCTGCCGCCACGCTCGCCGCGCTGGACCCGCAGTTCGGCCGCACCACCGACCCCGTGCGCATGTACATGCGCGAGATGGGCAGCGTGGAGCTGCTAGACCGCCAGGGCGAAATCCGCATCGCCAAGCGCATCGAGGAAGGGCTGTCCGAGATGCTGTTCTCGCTGGCCCACTTCCCGGCCACCACCGGCCGGCTGGCGGAAATCTTCGATCGGGTGGATGCCGGCGAAACCCGTCTGACCGACGTGCTGGTGGGTTTCGTCGATCCGGATACCGGCGACCCCATCACCAACGAGGCGGACGAGCCCGCCGCCGAGGACAGTGACGACGAGGACGACGACACCCCCGCCGATACCGGTCCCGACCCCGAAGAAGCCGCCGCCCAGGTCAAGAAGCTCAAGTCGCTCAACCGCAGTGCCGTTCGCGCCCTGAACAAGTACGGCCGCGAGGACGAGAAGACCGAAGCCGCGCTGGTGAAGCTGGCCACCCATTTCATGCGCTTCAAGCTCACCCCCAAGGTGACCGAAGGGCTGACCGGCCAGCTGCGCGAAACAATGGCCGAGATTCGCGGCATCGAGCGCGAAATGATGATGATCTGCGTCAAGGAAGGCGGCATGCCGCGGCGCGAGTTCGTGCGCCAGCTGCCCGACAACCTCACCAGCGAGGTGTGGCTGGACAAGCTGATCCGCGCCAAGCGCAAGTATTCCGCCACCATCAGCCAGCGCAAGCCGGACCTGCTGCGCCTGCAGGAGCGGATCACCGAGCTGGAGAACGCCAGCCAGCTCAACGTCAACCACATCAAGGAAATCAACCGGCGCATGTCGATCGGCGAGGCCAAGGCCCGCCGCGCCAAGAAGGAAATGGTCGAGGCCAACCTGCGCCTGGTGATTTCCATCGCCAAGAAGTACACCAACCGCGGCCTGCAGTTCCTGGACCTGATCCAGGAAGGCAACATCGGCCTGATGAAGGCGGTGGACAAGTTCGAATACCGCCGCGGCTACAAGTTCTCGACCTATGCCACCTGGTGGATCCGGCAGGCCATCACCCGCTCGATCGCCGATCAGGCCCGCACCATCCGCATTCCGGTGCACATGATCGAGACCATCAACAAGCTCAACCGCATCTCCCGCCAGATGCTGCAGGAGATGGGCCGCGAGGCCACCCCGGAAGAGCTGGCCGAGCGCATGGAGATGCCCGAGGAGAAGGTGCGCAAGGTGCTCAAGATCGCCAAGGAACCGATCTCCATGGAGACGCCCATCGGCGACGACGAGGACAGCCATCTGGGCGATTTCATCGAGGACGCCAACGCCATCGCTCCCAGCGACGCGGCCGCCGGCGAGTCGCTGCGCGAGGCCACCCACAACACCCTGGCCAGCCTCACCCCGCGCGAGGCCAAGGTGCTGCGCATGCGTTTCGGTATCGACATGAACACCGACCACACGCTGGAAGAGGTCGGCAAGCAGTTCGACGTCACCCGCGAGCGCATCCGCCAGATAGAGGCCAAGGCACTGCGCAAGCTGCGCCACCCCTCCCGGGCGACCTTCCTCAAGAGTTTCCTGGACGAGTAGGCCAGCAACGGCCGCCCGGGCACCCGCATCGTGCACCAGGCTGCCGGGTGGTCCGACGAATACCGACGACACGCCGCCGGCCTGCTGGTCGGCGGCGTTGTCGCGCTGGGGACCGCTGGTTGCGGCAGCGCGGACGACACCGCAGCGATCAGCCCGCTCAACGACCACATCGTGTTCGAGAGCAACCGCGACGACGACAATGGCCCCGGCCACCAGGAGCTGTACCTGATCCGCCCGGACGGCACCGGCCTGGTCCGCCTGACCACTACCGACGAGGACGAGGCCGACCCGGCGATTTCCCCGGATGGCCGGCATATCGCCTACACCCGGCGACCGGTGGGCGGCGACATCTATCTGATGCGGGCCGACGGCAGCGGGGCCCGGCCGTTGACCACCTATGCCGGCAGTGATTTCCGCCCGGCCTGGTCGCCGGACGGGCGGCGCCTGGTATTCGCCTCGGAACGATCCGGCCGCGACGAATTGTTCGTGATCGACGTCGACGGCCAGAACCGGCGGCGATTGACCACGCGGCCCGATTCCAACGACTGGCCCAGCGCCGGCGCCTTCGCGCCCGACGGCGAACGGGTGGTGTTCGAAAGCTGGGACCGGCAGCACGAGTTCGCCGCCCTCTACACCATCCCGCTGGCGGGCGGCGACGCCACGCGATTGCCGGTCGACCTGCCCATCGCCCGGGCTGCGGCCTGGTCGCCGGATGGCAACCGCATCGCCTTCGTGGGGTCACGGTCGCGCGTGACCGGCCACGGGCTGTACGTCCTCACGCTGGATACCGGCAACCTGCAACAGCTGACCGGCCTGAACTTCGCCGCCACCGCCCCGGCCTGGTCCCCGGATGGGCAGCAACTGGTGTTCGAGAACTTCCGCAACGGCAACAACGCGCTGTTCCGGATCCACGCCGACGGCACCGGCCTGACCGAGATCAGCCCGGAGGACGGCGGCTCACCCCACTGGAGCCCGGCCAGCCGCTGAGCCGGATCAGGTGGCGGCCGGGTTTTCCAGGAGCATCGCCGCGCCGAGTCCGCCACCAGCACAGGTGGCGATTACGGCATAGCGCTCGCCGCTGGCCCGGATCCGGCGGATCGCCGTGGCAATCAACCGGCCGCCGGTGGCGGCAAACGGGTTGCCCAGCGCCAGCGAACCACCATGGATATTGAGCTTGTCCAGCGGGATTTCGCCTATCGGCGCGGCCAGGTCCGCCACCGTCTGCGCGTAATCGGCATCCGCCAGCCCGGCCTGATTGGCCAGAATCTGGACGGCGAAGGCCTCGTGTACCTCGAATGCGGCGATGTCCGCCGGCGTCAGCCCCTGGCGCCGCAGCAGCCGCGGGATGGCCACCGCCGGCCCCATGAGCATCTCGCTGGCCATGTCGGCCACCCCGGTGAATTCGTAATCCCGCACGATCGCGCGGGCGGTCAGGCCGCGGCGGTCAGCCGCCCCGGCGCTGGCCAGCAGCAAGGCGGTGGCACCATCGGTCAGTCCCGAGGCATTGCCGGCGGTGATGATGCCGTTTGCCGGATCGAACGCCGGCTTGAGCCGGGCCAGCCGGTCGACGCTGGTATCCGCCCGAATGCCGTCGTCTTGGGTCACCATGCGCCCGTCCGGTGCCTCGACCGGCACCACTTCCTCGTCGAACCAGCCGGCGTCCCATGCCGCGGCAGCCCGGTGGTGGCTGCGCTCGGCATAAGTGTCCGCGGCCTCGCGGGTCACACCGAAACGCCCGGCCATGGCCTCGCAGGCCGCACCCATGGTCAGGCCGGTGGTCAGATCCTTGCTGGACGGCACTTCCGGGATCAGGTCCCAGGGACGCAGACCGGCCACGATCCGCAGGCGATCGCGGGTGGTCCGGGCGGCCCCCAGTTTCACCGCCCGCTTGCGCACGTTGCGCGACATGCGGATCGGAAGGTCCGAGAAGTTCTCGGTGCCGCCGCCCACCGCAAAATCGAGCCGGCCCAGGGCGATCATGTCGCACAGCCCGGCCACGCTGGCCTCCGGCGAAATACCCGCCATCGACACCGTGGACGCCGGCGTCAGGCTGGGATACCCGGCGGTCAGCATCGCCTCGCGTGCCACGTTGGTGGCTTCCACGTCCTGCACCACGCAGCCCAGCGTCACCATGCCGATGTCGCCGGCCGCCAGCCCGGTCCGGGCCAGCACCGCCCGCAGTGGCACCGCCCCCAGTTCAAAGTTGCGCAGCTCGGCATAGGCGCCGCCGGAATGGACGAACGGCGTGCGCACCGCATCCACTACCACCGGCAGCCGATCCTCGGAAATCGCGGTCCAGGCAACGCTCATGCCGATGCTCCCGTCAGCGTCTCGTTGAGGTGCCCGGCCAGGTGCAGCTTGCCATCCACCCCGATCAACCGGATTGCCCGGCGGCCGTCGGCCTCGGGTTCGCTTGCTACCTGCACTGCCAGATCGGCGGAAGGCAACGGCACCGGCTTCACGTAGCGGGCCTCGAACACGGCGACGTCGATGCCGGCATTGCGGATGGTCTCGTAAGTGCGGGCCAGAATCCCGAAGCCGTGCAGGATGCAGCTGCGATAACGGGTGCGGCGCCCCACGGGGGTAAGCGTGTGCAGCGGATTGAAATCACCGGTAAGCAGAGCGAAATTCAGCCCGTCCGACGCCTCGGCCGACCAGTGACCGACGGTGTCGAATGCGGGTTCCGGGTCGCTTGGCCTGTCCGCCCGGCGCGGGCCGGGCTGGCGGCGGGGGACCGCCGCCACCACCTCGATTTCCTGGGCCCGCGGCGTGCTGCGGGTCCCGGCCTCGAGCTGCGAGGCGATGCGTATCCGTCGGCCGTCATCGCTGACATCAGTCAGGCGGCCGCGCACCTGAATCGGTTCATCCGCCGGCATCAGCACCCGAGTCTCGATCCGGCAGCCCTGGTTCACCGCCGCCAGCAGATTGTACGGCGCCCGGCCGGTCAGCTCGGAGACCAGCCCCAGCCCCCAGTAGGAAAAGAAATGCGGCGGCAGCACCCCGTTATAGCGATCCGGCGGCGCGCCTGCCCAAGCCGCGTAGGCCTCGATCAACGCCGAGGGAAACGGACCCATCCGGCGCGTTACCGGAGCGCTGGGGGTATCCACCTGGCCGCCACCCAGTCGTGGCAGAGCGGATCGGAGACCGGCACCGAACATGCCGACGATATTGGGCGCCTGATGGCGCACGAAGGTCCAGGGAACGGTCACGCTCATGATTGGCAATGTCTCGGCGTTGTGAGTCGGGTCCGCCGGCACTCGGCCCGGATGCGGGCGCGAGATTATGCTTGATCCTGCCGGGTCGACCAATGCCGGCCAGGCTACGAGCGGCGATAGCCGGCGGGTTACAATCGCGAGCCACGGCGACGGGCCTATAGCTCAATTGGTCAGAGCAGCAGACTCATAATCTGTTGGTTCCAGGTTCAAGTCCTGGTGGGCCCACCAAATCCGCTCTCAGCGGCCAAGCCGGTCGTCGGACACATCCGACGGCGGGCTGATGAGGGCAATCGTGGCCTGCAAAAGCGCCTGCAGCCGCTTCGGCGCGAATCGCTCGGGCTCGACCGGCAGCATCATCATCCACCCGTCGCTGATGGCGCTGAGCTGATCGGCAATAAGGTCGGCGGGGATATCGCCGCGGATCACGCCCTCGTCTTGGCCTCGCTCCAGAATCGTGGTCAGTACCTCGCGAAGCTTGGCGTAGCGCCGCTCGATGATGGCCGCGAAGGCGGGCTCGTGCCGCGCGTGGGCCAGCAACTGGAATATCACGGGCCAGAAATCCGAGTCGGCGCTCGTGCGGTTCAGCCACTGGTTGAGAATCGTCTTGACGTCGGCGGGATCTCGGCTGGTCTCCAGGAAGGCATCGAACTCGTCGAATACGCTCTCTACGACTGCGGTGAACATCGCCTCCTTGTTGGCGAAGTAGTAGGTCACGGCGCCGGTCGTGTGTCCCGCGTGTTGCGCCACCTTGCGCAGCGACGCGCCGGCATATCCTTCCCTCGCAATCACCGCGGTAGCCGCCTTCAGTAGTTCGGCCCGCTTGGCCTTGTGGTCGCCCGCGGGCCGCCCCCGCCGCGGGGCCAGCCGTGCGGCGCCTTCCTCGGCTTTTTGCGGCACGCGCCTGACGCTACCGGAATCATTACTCATGCTTGCTTACGCCATGCGTTCCGCGACTATCTTATTCCGCAACAGAGCAATGCCGAAGAGCGCGATCAGCAGCACCTGCATCGGCAGCACGACCAGCAGGCCTAGCTGGGCAAGGCGATCCGCGCCGATGAACATCAGGGCGGCATAGAGCGCGTAGGCGATCCCCAGCAGAACCAGCGCTGCCCCGAGCCTTGCGCCCTGGCTGTGCAGCGCCATGCCGGTCACCACCGCCCAGAAGCCCAGCGTCGGCCCTTCCATGATCCACAGGCCGTGCTGCGACCCCTGGATGGCGGTCACCCACGCCGCCCCGGCCGCGTGCTTGGCGGTCCCGTCACCGATTGAGTACAGCTCGGCAAGCGGCGCCAGCACGGCAATTGGCAGCATGGCGCCCGCGATCCCGAGCAGGGTCGAGATCACGAGAAACAGGATGCCGATGTCGAGCGCGATACCGCCCGCGGCGCGCAGGCATCGCCACAGGTAGACGCCCAGCGCCAGCAGCGGCAGATAGAAGCCGAAGCAGTCCGCGATCATCGAAAGCCGGAACAGCGCGGCATCGCCGGACGACAGCGTCAGCGCGAAGGCGGGATCGAACATCAGGCGCAGATCGAAGCCGGTAACGACGAGGTAGGCCAGCAGGCAAACACTGCCCATAACCGCGCCGACGATCGCGAAGCACCCGGCCAGCACGCGGCCTTCGTCGTGGTTGTGCTCAGGCGAGTCCAAGACGCCGCCTCCGAGCAAGTGCCGTCGCCCGCTGCACCTGGAAGAAGAAGCGCAGGCCCGCGATCAGGCCGGGCAGCGGCGGGAATCGTCGTTGTCCGGCGTGCTCCTTCCTGCCTTCGATGGCGACGAACCACTGCTCGGTCAGCGCCGTGCTACGTTGCAGGGCGAGGTCCGCCAGGATGCGCCCGAAGTTCTGCGACATCATGACGCCGGCGCCGCTGTAGCCAAAGGCGTAGGACAGGCGGCCTCCCCGGAGCGACCCGACCTGCGGCCGCACATCGAAGGGGATCGAGCAGGCGCCGCTCCAGCGCTGCGCGATGCGCAGGTTCCTGAAGGCGGGAAACACGCTCTCGAACATGCGCTCGGCGGAAGCGTAGAACGTCATCCGCTGCGCCTCTTCCATGGAGCGTCCCCGCCCCAGGTAGATATCGCAGAGGTTGAACTGCAGGCGGCCATCGACCGTGGGGCGACAGGTGGCCGGACAGTAGCTCGTCTTGTCATAGAACTGCCCGCGATGCTTCCAGCCCAGCGCCGCCCAGTCCGCCTCGGTCAGTGGCTCGGTCATCAGCTGGTAGACGTGCATCGGCACCTGCGCGCGGCGCAGGCCCAGCGCCGGCGGCAGCAGGTGCGTAAAGCCGTTGGTGGCCAGCACCAGGTGACGAGCGCGCAGCTCGCCTTCCGGCGTTCGGAGCGTGAAGCGCGCGCCATCGTCTTCCACCCCGAGCACCGGTGTCTGCTCGTAGACCTGCGCCCCCGCAGCCACCGCGATGCGCTTCAGCTCGCGCGCGTGCTTGACCGGATTGACCTGGCCGGTGTGCGGCATGCGTACACCGCCGCAAAAGGCATCGCTGTTGAGCGCCTGGCTGACCGTGGCCCGGTCCATGACCTCGCTGTCATTTGCCCGCGTCTGATCGGTCCAGTATCTGGCGAATTTCTCCAGATGCTTGTCGTGCCCGCGCAGCATGGTGAAGGTCACGCCGGGCATCTCCAGATCGCTGTCCATGTTCTCGCGGGCGATCAGGTCGCGCACGTAGTCCATGCCGTTCCAGGCGAAATCCTGGAGCTCGCCGAGCCTGTTCTGCCCGTACAGCAGGCGTGCCGTGTCGGGATCGAGCACCGGAATCGGCACCAGCCATCCGGAGGTGCGTCCGGAGGCGCCATAGGCGACACACTCGGCGTCCACGACCGCGACCGACGCGGAAGCGTCGGCCTTGCGCGCGTTATAGGCGGTCGACAGGCCGGTGAAGCCGGCGCCGATGACCGCGATATCGACATCCGCGCTGCCCCGCAGCGGCGGCGACGGCTCGTAGTCGCCGGAATGCGCCAGCCAGAAGGACTTGTCGGCGTGAACGTGGGTCACGGTCTAGATCATCTCCACGATCTGGTGGCGCGGCACGCCCACGCGTTCCAGCGCCTGGTAGAAAGCCTGCGGCTCGGCCCAGTCCTCGGGCGCGAAGGCGCCGCTGCGCTTGCCGGCCTCGTCGAGCGCCAGCACGGCGAAGGCGGCGCAGGCGGTTCCGGTCACGCCCGCCATGTTGTTGAGAGGGCTGCCGGGCTCGAGCGCGGTCCGCCGACGCGATAACGCGGGCTTACCGTCCTTGTTGCCGTAGGCCGTGGCCAGCAATCCGCCCTTGTAGGGGAAGACCCGGCGCAGCGCCGAGACGCCCAGGAACTTCAGCAGCATCCCGGTGGTGCTCTCGCCCCGGCGGATCTGCGCCCGCATGCCGCTGAGCGCGTGCTTCCAGCCCGCGGGGTTGCCCAGGCCCGTTCCGCCGGTCGCGATGTCGTGGACCCAGTTCACGGCATCCTTCTGATCCATCCGCCCGTTCTGGATGGCCAGCCCGACGCCCCGGAAGAGCCCGTTCATCGGCGCGGGGTCCAGACCGCCCAGGCAGCGGATGCGCCGGGCGTCCGGGTAGCGGCGCGGCAGCGTCACCGGCTCGGGGTGGGCGGTTTCGTACAGCAGGACATCATCCTCACCGGCGAGGATCGGGAAGCGGCCGGTCTCCACGAAAGTCTCGTGCACGATCCGGCGACCGTCCTCCCAGGTCACGCAGTCGCCCGCCGAGATGTGCAGCATGTGCTCGATGACGGCGCGACCCACATTGGGGCGCTCGTCGCCGACGAGCCAGCACATGTCGATGTTCTCGACGGTGTCGAGGTCATTGGCCGCGTCCACCGCCATCACGTTCGACATGCCCGGCGACGCGCCGCAGCCGACATAGATCGGGATGCCGGCGGCCCTGGCCTGTTCCTGCAGGGAGAGCGCGTGCTCGGTGCTCTCGACGTCGTCGTCGAAGTCCAGATAGGGAACCCCCTCCTCCAGGCAGGCCGTGATCACGGGACCGGAGGTCCGGATATAGGGGCCGGCCGCCAGAACCACGAGCGACGCGCCCCGCACGACGTCGCGCAGCGCGGCCTCGTCGAAGAGATCCAGGCGCCGCGCCGTCGCGCGTCCGGCAGGCAGCCGCTCGACCAGCGGCTGCAGGAGATCCGGGCGGATGTCGGTCAGGACCAGCTCCCAGTCGCCGCCGGCGGCCGCGAAGCGCTCGATGGCCACCCGGCACATCTCGCCGGCAGCCCCGATGAAGACGACCCGGCCCGTCATGCCGCACCTCCGGGCATGACCGTATCGATGACCCCGGGGCTGTTGTTTGGAAATGCTTGCACGACGGTACCTCCTCGCGAATAGCCGATGGGCAGCACCGTAGCAGGTCTTTATATTTTACACAACACTTGTTATTCTAAAGATGCACGCTCGGCAACCGGGGGGGGGGCACCCGACATGCAGACAAAGGACGAGGACGAGCTACCGCCGGAAGCCCGCCAGCGGCGGTCGCTGCTGAAGGCGATCGGCGGTAGCGCGCTGGCCGGCGGCTTCGCACTGGGCGCACATCCGCCGTCCCGCGCGGCGCCAAAGCGCCGTGACGATGTCCTGGATGTAGCCATCATCGGCGGCGGCCTGTCCGGCCTGACCGCGGCGCGCGACCTCCGGCTGGCCGGTTGCGAGTCCTTCGTCGTGCTCGAAGCGCGCGACCGCGTGGGCGGCCGCACCTACGATCACGACCTGGGCGACGGCGTCATCTCGGAAGCCGGCGGCCAGTGGATCGGCCCCGGCCAGACCGCCATCGCGGACCTGGCGCGCGAACTCGAGATCGATACCTTCGACAGCTACTACCGGGGAGAGACGGTCTTTCTGGCCGGCGATGCCCGGGTGGCGCAGGATCTCGGCCACGGCGGCGCGAGCATGAATCACGAGGTCGTCAGCAAGCTCAACGAGATGGCACGCGGCGTGCCGAGCGGTGCCCCGTGGAAGGCACCGAATGCGGCCGAGCTGGACCGATTGTCGGTCGGCGATTGGCTGGCGCAGCAAGCGCTCAGCAACGAGGACCGGATCGGCTTCGATACCTCGGTCACTTTGACCTTCGGCACCACCCCGGCCGCCCTGGGGCTGCTGCACTATCTCTCGGTCATCAACTCCGCCGATTGCGACCTCGCCAGGCTCGAATCGATGAAAGGCGGCGCGCAGGAGACGCGTTTTGTCGGCGGGCCGCAGGCGATAAGCAGCCGGATCGCGCAGACACTGGGCGACAGGATCAGGATGGCGTCCCCGGTGCGCCGGATCGTCGGCTGGGATCGCGATGTCGTCGAGCTGCATACGGAGCGGGGTGTGATTCGTGCCCGGCAGGTCATCGCCGCCTTGCACCCGGGCCTGTGCCACCGGATCGCCTTCGACCCGCCCCTGCCCGAAGGGCGCGCGCAACTGCAGCGGCACTGGCCGAACCATGCCCCCATGCGCAAGACCGTGCACGTCTATCCGCGTCCCTTCTGGCGCGAGGCGGGCCTGAACGGCCAGATCATCCCCATCGACGGCCCCCTGATCTGGAGCTACGACAACTCACCACCGGACGGCTCGGTCGGCGTCATCAACGCCTTCGTCCGGCTCGGCCGGCTGCCCCATGCGCCCGAACGCGCCGAACGAATCCTGTCAGAGATCTACGCCCGAGCCCTGGGCGATGCGGCAAGGCATCCCACCCAGTTTCACGACCACGACTGGGGCACGGTCGACCCGTGGAGCCAGAGCTGCATCACGCCGATGCCCCCAGAGTTCTGGACGCAACGGGGCCCGCATCTCAAACCGCGCGTCGGCCGGCTGATCTGGTCCGGCACCGAGACGGCGGACATCTGGGCCGGCGCGATGGACGGCGCGGTACGCGCCGGTCGTCGCGCCGTCATGCAGGCGCTCCACGCGCTGACGCGGGTTTGAGGAGCAGACCATGAAGCGAGGCATCCTGATCGGGGCCGCCCTGGCGGTGACATTCGCGGCCGCTCTGGGAGCCGTCTACGGCCCGGAGCTGTGGGCGGCTTACCGCTTCTACGAAGTCCTCGACCGCCAGTACGCGGACGACAGGACCAGGGGCGGCGCATGGCCTCGGCTTCAGGCCAGCTGCGCCCATTGTCATGGCCCGGACGGCCGGTCGAGAAACGCGCACTACCCGTCCCTGGCCGGCCTGTCCGACTCCTACCTGGACGAACAGTTGCGCGCCTTCGCCGAGGGACGCCGGCGCGATCCGCAGATGAGCCCGCTCGCCGCGTCAATGAGCGAGGAGCAAATCAAGCGCCTGGTGGCCTACTACGCCCGGCAAAGGCCAGTCCGGAACCCGGACCTCGTTGCCGACGCCGCCCTCGAAGAGCAGGGCCAGGCCACCGTCGCTGCCAATGGCTGCGCGGTCTGTCACGGCGAGCGCCTGTCGGGGACCGACCGCGGGCCGTTGATTGCGGGACAGGGCGCCAGCTATCTCGCCGACCAGCTCATGGCCTACAAGCGCGGTGAGCGCCAGGACCCGACCCAGGCCATGCAAGGCATCGCCAGTGCCATGTCCGAGGAAGAAATCCGGGCAGCAGCGCGTCATATTGCGGGCCTTGATCCTGCTAAGGATTAGGCAGCGTCAATACGACCGAGCGGGGTCAGCGGCAGGCTTCGGCCCGGGGCTTCGAGGGCGCGTTGCGCCGTTTCAAAGAAGCGCTTCGCCGGCAGCGGACGAACACCATGAGTCCCTAGTCAAGAGGATTCCCCCCTATTATTGCCGCCGACAGCCGAGATAGGCGGCGCGCTGCAGCCAGATGTCGCGTCAGCCGACGTGAGCATCGACGAGGCTGTGGCCCGTTTCCAGCTGGCCGTCAGCGCCATCTGACCACGGCTGTGGAGAGAACGCCGGCGGCGAGAGTGAGTCCGGACGCCTCAGAGACCGCGCTCCTCCTCGATCATGGACTGCACGATCCGGCGAGCGCGGACGGCGGCGCGGTCGGCCTTGACGTTGACGTAGCGACGCGAGGGTTCGTCCTCGTCCAGACAGCGCTGCATCGTCTCGATGACTCGGGAGTCGCGGTCGGCCATGACGTGGAAGACCTCGGTCAGCCGTTGGCCCGCGTCCGTAGCGACCGCCGTACCCCGCCACGCCAGCTGGAGGAAGACGCGCGTCGATCCAGGAGTCTGGGGCGTGAAGCCGTGCAGCCGCACCAGCTCGAACACCGGACTATCACCGCCGGAGATGGTGTAGGTCTGCCGATGCAAACCGGGCGTGACGAAGGTGCCCGTCTCCCGACGGGAGAACGCCTCGGAACTGTCGAGCCCTGACACCGCCGCCTCCCAGGGGGCCAGGGGCGCCTCGGGCAGCTCGCGCGCGTAGGACACCGACACCTCGGAGATCTCCACTTCCTCGAGCGGCGGCAGTGCCTCGATGCCCGGCGGCACCATCTCGGCGTGCATCTCGAACACGTTGGTCAGGTCCAGATAGTGCTCGTGGAGAAGCAGGAAGCCAGCCGCAACGTCACGGCGCTCACCCGTCGAGGACCAGCCGTCCCCCGAGGTCAGCTCCGGCGTTGCGGGCGGCGGACGCAGGCGGGCACTACCGGGCGTGCCCATCCACACCCACACGAACGGCTCGCTCACGTGGACCGGGAAGGCACGCACGCGCGCACCCGGCGGTGGGTTGTCCTGTGAGGGGATCAGGACACAGCTGCCGTCGGGGTCATAGGTGCAGCCGTGGTAGCCGCAGACGACGCGGTCGCCGTCGCGGTAGCCGGCCGAGAGCGGGTACGGGCGGTGCGCGCAGCGGTCCTCCAGCGCGGCGACCGAACCGTCAGCCAGGCGGTAGAGCAGGACCGGCGTGCCCAGAATGCGGCGCGCCACGAGGTTGTCGCCGACCTCATCGATCGTGGCGGCGACGTACCAGCATTCGCGGGGGTAGTTCATATGTCTAATACCAGCTTCTTCGACAGGGACCGGGAGACGCAGGTCATAATCGTGTCACCCCGCTCACGGTCCGACTTGGACAACACAGAGTCACGGTGGTCCGGCGTGCCCTCGAGCACGTCACACTCGCAGGTACCGCAGATACCCTCCATGCACGACCCGAGTACGTCGACACCGGCCTTCTCGACCGCGTCGAAGATCGACATGCCCTCAGGGACAGTCACCGTGACGCCCGACCGCGAGCACTCCACCTCGAAGGCGTCGAGCGCATCCGCGGACGCCTCAACCACCTTGGCAGCGAAGCGTTCGATGTGGAGACTTCCGTCCGGCCAGCCCGCGCAACCCTCCTCGACCGCATCGAGCAGCGCGCCTGGCCCACAGCAGTAAACCAGGGTATCCGGCTGCGGTGTGCCGAGCACCGACGCGAGATCGAATCGGCCGTTCTCGTCCCGGGGCCAGACCGTCACCCGGTCATTGCTCTCGAGCCAGTCGCGGAACGCCATGGACGCACGGGAGCGACCGACGTACAGCAGGCTCCAGTCAGCGCCGCGCGCTTCGGCGGCCTCGATCATCGGGAGGATCGGGGTGATACCGATGCCGCCGGCGATGAACTGGTAGCGCTTTGAGGCGACCAGCGGGAAGTGGTTGCGCGGACCTCGCACGCGGACAGTCGCGCCCTCCGCTAATTTGTCGTGGACGTACGCCGATCCGCCGCGGCTGCCCGGGTCGCGGAGCACCCCGACCTTCCACGACGACGCGTCAGCAGCGCTGCCGCACAAGGAGTACTGCCGTATCAGCGACGCGTTAAGGACCAGGTCGATGTGGGCACCGGCGGTCCACGCCGGCAGCGGGGCACCCGAGGGCTCGGTGAGGGTGAGCTCGACGACGCCGTCCGCCACCTCACGACGAGCCTCGACCCGCAGGTCGATCTCGGTCTCCGCGGTCTTCTTGGCCCGGCTCTGAGGTGAACTCTTGGGTGCCGGTTGGGGCGTTTTCGCCTTCGACCGCCGGGCGCGAGCGGATCGAGACTTCTTGCCGATCGGCGTGAGGCTGACCATCATCTTGGTATAACCCCGGACGAAGTTCGACTGTGCGTACTCCGGCTCCTCGACGACCTCGATGTCCTCGAATCGCTCCAGCAGCTCCTCCCATAAGATCCTCAGCTGCAGCTCGGCCAGCCGGGCGCCCATGCAGCGGTGGACACCGATGCCGAACGAGAGGTGGTTGCGGGCGTTGGGTCGGCCGATGATGAAGTCGTCCGGATTCTCGAAGACGCGCTCGTCCCGGTTGGCCGATGCGTACCACATCACGACCTTGTCGCCCTTGCGGATGAACTGGCCATTCAGGACGGTGTCCTTCTTGGCGATCCGGCGCATGTAGGCCAGCGGCGTCTGCCAGCGGATGATCTCGGGGACCAACTTCGGGATGAGGCTGTGGTCTGCCTTGAGGCGATCGAACTCTTCGGGGAACTGGTTGAGCGCATAGACGCCGCCCGACATCGAGTTGCGCGTGGTGTCGTTGCCGCCGACAACCAGCAGGATGAGGTTGCCGAGGAATTCCATCGGCCGGTTGATCAAATCCTTGGTGTCCTCGGACATCTGCATCAGGGTGATCAGGTCGAAACCGGGCTTCTCACCGGCGGCCAGGCGGGCGGCCTTGTCGTGCCACAGGGCGCTGAAGCTCTTCGCCATATCGGCAACGGCTCGCCACATCTCGTCCACCTTACTCGTGCCGCCGGTGGCCGAGGCACTGGCAGCGGTCACCTCGGTCCAATAGACGAGCTTGCGACGCTGCTCGTAGGGAAAGTCGAGCAGGGTGGCGAGCATTCGCGCGGTCAGCTCGATGCTGACCTTGTCCACCCAGTCGAACGGCTCGTTGACCGGCAGACTATCGAGAACCTCTTGCACGCGCGAGCGAATCAGCCCCTCCATCTCGTCCAGGTTCTGGGGCGCAACCACCCCCTGGACGGCGTTGCGTTGCTCGTCATGACGCGGCGGGTCCATGGCGATGAACATCTCGACGTCCAGGCCCTTCGGCGGGGCGCCGATGACGATCTGCGGCTCGGCGGAGAACGTCTCGAAGTCCTTGTCCACGGTGATGATGTCGTCGTACCGCGTGACCGACCAGTACGGCCCGAAGGCACTGTTCGCCCGGAAGTGAACCGGCGCCTCGTCACGCAGTCGCTTGAAGTAGGGACCCCACTGGCCTTGCCTCCACATGAACGGGTTGCTCATGTCGATGTCGGTCAACGCCACTTCGTCGACGTCGGGGATCTCTTCCTCGACGAAGACCGGCTGCTTGTCACCGAACGCGAGCTGCCTGGCCTTCTGGAACAGCTGCATCCCCTGGACCTGCCGCTGCATCGGGACGGTGGATTGAGCCTTGTTGATGACCTGATCGAGAACGCTCATGACTGCAACCGCCTCGTGGTGAGTGTCTGTCGTCCGTGGGAAAGGGGTAGAACCCGTTCGGTGCGCTCTAAGAAAAGCGGTACCGCTCTGCTGGTTGGTTCTGCGTGGACCACGTTATTGCCCTCTGGTCTCGTGTCTCTGGCAGCCTTCGGACGTCAATTCCAGCGTGCTCATCTTGTACCTCCTCGTGCGGTCGATCAACGCAGCCATCTTGCCGCTTTGCTGGCGCCAACAATGGTCATTTTCCGCCATTCCATGGTCATAATCAGACAGCGCCATTCGGCCATTCGGGACAGACCACGGTTTTCTGCGCCGTCGCGCGGCGATAATCGCTGGACCAGTTCCAAGTTGTCCGAACGAGCAGCAGCGCCCTCCCCTCCTGCTACCCCGACAGCAAGGCTCAGGTGAGGCCGAGGCAATCGTCAGGCACGTACTGGTAACGGTCAGAGGCGGCTTGACACGTCGAGGATGCCGCAGCTGCGGAGAGCGATCACGCTGTGTCGCGGTCGGCCCAGGCAGCGTGGGTGCGCACGAAGCCCAGAATGTTCTGTGCGGCCGCGTGGGCCTGCGGCAGGGCGGTGATGGCTTGGAAGACGTGCGGCTGACGCTCCCAGATTTCCAGCTCCACGTCGACGCCGTTCGCACGTGCCTGGGCTGCGGCACGCGTCGCGTCGTCCAGCAGCACCTCGCTGCTTCCCACCTGAATCAACATGGGCGGCAGGCCGGCAAAGTCGCCGAACAAGGGCGACACCTCCGGGTTCAATAGTTCGAAGGGCTCGGCGTAGAAACGGCGGATCCCGACGCCGAAGGCCAGCGTGAACAGGGGATCGCGTCGGGCATTGGCAAGCATGCTGTCACCGCTGAGCGTCAGATCCAGAAACGGTGACAGCAGCACGGCGCAGCTCGGTAGCGGCGCGCCCTCGTTCTTCGCTCGGAGCAGGATAGCCAGTGCCAGGTTGCCGCCCGCGGAGTCGCCGGCAATCACGATGTTCTCGGGCGCAATGTCCTGGTCCAGCAGCCATCGGTAAGCCCGGTGGCAATCGTCGATCCCGGCCGGATAGGGATGCTCGGGCGCCAGCCGGTAATCCACCATCAGCGCCCGGGCGTTCAGGGCGCGGCACCAGGGCGCCACCATCGCCGCATACAGGTCCGGCGAACGCGCCACGAACGCCCCGCCGTGGAAGTACAGCAACACCCGACCGGACGTGCAGTCGCCGGGCGTCAGCCACTCGGCCGCAAATTCGGTGCAGGCGGCCGGCTCGCGCCGAACACCGAGCGCCTTGCGTGCCGCGTACCGGTTCATCCGGCCCAGCCGGCGACGCAGCACCGCGATGTCGAGCTTCAACCCGTGTCGCCATTTCATGGCGATGCGCAGCACCAGGTTCACCAGCACCCGCAGCCAGCGCCCCCGTTCGGGACGGACAACGCAAACATGGTTCGGCATGTCGGCTGCACGTTGCGACTGCGGGGTCATGCAACGACTCCAGAACGGGCTGCGTCGAAACGACGGAGGGCCGAAGGCAATCAGGCAGCGACAGAATCGGGTTGTGCCACGGCGGCGTGAGCCTGCCGCGCGGGCAGGAACGCCAGGCGCTCGTCTTCGATGGCTTCGTCCAGCAGCATCTTCTTGTCCTTGCCGTAGTGCATCAGCACCTGCCACGGCATGGTCCGGCCCTGGCGCGGCAGGCAGTGCCTGTCGCGCTGGACGTAACCCGACTGCAGCGAGTCCAGAATGCCGTCGTCCAGGGCGTTGTCGCCGGTATCGCGGGGGACGACGACATCCAGTTCGTGCTCGTCCATATGCCGGATCAGCCGGCACAGATACCGGGCGGCAAGGTCGGCCTTCAGGGTCCACGGCGCATTGGTATAACCGAACACCCAGGCCATGTTGGGGATGTTCTCGACCAGCACGCCCTTGTAGGTCATGCGCCGGTTGATCGGGGCGGGCTCGCCGTCGATGGACAGATCCATGCCGCCCAGCATCTGCAGCTTCAGGCCGGTGGCGGTGACGATGATGTCGGCTTCCAGTTCCTCGCCGGACTGCAGCAGGATGCCGTTTTCGGTGAAGCGCTCGATGTGATCGGTGGCCATCGAGGCCTGGCCCTCGCGCAACACACGGAACAGGTCGCCATCGGGCACCGCGCACAGGCGCTCGTCCCAGGGCATGTAGTCGGGCGTGAAGTGCGTCATGTCGAAGTCCGGGCCCACGCGCTTGCGCACCTGCCCGAGCAGGAACTTGCGCATGGTCTTCGGCCACCGCTTGCAGGCCAGGTAGAGGCCGCGCTGAATCCAGATGTTGCGCTTGCGGGCAAAACGGTAGGCCAGGTCGCCGGGCAGGAGCTTGGCCAGGGCCTCGGTCAGCCTGTCGAAGGACGGCACCGAGAACACGTAGGACGGCGAGCGCTGCAGCATGGTGACGTGGCCGGCCGTCCCGGCCATGGCCGGCACCAGGGTCACGGCGGTGGCGCCGCTGCCGATCACCACCACCTTCCTGCCCGCGTAGTCCAGATCCTCCGGCCAGTGCTGCGGATGGATCTTGGTGCCCTTGAAGTTTTCCTCACCCGGAAATTCGGGCCGGAAGCCGGCGTCATGGTCGTAGTAGCCGGTGCAGCTGACCAGGAAATTGCAGCTGAACGCACGGGTCTCGCCGGTCGCCTCGTGCAGGGCGGTCAGATTCCAGCGACGTTCAACGGAGCTCCAGTCGGACCGGATGATTTTCATACCGTACCGGATCTTGTCCTGCAGGCCGTACGCCTCGGCGGTGTCGGCGATGTACCGGCGGATGGCCGGGCCGTCGGCCAGCGTTTTCAGGTCGTGCCAGGGGCGGAACTTGTAGCCGAAGCTGAACATATCCGAGTCCGAGCGGATGCCCGGGTACTTGAACAGGTCCCAGGTGCCGCCCATGCGCTCGCGGCGCTCGAGAATGGCCAGACTCTTGTCCGGGCATTCCCGCGCGATGTGGCAGGCATTGCCGATGCCGGCCAGGCCGGCGCCGATGATCAGAACGTCGTAGTGTTGTTGGCTCATGCTCGTCTCCTCGTTTCGCTCGCAGCGTTCGATG
This sequence comes from Spectribacter hydrogenoxidans, assembly GCF_031846275.1. NCBI lineage: Bacteria > Pseudomonadati > Pseudomonadota > Gammaproteobacteria > Salinisphaerales > Salinisphaeraceae > Spectribacter > Spectribacter hydrogenoxidans. The sequence continues at coordinate 196,556 of NZ_JAVRIB010000005.1, forward strand.
CTGCGGACGATACGGGGACGACGTCCTGAATAATTGCCATTATCCGACAAGTCTTTATCATTAGCCGACATGAGCAGCCTGATCCGGGCCACCAACCTGTGGGGCTATGACGAGCTGGTACGGGAGCTGGGCGGCGATCCCGCCCCGCTGCTGGCGCGTTTTCACATTCCGCCGGCGGCGGAGCGCCCGGACGAATCGTTCCTGCCCTACCGGGCGACGGCACTGCTGCTGGAGGCCAGCGCCGCGGAACTGGACTGCCCGGACTTCGGGCTGCGGCTGGTCCGCTGGCAGGGCCTGGACATGCTCGGGCCGGTAGCGGTCATCGCCCGCAATGCCGGCACCATTCAGGAGGCCTTCAAGGCCATCGCGCACTATCTGTACATCCATTGCCCGGCGTTGCACCTGCGCCTGAGCGAGCAGACGAACACCGGTCAGGTGCTGTTCGATTACCGGATCACCGAGCCGGGCCTGTCGCACAAGCGCCACGCGTATGAACTGAGCATGGCCAACGGCATGCAGATACTGCGCCTGCTGGCCGGGGAGGATGCCCGACCGACGCTGACGTGCTTCATGCACCGACAGATCGGCCCGGACACCGCTTATGCCGAAGCCTTCGGCTGTGAGGTCCGGTTCGAGCAGGACTGGTGCGGCATGCGCCTGCCGCGGCATGTGGCCCGAAAGCGCATCGACAGCGCCGACCCGCAGACCCTGCGGCTGGCCACCGCCTATCTGGAATCAGAGTACCCACCCGGCGGCGCCACCCTGACGGCGCGCGTGCGAGAACTGATCGGCCGCCTGCTGCCCACCGGCCAGTGCAATGCCGAAACCATTGCCGAGCAACTGGCCATGCACCCGCGAACCCTGCAGCGCAGGCTGGCCGAAGAAGGCCTTCGCTACGCCGAATTGCTGGACCGTGAACGGCGTCAGCAGGCGGAACGATACCTGTGCGAAACCGGACTCCATCTGAGCCAGATCACGGGCCTTCTGGGCTATGCCGAACAAAGCACCTTCAATCGCTCCTGCAGACGCTGGTTCGGGGCAACGCCGCGACAATGCAGAGCACGGGTCCGTGGCCCCAGACACTGAGCCGCAATAGTCAGGGCACTCGCGGTAGTGATGCCGGCTGCGACTGCAGCATCGCCGGATTATCCGGTGCAACCGTTTTCGGCATTCTGAAGCGATCCACTGGGGTGCAACCCGGATGCAGGGCTTCAGGTGTCGCCTCGGCAACTGCCGTTCAGCACGATCATGGCCAGACCACGCTTACCGGTTCGGCCATTCCTTGATTGGTCGCACACCGTCACCGGATCATGCCGTCGACGCTTGCGCGTCGTCGAGACAGTTCTGGCAGTGGCCCGACTCAGCGATCCGGGCGCTGCTGCATGGCCATGGTGCACGCCGCGGCGGTCAACAGACAACCGGCGAACAGCGACAGCGTTGGCTGCGTATCACCGACGAGCACCAGGGTGATCGCCGCCACGCCGGGGACGGCATAGGGCAGCACCGGCACGCAGACAAACGCTGATGGATAACCGGACCACCGCCTTGCAAGCCGCGGTACCCGCGCCCATGCTCGAAGGACACGCATTCGCGACAGCCGGGAACATGCCATGAGCGTTGCCGACACCACCACGGTCGAGCCGCTGACATTCGAGGACCGCTACGGCGCGCTGCCCGAGGCGCTGTATGCTCGGGTGGCACCCACGCCGGTGGCCCAGCCGCGGCTGATCCGGCTCAACCGGGCCCTGGCTACGGAACTGGGCCTCGATCCCGACACGCTCGCGGCGCCGGCAGGGGTGGAGATTCTGGCCGGCAACCACGTGCCCGCGAGCGCCAATCCGCTGGCGATGGCCTATGCCGGGCATCAGTTCGGCAACTGGGTACCGCTGCTGGGCGACGGGCGGGCGGTGCTGCTCGGCGACATCGCCGACCGCCGCGGCCATCGCCGCGACATCCAGCTCAAGGGCGCGGGGCGCACGCTGTTCTCGCGCATGGGCGACGGGCGAGCCGCGCTGGGCCCGGTCATCCGGGAATACGTGGTCAGCGAGGGCATGGCCGGGCTGGGCATTCCCACCACGCGCGCGCTGGCCATGGTGGAAACCGGGGAGTCCGTACGGCGGCAGCGGCCCGAGCCGGGCGCGGTGCTGACGCGGGTGGCCGCCAGCCATGTGCGCGTGGGCACGTTCCAGTACTGCCTCGGCCGCGGCGACCACGACAGCATCCGGGCGCTGGCTGACCACGTGATTGCGCACCACTACCCGGAACTCAAGGACGCAGAACGGCCCTATCTCGGCCTGCTGGAAGCGGTGACCCACCGCACCGCGGACCTGGTGGCGCAATGGCTGCTGGTCGGCTTCATCCACGGCGTGATGAACACCGACAACGTCTCCATCGCGGGCGAGACCCTGGACTACGGACCGTGCGCGTTCATGGACCACTACCACCCGGGCACCGTGTTCAGTTCCATCGATGCGCAGGGCCGCTACGCCTACGACCAACAGGCGCACATCGGCCAGTGGAACCTGGCGCGCCTCGCCGAATGCCTGCTGCCGCTGCTGGGCGACGATCAGGAGCAGGCGGTCGCGGATGCCACCGAGGTGCTGGACGGCTATGTCGCCCGCTTCGAGGCCGCCCATCACGACGGTCTGGCCGCCAAGATCGGCCTGAACGAGCGCCGCGATGGCGATCTCGATCTGGCCAACGACCTGCTCCGGCGCATGGATGACAACGACGCCGATTTCACCCTGACCTTCCGGCGGCTGGCCGACGCCGTGGACGGCTCGGGCGAAGCCGGCGTGCGGGCACTGTTCCGCGACCCGGCGGCGTTCGATTCGTGGGCGACGCAGTGGCGCGAACGGCTGGCGGCGGACGATCTCAGCGACGACACCCGCCGGACCGCCATGCGCACCGTGAATCCGGCCTACATCCCGCGCAATCACCGGATCCAGCAGGTCATCGACGCCGCCGAGGCCGGCGACCTGCAGCCGCTGGACGAACTGCTGACCGTGGTCGCGCGTCCGTTCGAGGATCACCCCGAACTGGCCCGCTACGCCGCGCCGCCGGCGCCGGAGGAAGTGGTCCGGCGCACCTTCTGCGGCACCTGAACGACCTGCCGCCCGCACCGGTCGGTCGGATCAGCCGTCAGCCGCGGCATTCTCCAGCAGCATGGCCGCAACTCGGCCGACGCCGGCCGGGAAAAATGGGACGAAAAATGCGAAAAATCGAAAAATGGGAAAAATGGGGTCAGACTGATATTTTATGTTGCCAGGCATCATCACTGCGTTGTTTCGTGGGCCTGCCCGGCTTGCCGGGCCTGACCCGCCGCTTGAGTTGCCGTTCAATCTCGTCTTTGAAGCGTTCGCTGCCCAGCACCCGGCACTGATTCAAGGAATCACGGATACCGTGAATCTGATCAGAGTCGATCTGATCACGGAATAACTCGCGATAGGCCTGCTGCCTTTGCTCAGGGCTCTGGCCCAATGCGAAATACTCCGCATGATCCGTCACAACAGCATCCGGTTTGCCCTCGGCATGGGCCGCATAGCTGGACCATCGATAGTCCTTGGGATGTTGCACCATGTCTGCCCTGACCGGGTTAAGTTCTATATAGCGATGACAGAGCAGTAAATATCGTTCACTGTCGATCGGGCTGGCCTTGTAGCGGCCTTCCCACAGGGTGCCGCTGCGTTGGTAGCGGTGATTGATGTAGTACACATACTGGCGCCCCAAGCCCTGCATCGTTCTGGCGACGCCGTCCGGTTTGTGCGGCGTCATCAGCAGATGCACGTGATTGGTCATGAGCACGTAAGCGTGAATGTCGCAGCGATGTTTCGCTGCGACCTGTTTGAGTTGGTTCAGATAGGTAGAGCAGTCCTCGTCAGCGAAGAACACCGGCTGGCGATTATTGCCTCGCTGGACGACGTGTTGCGGTACACCGGCCAGGTTGTAGCGAAGTTGACGAGGCATGGTTTATCTGGGTCCCGGAGTGCCTTCCTATTGGAGTGTAACGCAATACAATAATTGCAGTCTGACCCCGGTTTCCCGGTGATTGGACTCCAGATCAGCCTGCTACTCAATAGCGGGGGATGGTCGCCTGTACGTTGGCCGGCGTGGCCCGGTCCGTGGTGCGTTACCGATCACGACGGCCCGATGAAGCCGTGCTACGGGATCGGCTCAAGGCCTTGGCCCGGCAATATCCGCGCTACGGCTATCTGATGCTGCATAGCCTGCTGGCCGCCGAGGGTTTGGTGGTCAACCGCAAGCGTACCTATAGACTCTATCGCGACGAGGGCTTACAGGTGCGCACCAAGCGCCGCAAGAAGCTCAAGCGACCGCGTGTCGCCCTGACCTTGCCGAAAGCCGCCAATGAGCGCTGGTCGCTGGATTTCGTCAGCGATCAACTGGCCAACGGCCGGCGATTTCGCGTACTGAATATCGTGGACGACTACTCGCGCGAGTGCGCCGGGCACCTCGTCGATGTCTCGATCTCGGGCGCGCGTCTGGCGCGGTATCTGGATCAACTGGCAGAAGAGCGCGGGCTGCCAGGCACCATTGTTTGCGACAACGGCCCGGAGCTGACCAGCAAGGCCCTATTCCTGTGGGCCCAGCGTACCAGGGTCGAGCTGCACTTCATCCAGCCTGGCAAGCCAACCCAGAACGCCTTTGTGGAAAGCTTCAACGGCAAATTCCGCGACGCCTGTCTGAACCAGCACTGGTTTGAAAGCCTGGCGCATGCCAGAGAACTGATCGAGGCCTGGCGCACCCACTACAACCACGTAAGGCCGCACAGCTCACTGGGCTACCAACCGCCCGCCGTCTTTGCCGAAAAGCAGCTTGATATGATCCGATTTCCCCACATCGGCAATGGACCTGATTCGGGGGAAAGGTCAACCGTCACCGCCCCATTTGCAAAAATTTGCTTGATTTGGAAAGCTATCAAGGTATCCCAGTGCTGGCGGCGCGGCAGGCAGTGGATCGCTTTATCTGAGTTTGTTGACGCGAGCTTTGCTTAATCTCGCCATGCGGGGCCTTTAGCGTCTAATGTGCTTGGACCTGGCTTCACCTTTCCCGGATCAATTTCAAAATCTGTGATTAAATTCTCTCGCTTCCATGTATCGAGAATATCTTTAGTGAGCGATATCCGGCGGGGGCATAAGTCATTAAATTGAATATAGTATGACTCAGTGTTCGCCTCGCCATAAGCGATCGAACCAATGATGCGTTTATGCTCTGAGTGCAAAAGACGCTGCGCAATCTCCCTATTCAAAGTTTCTGAATTTGCTCCACCCCCCTCATTCATAAGACTAAATCGGACAAGACAGTCTGATCTATTGGGGAGCGTGAGTTTCGGCTCGTCTCCCCTCGTATCACAAGCCGACAAGAAAAAAATACAGGCCCCAAGGACGAAGGTAGTAGTGGTGCGTAACATCTTAATTTCACCGTGAATAGACATTAACAAGAGCTCCGGATGAGTTGTCATGCACGCTCTGCTGCGGCGGCACATGAACCCGCCACCGGTTGCCACCTGGGCCGGAGAATCCTGCATTAAGTACGCGACGAGAAGATGCGTTGAAGCCAACATGGCCGCCGACTTCCCGCCAACGCGGTCCAATTGGGCCATGCGTAGGCATAACATCTCCGGAGGCCGTTAGCGGGCGAACGTCAGCCATCACCCTTATTCCATCCACCCCCGGCGTAGTGGATGAGATTTCAACCATTATCCTTTGTCCAGCATCTACAACGAGTTCATCGGCACCATGCAGCGTAGATGCACGTAATTTCCACGACGGATCATCTGTTGCCACCGGCATCTCTTTGGAATCATTTTGCTCACCATGCGGCAACTCATCATTAAAAGCCCGAGCAAACGCCGCGGTCACGGCCCCATTTGCAAACTTGCCACCACCCAACGCGGAGGCGGTACCCCCGACCATGGCTGAAGTCGCAACATTAGCGGCTGGAGACCCCCCACCAATCCAACCCTGCTGGCCCGCATACTGCGTGAAGCCCGCACTCAGAAACCCGCTTCCGAACTTACCGCCCGACAGCTCTTGTGAGACGCCGCCAACGGTGCCGTGAAGCACCACCTTGCCGGCCTTGGCCCCAAACGAAGTCGGTGCACCGAACGCGCCCTCCGCCGAGTAAGCCGACCCCACCGAATAGAACGCGCCAGCCGTGGCCGCACCAATCAGTCCGGCCTCAAGGTCGCCACCGCTGGCGACCACACCGCTGGCAAAGCCCGCCAGTATCGAGCCGCCCAGTTCCAGTCCCGCGTAGGGTACGACTGACGCGATGGCAACGGCGGCAATCGTCCGCCAGTTGTCTTCCAGCAGGTCGGCGATGTCGTCAGCGAATAGTGCGGTAACCACCGCGCCAATCAACGAGCCGATGAAGTATCCGCTCGGATCGGTCAGTGATAACGGATTATTGTTGACGTAGGTGTATCGGTTCAGACCCTGGGTCGATTCGGGGAACTGCACGAACGGGTCTGGCGAGAGGAAGCGGCCGATGATGGGGTCGTAGATCCGCCCGTTCATGTGGACCAGTTTGATGTGGTCGAGCTGCTCGTGGCCGGTGAAGCTGAGCGTGGTGGCGTGAGGGACACCGTACTGGCTGTCACCAGGATCATTGGTGCCGTCCGAATTGCGACGCTTACCGAATGCGTCATAGGACAGCCCTTCGATCACAGCACCACTGTCGTCGGTTACTTTTACCACGGACCCAAGATGGTCGCGGTGCAGGTACTCAACGGTATCCGAAAAGCCTTCGGTGGTAACCGTGGCAACGACCTGCCCGGCTGCACGGATGAAGTTGACGTGTTCGGTATCAAACCCGCTCGTCCGCTTCTCGTAGAGCTTGCCGACGTACAGTGTCGTGGTGGTCTGGGTACCCGAGGTCACAACCTGCTTGTAGCGGGCACGGTTCGCGTCATAGGCGAATGTGGACGTCCCGCCGGGCCCGCTGATATTGGCGGGCTTGTTGAACGACAGCCACGTCAGGGTTCGACCGGCACCCGTCAACATATTGCCGTTGGCGTCATACTCATGTGCGGGCGCTATGTTTCGGGGATGGACGCCGATCGGGAGCGGTCCTGGCACTACCGGCCGGCCGATCTGTTGCCGGGGGCACGAACGCTACATCGTTTGTCCGGCCACGAAAGCCGCGGTCATCCTTCCGGGAGGTGGCAGAAAGACCGCTGCACTATCAAAGCCGCTCCTCGCATGCCGCCTGCGTCTGGCTGCTGATGAAAGCGCCGTCAGCCGAACGGCCGAACCAGGCACCGTCACGCTCGGTGCAGCCGCTGCTTGCCTCTGCGGACGGGCTTTTATCAACCGACTCCGTTGCGGGGTCACCGCCACAGCCCAGAAGAAGCATCACGGACAGGGTCAGAACGGTACTGGCGCGGGATATTATCGGCATAGCAAGCTCCTTGATTGATGCCGAGCACAGGACGTATCGACGTCCTTTCGGCCCCGCGCAGGCATCGGGAAAAACACGACTCACGTTCCGCATGGCAGCGGGCTACGCTGACAGTAGAGTAAGCGCGTTGCCAGGTCGAACCGTTGCGATCGGCCGGTTTGCGCTAGCCGGCGCCCATCACGTCCAGTGCACGCGCCCGCGGGCCGCGCACCTGGATCCCTGCACAAGCCGATTCAACTCACCGGGGGCAGTAACCGCTCGTCCTCGAAGATCCGGAACCATTTCCGGAACATGTCCTCGGTGTCGATCATCTCGGTGAAGCCGGCACGGCGCAGCTTGACGGTGGACACGATCGCCGGGGCCACGCCGAAGCCTTCCGCACCGTAGGCCATGCAGAAGTCGGCGTAGTGGCAGGATTCGCCGACGAAGCTGTCCAGGTCCGGGGCCACCAGACCGTACTTGCGGCGGATGGCGTCCCATTCACCGGCGCGGGCGGGCATGGTCTCGCCCAGGCTGCAGGGTTCTTCCGGACCGGGCGCCATGCCCAGCATGTCGGCCAGCGCGGGCCACAGGTTCTGCCAGAGGAACACGTCGCCGTTGGTGACATTGAATATTTCGTTGCGCGCGGCTTCGGCCTCGCCGGCCCAGGCGATGGCGCGGCCCAGCAGGTCCGCATCCACGGCTTCCAGGATATTGCCCGGTCCGCCGGGGTAGATCAGCGGCTGGCCGGCCTCGCGCAGCAGGGCGGCGTAGATGCCGAGGGCCGGGATCAGGTTCATGGCGCTGCCCATGGACATGCCGAAGATGATCTGTGGGCGCAGCACGGTCCAATGCCAGCCGGCCCCGGCCTGTTTTTCCCGTAGATAGTTTTCCTGGTTCCAGTAGAAATTGGGTTGCTGGTGCAGTTCGTCGCGGTTTTCCCGGGCCGGGACGGGAATCGGCTGTACGTGCACGCCATAAGCCTTGGTGCCCTGCAGCAGGGTAACGTGGCGGAGGTTGGTCGCTGTCGCAGACAGCGGCTCGAACAGATTGCGCAGCATGCGGTCGTTGATGTCGATCTGTTCGGCTTCCAGCCAGCCGGGCACCAGCCCGGGTTTTTCGTAGAGAGCCGCGTAAACGAGATGAGTGGCATCGTGCATCGAGCCGAACAACTCGCGGCATTGCGCCGGGTCATTCAGGTCGGCGGCGACATGCGCGGCACCATGCAATGCCGGCGGCGGCCGGCGGGAGACAGCCACCACCTCGCAGTCTTCCCCGGCGAGCGCTTTCAGAGCGCCATAACCCACCAGACCCGAGGCCCCGGCGACGATAACTTTCTTGTTAGGCATTCGAGACTCCTCTGCCGTCATCCGGCGCTGATCGCACAACCCCCCTACCAGGACGCTACCTGAACGGCAGGGCCAAACCAACGCACTGCGCTTTCAATGGCCGGAGACCTTGGCGATAATGCGTGAAACACCCGGCCACCCAAGTTTCCATGTCCGACGCTCCCGTCATCTGCGCGATCGAGGATTCGATTGCCCACATCACGCTGAATACGCCAGACAACGGCAACGTCATCAATCTGCCGATGGCCGAGGCGCTGTCGGATGTGGCGAGACGGGTGGAGTCCACCCCCGGCCTGCGGGCCGTGCTGCTGGACGCCCGCGGCAAGATGTTCTGCGCCGGCGGCGACATCCGCGCCATGGACGCCAGCCGCGACGACCTGCCGGGCATGGTCCACCGCTTAGTACGCACCGCCCACGACGCCATTCTGCGTCTGGGCCGGCTACCGGTGCCGATGGTGGGCGCGCTCAACGGGGCGGTGGCCGGCGGCGGACTGGGTCTGGCGATGTGCGCCGATTATCTGGTGGCGGCGGACAATGCCCGTTTCTGCGCCGCCCACACCATGATCGGGCTGTCGGGCGATTGCGGGGTGACCTTCTTCCTGCCACGCGCGATCGGGATGCGCCGCGCCCGGCTGATGACCCTGACCAACAACACCATCAATGCCGACCAGGCGCTCGACTGGGGCCTGGTCGAAGAGGTGGTCGCCGCGGATACGCTGACCGATACCGCCCGGGAACGGGTTGAAACCCTTGCCGGCAGTGCCACCAACGGGTTGATCGCCTCCAAGAAGCTTACGGGCGCCTCGCTGGGCGCCGCGCTCGAGGCCCATCTCGGCCGCGAGCTGGAACAGATGGTGGCCTGCAGCCGCACCCACGATGCCCGCGAGGGCATCGACGCATTCGCCAACAAGCGAAGTCCTGCGTACACCGGCCGATAACCCGGCTACCCGACCCAGAAACCCGACGACAACCCGTGATTCCAATCCCTGCCCGGCAGCTGCCGGCAGCAACGCTCTGCGCGCTGCTGGTTGCCTGTTCCGGTGCCGCGCCCACGCCGCACACGGCGTCCAGCACCGCCTTTATTCGAACGACGACAACAGCATCCGATGACGGCGGCCAGGCGGTGATCGAATTCACCAGCAATCGGCTGGATACCAATGCCATGGGCGGCGATGCCGGGGTGGGCACGATGGCAGTGCACGTCAAACCCACCTTCTGCGCCCGGGAGTCGCGGCCGGTGGGTGGACTCAAACGGATATCGGCCGGGCAACGCGTCGAAAGTCTGGCGGTGCCAGCCGACAAGCCACTGATCGTGGAGGCATTCTGGCAGTCCGGCGAGCGTCACTGCTTCATCACGCAGCGGGCGTTCACGGCCCGGGCGGGCGCGGTTTACCGCATGACCCAGCAGGTCAACACCGCCGCCAATGTCTGCCAGCTACAGGTATCGCAACGCCAGGGCACCGGCAGTTATCGGTACCTGGGTCGCCTGCAGACGGTCGCCCAGGCCTGTTCTTTCAGCCGACGCTGACGGGATTTGGCTATGCTGGATCGCCATCAAGCACGCGCCGGAGCTGCCGTTCCAGGAACGCCGGCTGCGCAAACGCGGCCTGGTGGATGGCCGGCGTGTAGTAATGGGTTTCCAGACCGGCCACATGCGTCGGTGCCTGCAGCGCGCCGTCGGATTTCGCCGCCATGGTGGCCGACCACCAGCCGGTGGGGTACACCGGCTGCGGAAACGACAGCACGTGGCTCTCGGCGAACCCGGCGCGGCGCATGGCCGCGTGCATGTCGCAGATCAGCCGGGTGTGGGCCAGCGGCGATTCGCTCTGCTGCACCAGCAGGCCGGCCGGGCGCAGGGCGGCCAGACAGCTGCGGTAGAAGGGCTCGTTGAACAGGCCCTCGGCCGGGCCGATCGGATCGGTGCTGTCCACGATGATGATGTCCAGCGATTCCGGTTCACGGTTGGCCATCCAGGCGATGCCGTCGGCGAAGGCGAGTTCGGCCCGCGGGTCGTCGTTGGCGCTGCACAGGGCCGGGAAGAACTGCTCCGCCACGCGGGTCACGCGTTCGTCGATCTCGATCTGGGTGGCGCGCCCCACGCCCTCGTGCTTGAGCACCTCGCGCAGGCTGCCGCAGTCCCCACCGCCGATGATGGCCACGTCCCGCGGGCTGCCGTGGGCGAACAGCGCCGGGTGGGTCATCATCTCGTGATAGACGAAGTTGTCCCGATCGGTGAGCATGATGAAGCCGTCGATCACCATCAGCCGGCCGAAGGTGTCGGTCTCGAACACCTCGATGGTCTGATAATCGCTGGTCTCGACGTGCAACCGGTCGTTGATGCGCAGCGAGAACGCGGTGCCCACCTCGCTCGCCGTTTCAGTGAACCAGCCCTGATCCAGTACCATTTGCCGCCTCATCGCTTGCGTGGCCGGCCAGTATAAATGAACCCTCCCGACTCCCCGATGACCGACTGGCAGGTGGCCGACAGCCGCGACCTGTACCGCGTGGCCCAGTGGGGCGAAGGCTATTTCGGCATCAGCGAGGCCGGCCATGCCAGCGCCCGGCCGCGCCCCGACGCTGCCGCGATCGACATGCTGGAACTGGCCGACGAACTCGAACGCCGCGGCCTGCGCCTGCCGGTGCTGGTGCGGTTCACCGACATCCTCGGCGACCGGATCACCCGCCTGCTGGGCGCATTCGACCGGGCCCGGCACGCCCACGACTACGCCGCCGGCTACGCCGTGGTCTATCCGGTCAAGGTCAATCAGCAGCGCACCGTGGTCGAGCACATCATCGGCCACGACGACGAGCGCGTGGGCCTGGAAGCCGGCAGCAAGCCCGAACTGATGGCGGTGCTGGCCATGGCGCCGCCGGGCCGCACCATCGTGTGCAACGGCTACAAGGACAGCGCATTCCTGCGCCTGGCCATGGCCGGGGTGCAACTGGGCCACCGGGTGATGCTGGTGGTCGAGAAACCCTCGGAGCTGGAGGATGTTCTCGCCCTGGCCGCCGAAACCGGCGTGCTGCCGCAGCTGGGTCTGCGCGTGCGCCTGGCCAGCGTGGCCGCCGGCCACTGGCAGAACACCGGCGGCGACAAGGCCAAGTTCGGGCTCACCGCCAACCAGGTGGTGGCCGCGGTGGATCGGCTGCGCGCCGCCGGTCGTCTCGAGTCACTGCGCATGCTACATCTGCATATCGGCTCGCAGGTCGCCGACCGGGCCGCGCTGCGCCGGGCGATGACCGAAACCGCCAGCCTGTACCGCGCCCTGCGCGATCTGGGCGCCCCGGTGGACTGCGTGGACGTCGGCGGCGGCCTGGCCGTGGACTACGAGGGCCGGCGGGCCACCAGCTTCTGCTCCATGAACTACGGGGTGGATGACTACGCCGACATCGTGATCGGGGAACTGGCCGCCGCCTGCGCCCGTCACGACCTGCCCCAGCCAGCGGTGATCAGCGAGTCCGGCCGGGCGCTGACCGCCCACCACGCCGTGCTGCTCACCGAAGTGATCGACAGCGAGGCCGGCGACGATCACAACGCCGAACCGGACCTGCCGCCCGCCGACCCACTCGCCGCCGTCCATCAGGCCCAGGATGCACTCGATGCCGCCCAGGCCGCCTTTACGGCCGGCGAAATCGACCTTGCGGCACGGGCGGCGGCGGAGCGCACCGCCTTCGCCAGTTTCCGTCTGCTCGAGCCGCGCCTGTCACCGGCCGATCCGGCCCAGCATCAGGCCCTGATCGCCCTGCGCGAGCGGCTGGCGGACAAGTACTTCTGCAATTTCTCCGTGTTCCAGTCAACTCCGGACGTGTGGGCGCTGGACCAGGTATTCCCGGTGCTGCCGCTGCAGCGTCTGGACGAACATCCCGACCGCCGGGTGCGGCTGTGCGATCTCACCTGCGATTCCGACGGCAGGCTGGACCGCTACGTCGACGCCGACGGGCTCGACACCACGCTGCCCCTGCATCCACTGCGTGACGGCGAGCGCTACCGGCTGGGCATATTCCTGGTGGGCGCCTATCAGGAAAATCTGGGCGACATGCACAACCTGTTCGGTGACACCGATGCCGTGAACGTGGAACTCACCGACACCGGCTGGCAGCTGACCGAGGCTGAACGCGGCGACGCCACCGACGAACTGCTCCGATACGTTCACTTCGAGCCGGACACCCTGCGCGCCGCCTACCGCCGCAAGGCCGACGACGCCGGTCTCGACGGCCCCGCCCGCGACGCCTGCCTGGCGCTGCTGGAAGACGGGCTGGGCGGCTACACCTACCTGCTGGACTGACGAGGAAATTCTCATGCAAGCCGGATTCATCGGCCTCGGCGCCATGGGCTACGCCATGGCCGCCAATCTCCACCGCGCGGGACTTCTGCACGCGGTCTGCAACCGCGGCGCCGAACCGCGCGAGCGCTTCGCCGCGGCGCATGATATTCAGGCCATGGCGGACATCGGCGAACTGGCGGCGGTCTGCGACGTGATCGTCACCTGCGTGTCGGCCGACGCCGATGTGCTGGCCGTGGTGGACACCATTCTGCCCGCCATGCAGCCCGGCACCACGATCATCGACTGCTCCACCGTTGCCTCCGATACCGCCCGCGAGGCCGCCTCACGGGTCGCCGACCGGGGCGGCGCGTTTCTCGATGCCCCGGTTTCCGGCGGCACGGAGGGCGCCGCCAACGGCACCTTGGCGATGATGGTCGGCGGCGACGAGGCGGCGTTTGAGCACGTCCGGCCGGCGCTGGAGGCGATGGGCCAGCGCATCGTGTACATGGGCGATGCCGGCAGCGGGCAGGCCACCAAGGCGGTCAACCAGGTGATGGCGGCCGGCATCAACCAGGCGGTGACAGAAGCCCTGTCCTTCGCCACCGCCCTGAACCTGCCGCTGGACAAGGTGATCGAGGTAGTGGGCTCGGGTGCGGCGGGTAACTGGTTCGTGCAGAACCGCGGCCCCACGATGATCCGCGACGAATACAGCGGCTTCGGCTTCAAGGTGGCGCTACACCACAAGGACCTCGCGATCTGCCGGCACATGGCCGAGACGCGCGGCGGGCAACTGCCACTGGCCGAACGAACGCTGGCGGATTACGAGCGACTGATGGCCGACGATCACGGCAATGAGGATATTTCCGCGCTGTTCCGGCTCAAGCGAAAGCTTTTCTGAACACGTCGTCGGCCTCACTGCTGAAGGCTTCGATTTCGCCTCGGCCTGTGCCATAGTAATAAGGATAACTGACGCGCCCGGCATGGCCGCCCATGCGTCAGCATCGGTGAGGATCGTTGCTGCAGGGGGTGTTCAGTGCACGGGACTCTGATCTCTGACGGAGATCCGACAGCGGCTGGTGCCAGGCCCGGCCTGGCAAACCTCAGTGACGCGGACAACCTTCCCACGGCTCGCCCATCGATGGCGATGACTCCACTCGGCCTTCGATTCCTAGTGCCGGAAGTCGAAAGGCTTTTCAGGGAATGGCAGGAGATCGAAGTCCTCCCGGTGGTGCGATTCGGCACCATCGCAGCCATCACCTCGTGGGTCGGCGGCCTGCCCGGTTTCTGGGTGGCGGCCCGGCCGGCATTCTCGATTGCAGGCACCTGGGTGGCCCTGGTGGTCAGTATGCTGCTGCTCTGCCTGTGGCTGACCTATCGGCCCACCCTGCGGCGTTGGGTTCTGCCCGCCAGCGCAGCGGTGAATGTCATTTCCGGCTTTGCGGTGATCGGCATCGGCTTCTGGGCCCAGCCATCCCCGGGCGTGGTCTCGAGCGTGCTCATCGTGATCGCGTTCTTCGGGCTGACCATATTCCGCCTGTATCCGTTACAGGGCGCCATCGGCGTCGGCGCTTATGTCGTGGTGTCCGGCTGGCTGACCATTGGCGCACATCGGGACGGATTGATCGAACTGTACGACATGTTCTACTACCTGTTCATGCCGATCGCGGCCTACGCCACCGGCATGGTGATCTGCATACAGATGTGGCGAATGTCGCGGGAGGCGTATCGGCGATCCCGGATCATCACCGAACAGCAGGAGAAGCTGGAGGCCGAACGGGCGCTGTCCGACGAACTCCTGCTCAACATCCTGCCGGCGGGCATCGCCCAGGAACTCAAGTACTCGCCCGGGCTGATTGCCCAGCACTGCGACGGGGCGACGGTGCTTTTCGCGGACATCGTCGGCTTCACGCCGCTGGCAGCAAAACTGCATCCCGACGCAGTGGTCACCCTGCTCAACGAGATTTTCAGCCATTTCGATGCCCTGGCCGAGAATTACGGCGTGGAGAAGATCAAGACCATCGGCGATGCCTACATGGCAGTGGCAGGCCTACCAGACCCGAATCCACGGCATGCGGTGGCGGCGGCGGAAATGGCGCTGGGCATGCGGGAGTCCATCACGGGACTCGCGGCAGCACGACACTACGGCATCAATCTGCGCATTGGCCTTGCCACGGGTCCGCTGGTGGCCGGTGTCATCGGCACCCGCCGGTTCGCATACGACCTGTGGGGCGATACCGTCAATACGGCGGCACGCATGGAATCACATGGCGTGCCCGGCCAAATCCAGATCGACCAGCGCACCCAACAAGCCCTGTATGCCCGCTATCAGACCGAGTATCGCGGGCGAATCCATATCAAGGGTAAGGGCACCATGCCCACCTGGTTGCTGCTGGCGCGACTCGATCACCGCCCGGGTCGATAACAACCGGCCAGCGCCGACTCAGGGCGCCACGCGAAACACGTCATCCGGAATCTCGTCGCCGATGGCAGTGTTGTCGCGGATGACCTGCGCCAGCGAGGCCCGCTCGATCTCGTCAACACCCAGCTCGGTGTAAGTGGCGGTATCCAAGCGCTTGTACCAGAATCGATCGCCATCACGAAGGGCCTCGAACTGGCGCTTGAGGATGCTGAAGGCCAGCTCTCCCACCATGGCACCGGGCAGGTGGTCCTCCGCCATGCAGCCGATCCAGGGGTCGATCAGTTCGACGCTGTCGTAGGCTTCGACCAGCCGGGCGCGGATTTCCGGGTCCGTACTGACATCGGCAAACGTCGCCTTTGCCGTCAGGCCCAGCGAACGCCGCAGTTCGTTGTAGGCGGGCAGGCCATGATCCCGAGCACGCTGCAGGTTGAGCGCGATCAGGTCGCGGCCGCCGTCACCCGGCGGACCGAACAGGAAGTTGCGGACATCGTCGACCACCAGCGGGTCGAGCTCCTGCGCCGGCTGCCCGGCCAGGCCTCGCAGCAGCGGCTCGATGCCCCCTTCCGTTCGCAGCCGCTCGGGCGGAAAGAAGAACGCATCACGCAGGGGCAGATCGCCGGCGGCGATGGTCTGCCCGTCCGGCCCGACGCGTCGCAGCGTGGATGAAAGCAGGCTGTGACCGAGGCGGAACGCGACGGTGGCGAACTCGTTGGCCAGGCGGGCCGCGGTATCCGGCTCGTAGCCGTCGTACTCGGACAACGCGTCCTCGCCCAGCAGCAACGGCAGGAACTCGTCGTAGGTGATGCGCTGCACCTTGGCGATCACGATGGCACGCGCATGCTGGTAGACGGCGTCGCCGCTCAGCGAGGCGTCAGCCGACCGCAGCCGGTCCGCCAGCCGGTTGTGCTCGCGCACGAACAGCACATGCATCGCCGTGAGCGCCACCTGTTCGTTGGCCCGGACATCGCCTGCCACGAACAGGGACGGGTCTTGACTGTCGGGGTTGTTCTCCAGGCCCGTGGTGTTGAGCGGCAGCAGGTCGCCCTCGCTGGTACGCAGCTTGCCGCTGCCGTCGTTCCGCCGCAGGGCCTGCGCCCGGGCGTCGCTGGATCCGTAGACCTGACTGGCATCAACGTACGCGGTCAGCGCGTTCATCTGCTGGCGCGGATCCGCCTGACCGGTATCCGGGTCGTATTCGCTGCGATCGAAGGGAATCTCAACCGCGCCGGACCCGGCCGGATCGAAATGCTCGTCGCCGGGCGGGACCGGGATCGGCAAAGGGGCATCCGCCTGTTCACGGGCCAGCGTCAGGTCGTGATCCAGGAACTGTCCCCACTGCCAGAGAAAATCGCTGGCCCCACGCGCGTTCGGCAAGTTGCCGCTCTGTCGGGCCACTATGTTGCTAACAGTGCGTGGGTTCGGCCGATCGATGCCGGAGGGCTCGGCCAGCCCGTCCGGATAGGCGGGATGGGCCATTCGCGCCATCGGGGTATCCGCGCGGCCGACGACCGGCGATTCGGCGTTGTTACCGGCGCCGGAGAGACTTCGGAATTCGGGCTGCGGGTCCGGGGCGGACGTCGAATCCTGCCCCTCACCGCCGCCGCAGGCAGCAAGTGCGGCGACCAGCACCACAGCAACCGACCATGCCCAGCGGCATCGAGCCGTCGACAGTCTCATGGCATCCCCCGATCCGCGGTTCACGTCGATTGTTCTATGTCAGGCGACCCATCAGCAACTCCTCACCCGGAATGTCATCAGTCACGTTCCACGGGATTGCGATTACGGGGATGCCCGGCCATGCTGCCACCTCGATTCCCGATCCGGAGACCCCATGACGCTCACCATTTCCAGCGCCACCCTGGTGCCCATTGTTTCACTGGCCGCCGGTATCGCCATTCTGCTGGTGCCGCGCCTGCTCAACTACATCGTGGCCGGCTACCTAATCATCACCGGCGTGCTGGGTCTGATGGGCTGAACCGGCTTGTTGCCGCGGTCGGTCAGCGATCCTCGGTGACATCCAGGAGCGGCCCGTCGCACTGGAATTCGCTGTTGGCGTCGCCGGTCAGACATCCCTCCACGGCCTGCTCGAGCTGGGCCCCGATATCGCCGCCGGGATCCACGGCGAAGAACAGAGGCTTTTCACGCCAGGCCGGTTCCGGATGGGTGATGTAAATCAGCGCCAGCCTACAGCGCCCGTCCTCCGTCGCCCCCTCGACCTGATACTGGGCGGTGGCACCGGCTGCCGAGCGGGTCATGTAGGCCGTGCCCGACTCGCAGGCCGCGACCGCGTCGACGAAGCAGGCCTGCGAATCGCAGGGGGGCGGGCCCTCGCCGCCCATCATCGACCCGGCCCGCAGCGACCAGAGCGCCAGCAGCACGGCGGCTGCCGGAATCACCACCATCGGCTTTGCAACGCCCATAACAACTCCCCCTCGATCCAGAAAGCGTTATCCAGCAGCCTAGCTGGCGGCCGCCGCCTCGTACAGACGTCACCCGCACACCCGATACGGCCAACACGGGGACCGTAGAGATGTTATGACTGGCCAAGCACGCGCGGGATCGGTAACCCGGCCCGGATTATCGCCAGGCACCACGTCGGAAAGGAAAAAGCATGCCCCCCATGAGTACCCGGACCCGTTCGACGCGCCGGCCCCGGCCGGCAGCGCTTGCGCTAATAGCCTGCCTCGTCGCGCCGGCTTCGCTGGCGCAGTTCGAAGCCGATACCGGCAACAGTGACGCTCAGGACCGCGTCGCCCGCGACATGGTCAGCGTTCTCGAGGCCTATGCCGTCTACAAGATGGGGCAGTTCGACGAAGCCTTCGACCGCTATCTGGTGATAGCCGAATCCGGCAATACCCAGGGCATGCTCAACGTGGCCAACATGTACGCCGCCGGCGAGGGCACCAAGCAGAACCACGTGAAGGCCCTGCACTGGTACCGCAAGGCGGCCGAGGCCGGCGACGCCAACGGCATGTTCGAAACCGCGCAGGCCTATGAAGAGGGTCTGGGTACCGAGGCTGATCCGGCGCGGGCCCGCCACTGGTACGAGCGAGCCGCGGAAAGCGGCAATGCCGAGGCGCAACATGCGCTGGGCATGCATCTGATCGAGCAGGGCGATGACGCCGGTGGACTGGCATGGCTGCGCCGTGCCGCCACGGAGCACGACCACCCGGCATCACGGCGATATCTGGCGGCCCGTCGGGGCGACGATGACGCCGCTACCCGGCCGGTGGCCGAGGGCAACCACAATGCCGTGGTCAAGGCTCTGGCCACCATGACCGAGGCCGCCGCGGCCCGGAACGCCGCGGGCATCGTGGCCCATGTGGCCGCCGACGCCCGCATCCGCGTGCGCCTGCCCAACGGCAGCGGGTGGGATGAACTCGATCGCGACGAACTGCGCGCCCTGTGGCAGGAAACCTTCAACCGGGCGCAGGATTACAAAGTCAGCCGCCGGGATACGACCATGCAACGCACGGCCGCCGGTATCCGGGTGACCTCGCAACTGGACGAGCAACTGGCCCCGGGGCCGGATAGCCAGCAGCTGGCCATCGACGAAACCGCGATCTTCCGCATCGACCACGGGCGTGCCGTGATCCACGACCTGAGCCTGGACATTCGCCGCGCCGGCGAGGCCTCCTGAACCACGCGGCTCCTCGCTACGGAAATGCCGGTTTGTGCGGCTCGGTGTCGCCGATATTCACCTCGGGATGGTGCGAGCGCACCATCGCCGCGATCCGCTGTTCGTCGGCAGCCGGCACATCCACCATAAGCAGCAACTGCCCGGCATCGATCGCGTCTTCGTAGGCACGGATTTCGCGATTGGGCAGACGAATGCCGATCATGCTGGCGGCCCAGGCGCCGAAACCGGCGCCGGCCAGTGTGGTGCCCGCCACCAGCCCGCCGCCGACTACCACGCCGGCAGGCGGGAAGGTCACCGCGGTCAGGCCGGCCAGCACGCCGGTAACGCCCCCGACGGCCAGACCACGCTCGGCGGATTCGATCAGATCCGATTTCTGGCGCAGATCCGCTTCGGGCAGATCGCCCAGCGGCGTGCCCTCCCGGGCAACGACGTGCATGTGCCGCGCCTCGATTCGCGCCAGCAGCAATTCATCGATGATGGTTTCGGCCGTGGCCAGGTCCGGAACGAGAAAGTACAGACGACGTCGCATGGCAACCTCCGCAAGCGTCGAAGCCTCCCGTTTCGACCCCGCCCAGCGGACAGGGTTTCGCGAACGCGTCAGTCGTCTGCGGACAGCCGCTTGCGCGCCCGGTCTGACGCCGCCCGCACCTGGGCCGGGGCGGTGCCGCCGATGTGGTCGCGCGCAGCCACCGAACCGTCCAGCGTCAGGACCTGGTAGACATCCTCCTCGATCGCGCCGGAAAAGCCGCGCAACGTGTCCAGTGGCAGATCCGCCAGATCCAGCCCGCCCTCCTGCGCCGCCCGCACCGCCTTGCCCACGATTTCATGCGCATCACGGAACGCCACACCCCGACGCACCAGGTAGTCGGCCAGGTCGGTGGCGGTGGCAAAGCCGCGAGCGGCCGCTCGCCGGCAGGCGGGCGCATCCACCCGGATGTGCGGCATCATGTCGGCATACAGGCCCAGGCAGTCGCGCAGGGTGTCCAGGGTGTCGAACAGCGGCTCCTTGTCCTCCTGGTTGTCGCGGTTGTAGGCCAGCGGCTGACCCTTCATCAGGGTAAGCACCGCCATCAGGTGGCCGGTCACCCGGCCGGTCTTGCCGCGCACGATTTCCGGCACGTCGGGATTCTTCTTCTGCGGCATGATCGAGGAACCGGTGCAGTAACGGTCCGGCAGCTCGACGAACCCGAACGCCGGACTGATCCACAGGACCAGTTCCTCGGCCATGCGCGACAGGTGGGTCATCACCAGCGCGGCGTCGGCCAGGAATTCGATCACGAAATCGCGATCGGAGACCGCGTCCAGCGAGTTCTCGGCGACCTCGTCGAATCCCAGCTGCTCGGCCACGAACGGCCGGTCGATCGGGAAGGTGGTGCCGGCCAGGGCCGCACTGCCCAGCGGCAACACGTTGACCCGCCGGCGGGTATCGGCCAGGCGGGCGCTGTCGCGCGCCAGCATGGCCTCCCAGGCCAGCATGTGGTGACCGAAGGTTACCGGCTGGGCCACCTGCATGTGGGTGAAGCCGGGCATCACGGTATCGGCCTCGCGTTCGGCCAGATCGATCAGCCCGGCCCGCAGGCGCGCCAGTTCCGCGCGCAGGTCGTCGATTTCCTCGCGCAGCAGCAGGCGCAGGTCGGTGGCAACCTGGTCGTTGCGGGAACGGCCGGTGTGCAGCTTCTTGCCGGCTTCCCCGATGCGCTCGGTCAGGCGTGCCTCGATGTTCATGTGCACATCTTCGAGATCGTCGCGCCACTCGAGCTCGCCGCGGTGGATCTCGCCATCGATATCCTGGAGACCGGCCACGATGCGGTCGCGCTCGTCGTCGGTGAGCACGCCCACCTTCGCCAGCATGGTGGCGTGGGCGATCGAGCCGCGGATGTCGTAGGGCGCCAGGCGGCAATCGAACGACACCGAGGCGGTGAAACGCTGCACCCGGGCATCCGGGCCTTCGCTGAAGCGTCCGCCCCAGCTCTGGTTGGTGGGCTTGTCGGCCATGTTGGCTGCGGTCACCGCCGTTTGCGAAAGGCCGCGAATTATAGCAACGCGGCTTGACCCCGGGATCGCCGCGTCGAACACTGCCGGCATGAACCCCACGGCGACGCGCCCCGCCCAGGCATTCCTGCCGGATTTCTGCGGCACCGGGCGGGTGGTGGATGTGCTGGTGATCTGCCAGCTGGTGGCAGTGGTGCTGGCCCTGTCGGCCTTGCAGACCGCCCGCGGCTTCTGGTTCTCCCTGTTCCTGATGTCGCTGTATCTGCAGTGGATCGGCATCTTCAGCGTGGCCGCGCTCTGCCTGATTCGTCGGCATCTGGGCCATCTCGATGCCCGCCTGGTGGCGGGCTTGAGCTACACCGGTCTGCTGGCGGTCACCTTCGCCCTCAGCGAAATCGTGTATCTGGCCGGCCCGCAGACCGGAATCGCCCCGCTGGTGGCCGACATCAGCCACCAGGATTTCCTGATCCGCAATCTGGGCGTCTGCGCCGTGGTATCCGCCCTGGGCCTGCGCTACTTCTGGCTGCGCGACGCCTGGCAGCGGCAGGCCGCCGCCGAGGCCGAGGCCCGCTATCAGGCCCTGCAGGCCCGTATCCGCCCGCACTTCCTGTTCAACTGTCTGAACAGCATCGCCGCGCTGGTGGCCATGCGCCCGGCCGATGCCGAGCGTGCCATCGAGGACCTGTCCGACATCCTGCGCGCCAGCCTGGCCAACGACGACCGCCCGCTGGTAACACTGCGCGAGGAACTGGACCTGGTGGACGCCTATACCCGCATCGAGACACTGCGACTGGGGGACCGGCTCGCCCTGGACCACGCCATTGAGGGCGGGGTCATGGACTGGCCCCTGCCGCCGTTATCCCTGCAACCGCTGGTGGAAAACGCCATCCGCCACGGGGTGGAAAAACTGCCCGCCGGCGGGTGCATCCGCATCGCCGCCGAACAGGAGGGCGAGCACCTGATCATCAGCGTCACCAACCCCCGGACCGACACCGCTGACGACGGCGGCGGCCTGCACCAGGCCCTGGCCAACATCGAGCAGCGCCTGACCCTGCGTTACGGCACCCGCGCCAGTCTGCGCACCGCCCGCGGCCCGGACCGGTTCAGCGTGGTGCTGCGGCTGCCGGCCGGGGAGGATGTCGCGGTATGAAACTGCTGATCGTGGACGACGAACCGCTGGCCCGGCAGCGTCTGGCGCAGATGGTGGCCGAGCTGCCCGGCTGGGAGGTGATCGGCGAGGTCGCCGACGGGCAGGCGGCGCTGGACGCGGCCGAACACCACCAGCCGGATGTCGTGCTGCTCGATATCCACATGCCCGGCATGGATGGCCTGCAGGTGGCCCGCATGCTGGCCGAGCAGCCAGTACCGCCGGCAGTTGTCTTCACCACCGCGCACGATCAGCACGCCCTGTCGGCCCACGACACCCGCCCAGCCGGCTATCTGCTCAAGCCGGTGCGGCGCGACCGGCTGGCGACGGCCCTGATGCGCGCGCGCCAGCCCAGCCGGGCGCAAATGCATTCCGGTACCATGCCCGCGGCCGGCGAACGCCGCTACGTACACGGGCAGGAACGTGACGGTGTGGCGCGGGTGCCGGTGGATGACATCGTCTGCTTCATCGCCGAGGACAAGTACGTCACCGTGCATCATCTGCACGGCCAACTGCTGATCGAGGAATCACTGCGTTCGCTGGAGGGCACGCTGGGACCCGGCTTCATCCGGGTGCATCGCAAGGCGCTGGCCGCACGGGACCACATCCAGGCCCTTCGCCGTGGCCCCGAGGGTCCGGAACTGCTGCTGCGACACCTGGAAATTCCGGTCCCGGTCAGCCGTCGCCGGCTGGGCGACGTCAGGCAACTGCTGGAACAGGATCAATGACCGACACCCCGACCGCGCGTCTGCGCATTGCCACCCGCAAGAGCGAACTCGCCATGTGGCAGGCCCGCGACGTACAGCAACGGCTGCAGGCCGCACACCCCGCGATGACCATTTCGCTGGTGCCGCTTTCCACTCGCGGCGACCGCATCACCGACAGGCCGCTGGCGGCGATCGGCGGCAAGGGCCTGTTCCTCAAGGAACTGGAACAGGCGCTACTGACCGGCGAAGCCGACATCGCCGTGCACTCGATGAAGGATGTCCCGGCGGAACTGGAACCCGAATTCGACCTGCCGGTGGTGCTGGCCGGCGGCAGCCCGTTCGATGCATTCGTATCCAACCGTTTCGACAGCCCTGCCGACCTGCCGGCCGGCGCCCGCCTGGGCACCTCCAGCCTGCGCCGGGCGGCACAGCTCAAGCACCACCGGCCGGATCTGGATGTGGCCAGCCTGCGCGGCAATGTCGGCACCCGACTGGGCAAGCTCGACGCCGGCGAGTTCGACGCCATCGTGCTGGCCTGTGCCGGCCTCGAACGACTGGGCATGGCCGACCGCATCCGCCAGCAGATGCCGCCGGAGGTCTGCCTGCCGGCCATCGGCCAGGGCGTGATGGGCATCGAGATCCGCGCCGGCGACTTGGTCGCCGCCGAGGCCATCGCCGCCCTCAACGACGTGGACACCCATGTCCGGGTGACCGCCGAACGGGCGGTCAACGCCCGCCTGGCGGGCAGCTGCCATCTGCCGATCGCAGCCTTCGCCGAGCTTGAAGCCGGCCAGCTGCGGCTGCGGGCCTGCGTCGGCGCCCCCGACGGCAGCCAGCTGGTGGCCGACGAAACCACCGGCCCCACCGACCAGGCCGCGGCCCTGGGCACGGCCCTGGCCGAACGGCTGCTGGCGGCCGGGGCCGACCGGATTCTCGCCGCGCTGTGAATCGGCTGTCCGGCCTGCGCGTGTGGGTCACCCGCCCGGTCGCCCAGGCCGAGGCGTTGTGCGAAGCGATCGAGGCCGCCGGCGGTCACGCCCTGCGCCAGGCCCTGCTGGCGATCGAACCACCCACCGACCCGGTCCGGGCTGACCGGGACCTGACCAGCGCCGCCGAAGCAGAGGACCTGATCTTCACCAGCGCCAACGCGGTGGCCGGGGCGTGGCACATTCAGCCGGATTTCCGGCCCACCGGTGCGCTGACCGCGGTGGGCGCCGCCACCGCCGCGGCGCTGCGCCACGCCGCCCGGCGCGAGGTGCTTGCCCCGGCCGCGGATACCACCAGCGAGGGCCTGCTCGCCCTGCCCCGCTTCGCCCAGCCAACCGGCCAACGCGTGGCCATCATCGGCGGCGAAGGCGGCAGGCAAACGCTGGCGGACACACTTGCGCAGCGCGGCGCCGAGGTGAGTAAGGTGGCCGTCTACCGCCGGCAGCCGGTTACGCCATCGCGGCCGCGGCTGCAGGCGCTGGTGGCAGAAGCCGATGTCATCGTCGTCACCAGCGGCGAGGCGCTGGCGCATCTCGCTGCCATCACGCCGCCCGCACTATGGCCGGACCTGCGCGGGCGTCAACTGGTGGTGCCGAGTGAGCGTGTGTTAAAACGGGCTCAAGATCTGGGTTTCAACACCATGCCGCTGCGGCCGCCGCGCATGGACGACGCCGCCATTCTGGAGACGCTTGCGCGCTGCCCGGCCGCAGGCCACGGAATCGGCCGGGGGAGCGCATAAACACATGACCGAGTCCCAACGACCGGACGAACCGGCCCGCGAGGCCGAAACAGCCGACGTCGAGCCGGCCGAGACCACGGACGACACCGCCGAGACCGGGGCAGCGGAAACCACCGCAGCGCCGGCGACCGGGAAACCGCGCCGCGGCGGCCGGGCCGCCGCGGTACTGGCCGTGCTCGCCCTGCTGCTGGCCCTGGCTGCCGCCGGCGGCGTGGCCGGACTGGCTTGGCTGGGCCAGCAACGGGCCGACGAACTCGACGACCGAATGGCCACGGTGGAACAGAGCCTGGAAACCACCGTGCAGGACGATCTGATGCCGCGCCTGCGGCAGTTGGAATCGTCACTCGAGGACACCACCGGCTCGGTAAGCTCGCAGAGCGACGACATCGCCGAACTACAGCAGGGCCTGGACGACACCCGGGTACAGATGGGTGAGTTGATCGAGCGCATCGAGGGCGGCACGCGGCGCTGGAAACTGCTGGAAATCGAGAGCCTGCTGGCGGCCGCCAACGAGCGCCTGCTGCTGCATCGCGACGCCGCCGGCGCCCGCCGTGCGCTGGAGCTGGCCAGCCGTCATATCGGCAATCTCGGCGATCCACGGCTGTTCGATATCCGCGAACAGGTGGTGGATGAAATCGCCGCGCTCAATGCGCTGCCCGATCCGGATATCGAGGGCATGGCACTGACGCTGTCCAGCCTGGTCGAGCAGGTGCCGGACCTGGTCCTGAAATCCGAAGTGCCGCAGAACTACGAGGCCGAGGGCCCCGGCCCCGACGCCCTGATCGACGCCCCCGGCTGGCAGCACTTCGTGGATTCCCTGGGCACCGCGCTGGAGGGGATGTTCACCATCCGCCGCAGCGACGAGCCGCATCAGCCACTGATGCCGCCCGACGAGGCTTATTTCCTCCACCAGAACCTGACGCTGAAGCTGCAGTCCGCGCGGCTGGCCCTGTTGCAGCGCCAGGGCGAGGTGTACCGCCAGAATCTGGACAGTGCCCGCAAGTGGCTGCAGACCTATTTCGACACCGACGCCGCCGGCGTCGCTGGCGCGCTGGAACAGCTCAACGGCATCAGCAAGGCCGGTATCGACTGGCAGGCACCCGACATCAGCGCCAGCCTGGTGGCCATGCGCGCCTTCCTGCGCGAACAGGCCCAGAAGCGGCTGAGCGGCAACCCGGACCCGAACGCGTCCGGCAACAACGGCAACGAATAAATGCGACGCCTGCTGCTGTTCTTCTTCATCTTCCTGGTTGCCGGCGTCGGACTGGCGCTGGTCTTCCGCGAGCACAACGGTTACGTGCAGATCGCCTACGCGGACTGGCGCCTGGAAACCTCCCTGTTCTTCTTTCTGGCCGTGCTGGTGGCAGGCATGTACACCGCACTGCTGCTGTGGCGGCTGGCGGTAACCGGCGCCCTGCTGCCCCGCAACCTGCGCGAGTTGCTGGCCCGGCGCGGCGAACGCAAGGCACGCAAGTCGTTATATCAGGGGTTGCTCAAGCTGTTCGAGGGCCGCTGGGTGGACGCCGAGAACGAACTCGCGAAACTGGCCGAGCGCCAGGACAACCCCATCCTCAACTACCTCGGCGCGGCCCGTTGTGCCCAGCATCTGCAGGCACCCGACCGACGCGACCGCTACCTGGAGCAGGCCGCCGCCCGGCGGGGCAGCTCGGAGCTGGCCATCCTGCTGACCCAGGCCGAGTTGCAGATGGAACAGGGCCAGGACGCCGAAGCCCTGGCCACGCTGACCCGGCTGCGGGAGATCGAACCCACCCACGGTCACGGCCTGGTCCTGCTCGCCCGCCTGAGCGAACGTATGGGTGACTGGGCGCAGCTGCGCGAACTGCTGCCCGTGCTGCGCAAGCAGCACCTGCTCTCCGACCAGACGCGCAAGAATCTGGCGGTCAGGGCCTGGAGCGATCTGCTGCGCCAGACCGACGCCAATGCCGACACCCTGCCGGAAACCTGGAAACAGGTGCCGCGCGAGCTGCGGCGCAACCCTGCAGTGCAGGTGGTGTACGTGCACAAGCTTATCGAGGCCGGCGCGCCGGTAGCAGCCGCCGACCTGATCCGGGCCACTCTGCGCACCCAGTGGGACGCCGGCCTGGCGCTGGCGTTCGGCGATATCGCCAGCGATAACCGCACCGCCCAGCTGGCCACGGTGGAGGCCTGGCTCAAGCAGTACGGCGACGAACCGGAACTGCTGCTGGTGGCCGGCCGCCTGTGCCTGCGCAACCGGCTCTGGGGTCGGGCGCGCAGCTATCTGGAAAGCAGCCTGCGCGGGGCCAACCGGCCGTCAGCGTTGCTGGAACTCGGCCGGCTGTTCGAGGAAATCGACCAGGACGAGGAAGCCCGCCAGGCATTCCGCCAGGGGCTGGAAGCCGTACTGGGCAGCACCCGCTAGTCGCCGTGACCCGTGCCGTGATCATCGGCTGCGGCAACACCGGGCAGCGGGTCGCCAGGCTGGCTGCGGCCCGCCGCTGGCAGGTCACCGGCATAGTGCGCAGCACCGACAGTGCCGATCATCTTGCCAG
Source organism: Spectribacter hydrogenoxidans (assembly GCF_031846275.1). NCBI lineage: Bacteria > Pseudomonadati > Pseudomonadota > Gammaproteobacteria > Salinisphaerales > Salinisphaeraceae > Spectribacter > Spectribacter hydrogenoxidans. Next base: position 223,730 of record NZ_JAVRIB010000005.1, read on the forward strand.
CGCCGGTATCGCAGCACAGGCGCTTGATCTCGACCAGCCCGATCCCGATCTGCCCGACGCCGATATCCTGTTCCACTTCGCCCCGCCGCCACGAACCGGCGACGATGACCCGAGGCTAGCCGCCGTCCTGACCGCCTACACCGAGCGGCCACCCCGGCGAGTGGTCTACATCGGCACCAGCGGCGTGTACGGCGACTGCGGGGGCGACTGGGTAACCGAGGACCGGCCGATCAACCCCCAGACCGACCGCGCCCGACGTCGCGCCGCCGCCGAAGCCCGGCTGTCCGGGTGGCCGGGCCCGGTGGCCATTCTCCGTGCCCCCGGCATCTACGGGCCGGGCCGGCTGCCGGTGGAACGGGTACGCCGCGGCGAACCGGTGCTGGCGGATGCGGACAGCCCCTGGACCAACCGCATCCACATCGATGATCTGGCCTCAGCCGCCATGGCCGCCGCCGAACGGGGTCCGGACCGCGCCATCTACAATGCCACCGACGGCCAGCCGACCCCAATGGGTGCCGCGTACCGGGCCATCGCCCAGCGCCTGGGCCTGCCGGCCCCGCCCACCATCAGCCGTGCCGATGCGGAACGCGACTGGAGCGACATGCGCCTGTCGTTCCTGCGCGAATCCCGCCGCCTGGACAACCGCCGCCTGCGCGAGCAGCTCGGTCTGACGCTGCAATACCCGGACCTGGTGGCCGGGCTGGACGCGAGCCTGTCCCCGGACGACTGAGGCGTCGCCCCCGCAATCGAATCCCACGGCGGCCGGTCGCTTACCTGGATTCGACAAACCTCAGGCGACCCATGCAACTACTTCTCGCAGCCCAGCACCTGCTGGACAAGACCCGTGCGCTCGACTTCCTGGCGCCGCTGGCCCTGCGCCTTTACCTGGCACCGGTGTTCTGGCTGGCGGGGATGAACAAGGTGAACAACTTCGACAACACGGTTAACTGGTTCGGCAACCTCGAGTGGGGGCTGGGCCTGCCGTTTCCCTGGCTGATGGCATTTCTCGCCACCGCTACGGAAGTGATCGGCGCCATTACCCTGTTGATCGGGCTAGCCGTGCGCTGGCTGGCGATTCCGCTGATGGTAACCATGCTGGTCGCCGCCTTCGCGGTGCACTGGGAACACGGCTGGCAGACCATCGCCGACCCGATGTTCTGCCTGTTCAACTGCGAGGATGCGCAGCAGGCCGCCAAACGCGCCGAGCAGGGCCGTGCCATCCTCAAGGAGCATGGCAACTACGACTGGCTGACCGAACAGGGCAAGTTCGTGATCCTCAACAACGGCATCCAGATGGCGGCCACCTACTTCATCATGCTGCTGAGCCTGTTCTTCACCGGGGCCGGGCGCTATCTCAGCGTCGACTACTGGGCGGCACGCGGGGCCGCTGGCCGCCAAGCCGTCTGAGAGAACCGCCCGAGAATACGGACGGAAGAGGGATCCGCAGATTACGCAGATTTCACCGATTCAGAAGTAATGGGTCGGCTATCACGCCGGCCAGGCCACCGTACTGGCCGAGAGCTGGCAGCCACTCGACGCGCTCAAGCCCCGGCTGCACCGCTGGAAGAAATCGCTCCGCGATACCTGAGCGGGCCGGTGACAGCCGGGCTGGCTGCACCACCGGCCCGCCACCGTGTTGGCCCAGCGGTCCTTCTGATCAGCGATCGTCCGCGCTGACCAGGATCGATGCCCCGCTGGCCGCGGACCTGTCAGCGTCGCTGAGGTCGAACTCCACCTTTTCCGGCACTTCGATGCCCCGCTGCACCGCCGGCCGTGCGCCGATTGCCTTGATCCACCGCTGCAGGTGGGGCAGATCATCGACATCCACACCGGCCCAGAAGTGGATGGACACCCAGGCCCAGTTGGCGATATCGGCAATGGAATATTCGCCGGCCAGGTACTCCCGGTGTTCCAGCCGCTTGTCCAGCACGCGGTAAAGGCGCTTGGTTTCCGTCTGATAGCGCTCGATCGCATAGGGGATCTTTTCCGCGGCATAGCGGTAGAACACATTGGCCTGGCCCTGCATCGGGCCGACCCCGCCCATCTGGAACATCAACCACTGGATCACCTCGAAGCGGCCCTTGCGGTCGGTGGGCATGAGTTGCCCGGTCTTCTCGGCCAGGTATTCCAGGATGGCCCCGGACTCGAACACCACGTAATTGTCCTCGTCGTGATCGACGATGGTGGGAATGCGGCCGTTCGGGTTGAGTTCGAGATACCAGTGCTGCTTCTGCTCACCGTTGCTCAAGCTGATCGGGTGCAACTCGTAGTCGAGTCCGAGTTCTTCCAGGGCAATGGAGGCTTTCCAACCGTTGGGCGTGGCGGAGGTGTAGAGATCGATCATTCAATGCATCCTGTTTCGGAAGGGCGTCGGGCGGGCCGGCGCCGGATCTGTCCGGCGCCGGCATGACTAACAGCCGATCAGGCCGCGCGAGCGTCCGCGGGCGACCACTTGTAAGCGGCAAACACCTCGTCCACCGGGGTATGGAAGACGTGGTTGGAATAGTTGCTGAGGGTCTTCACCGCGATCGCCAGAATGATTTCCAGAATATGGCGTTCGCTGTAGCCGGCATTCAGAAACGCCCGGACATCGGCATTGGCGGGCTTGCCGCCCGTGTTCACCATGCGACGGGTGAACCCGGCGAGTGCGGCCAGCTTCTCGTCGGCAATCGGCTTGCCGGCGCGGATGGCCTCGGTGACCGCCTCGGGCACGCCGGACGCCTTGTCCGCAATCATGCTGTGCGCGGCCATGCAGTAGTGGCAGCCGTTGTCGTAACTGATGGTCAGGAACACCACTTCCTGCTCCGCCGGTTCGAAGCCGCTTTCCTCGCGGAATAGCTTGTAACCGTGCAGGTAGGTATCCAGCAGCCCCGGCGCGTTGGCCATGCCGGCATACATGTTGGGCACAAATCCCAGATTGGATTTGGCGTCGCCCAGCAGCCCCTTCGCCCGCTCGTTAGTGTTGTCGGGGTCGACCAGATCGAGAGAGAGTTGGTATTCCGCTGTCATGACGATGTCTCCTTGGTTGTGGCTGTTCTGCCGTGTCGACCGCGGGTGGTGATCAGCCCGACCGTTATGGACCAGGCGGTCCATAAAAAAAGCAAAAGTTTCACGCCAGCGCCTCCAGCGTGATCACGTTGAGGCGGCGCACCTGATCGGGATCGGCTGCGCCGCCCCTGATCAGGTTGCGCACGCCGCCGATGTGAGCGACCAGATACCTCGCCAGATCATCGGCATCCCGAGCCCGGCCAATGCTGCCGTCCGTCTGGCCCAGGATCATGGCACGGTGAAAGACTCGCGTGACGCTGGCGAAACAGTGGCTGACCTCGCTTGACAGCGTCGGTACCGCGGCGCCGAGCTCGTTGGCGGAGTTCATGGCCAGGCACCCGCGCGGCGCGGGCTCGACCGCCTCCGCCGCCAACCCTTCCAGCACGACTTCGATGAACGCACGGCCACTATCGGCGTTCGCCAGATGATCTTCCAGCACGGCAACCATCCCGCGCTGGTAACACGCCAGACAGCGAGCGAACACACGATCCTTGCCCCCGAAGGAGCCGTACAGGCTGCTCTTCGGTCGCCTGCAACAATGTCTGCAAACGGGGTGGCCCGATAGCCATGCGTCCAGAAACACTGCATAGCCGCTTCCAGCGCCTGTTCCTCGTCGAAGCTGCGTGGTCGACCCTGCATGCCAGCATTTCAGGACCGATCAGTCCATGATGCAAACCGCGAGTCAGATTCGATCAGCTGCCGATCAGGCCGGGCTCGAACATATCGCCGAGTCGCTCGGTGAGCCGGCGGTTCTCGCGGTAGTCCACGGGTGCAACCACCAGGCTGGGTCCCCGCTCGGCCAGGGCCCGTTCCATGACGGATGCGAAATCCCGGCTGGCGTCGACGCGGTGACCTTGCCACCCGAAAGCAGTGGCCAACCGCAGCCAATCCGGGTTGGCGAAAGCAAGATCGGTGTGGCGGCCGAACTCGTTTTCCTGCTTCCATGCAATCAGACCGTATTCGTGATCCTCCCACACCAGCATGGTGATGTCGGCGTCCAGCCGCCGGGCGGTTTCCATTTCCTGCACATTCATGAGAAAACCGCCGTCGCCGGCAATGCCCAGGATCCGTCGCTGCGGAAACACCAGGTGCGCACCAATCGCCCCGGGCAGGGCCGAGCCCATGCTGCAGAAGCCGTTCGGAATCAGGCAGGTGTTGGGCTCATGACAGTGGTAATGGCGGGCAATCCACATCTTGTGAGCCCCGACATCTGACAGCACAATGTCCTCGGGCCTCAGCAACCGCCGGATATCCCAGAGCATCTTTTGCGGCCGGATGGTGCCGCGGGTGTCGTCCTCGGCATGCTCGGCGAATTCCGCCTGCATCTGCAGGCGCAGGTCGGCCTGGTAGGCAAGGTCGTAGGCGGGCAGGCCGCGCGCGGCGATGCGCTCGTTGAGCATCCAAAGGGTGTGGGCGAGATCGCCCACCAGTTCCACGTCCGGGTGATAGTGCTCGTCGATTTCCGCTGGCAGGAAATCGGCATGCACGATGCACTTGTCGCGGTTCGGATTCCACAGGTGGGGATGGTATTCGGCCATGTCGAAGCCCAACGTGATCACCAGGTCCGACTCATCGATGGCCAGGGTGGGCAGGTCCTTGCTGCCCAGTCCCACGGTGTACAGGCAGTAGTCGGCGTCCATATCCACCGCGCCCTTGGCCATGAAGGTGTTGAGCACGCCGATGCCGGTGGCCTCGCACAAGCGGCGCAACTGCTTCGAGGCCCGCCGGCGGATGGCCCCGTTGCCAGCCAGGATCACCGGCCGCCGGGCTCGGGCCAGCAACTCGAAGGCCCGGTCGGCGATCTTGTCGTCGATCACCGCGCGGCGAAAGCGGCGGGGCGCCAGCGGCGCAGCGCCCGTGTCCTCTTTGGCCACGTCCTCGGGCAGCTCGACGAGGGTGGCACCGGGCTTTTCCATGCGCGCCAGCCGCACCGCCTTGCGCATGATTTCGGGCAGGGTGTCGGCGCGATAAACCGTGGTGGCCCATTTGGTGACCGGCGAGAACATCTCCACCACATCCATGATCTGGTGGGATTCCTTGTGCAACCGCGAGGTCGCCCCCTGACCGGTGAGCACGATCAGCGGCGCCCGGTCCATGTTGGCGTCAGCCACGCCGGTGATGAGATTAGTCGCGCCCGGCCCCAGGGTGCCCAGGCAGGCCGCTGGGTGGCCAGTGAGCCGTCCATAGGCCTCGGCCATGAAGGCCGCGCCCTGCTCGTGGCGGGTGAGAATGAAACGGATGCGCTCGGACGCCGCCAGCGAGATCATGAAATCCGCGTTCTCCTCGCCCGGCACGCCGAACACGTATTCGACGCCCTCGGCCTCCAGGCACTGCACCATCAGATCGGACGCTTTCATCGGCTTTACTCCTGGACGGCAGGCGGCGGTTTCATCCTCGCCCGTGCGGAGCGTCCAAATCCATGTCCGGGCCCACCGGCACGATGCGGGTGGGATTCACGGTGTCGTGGCTTTCGTAGTAGTGGCGCTTGGCATGGTCGAAGTTGCAGGTGTCGGCGATGCCGGGCTGCTGGTACAGATCGCGGGTATAGCCCCAGAGATTGGGGTAGTCGACGATGCGGCGTCGATTGCACTTGAAGTGGCCGTGGTAGACCAGATCGAAGCGCAGCAGCGTGGGCAGCAGGCGCCAGTCGGCCTCGGTGATGGCGTCCCCGCACAGGTAGCGCTGGCGTGACAGCCGGTCCTCGAGAAAATCCAGCGTGTCGAACAGTGGCGCCACGGCTTCCTCGTAGGCCTGCTGGGTGGTGGCGAAACCGGCCTTGTACACCCCGTTGTTGACGGTGTGATAGATGCGCTCGTTGAGAGCGTCGATCTCGTCGCGCTGATCCGCCGGGCAGTAATCCCCCGGGGTTGCGCCCACGCTGTCGAAGGCCGAGTTGAACATGCGGATGATTTCGGCCGATTCGTTGGTGACGATGGTCTGCCGCTGCTTGTCCCATATCAACGGCACGGTGCAGCGACCCGTCATATCCGGCACAGCAGCCTGGTAGACCTGGTGAATATAGTCAGCGTCGTGGATCGGGTCCGGCACCACCCCCGGGCCTTCGGCGAAGGTCCAGCCCTTGTCACCCATGAACCAGTGGGTCACCGACAGGCTGATCATGTCCTCCAGCCCCTTGAGCTTGCGGTAGATCAGGGTGCGGTGGGCCCAGGGACAGGCCCGGGACACATACAGATGATAGCGGCCGGGCTCGGCGGCGAACCCGCCCTCGCCGGACGGGCCGGGGCGGCCGTCGGCGGTAATCCAGTGACGGAAACTGGCCTCGTTGCGCTCGAAACGCCCGCCGGTGGAATCGGTGTCGTACCACTGGTCGTGCCAGACGCCGTCGATCAATAAACCCATCGTGTTATCACCGTGCTGAAAAATGGTTACGGTCGGATCCCCGACAACCCGTTTACAGACAGGCAGGGACAATACTATGACGCAGCCCCTATGGCACCCGGATGCAGCAGACGTTCAGCGCTGCCACATGCAGGCGTTTCTGGAACGGGTACGGCGGGAATGCGACCCGGCAGTGACCGGCTGGCCCTCGCTGCACCGGTTCTCGCTTGAACAGCCGGACGTGTTCTGGCGACTGGTGTGGGACGACGCCGGCATCCGCGCCACGACCCGCGGCGATCGGGTGACCGAGGGCTGGCCGGCCATGCCGGGTACCCGCTGGTTCCCCGATGCCCGCCTGAATTTCGCCGAGAACCTGTTGCGGAATCCGGATGACCGGCCGGCCATCCTGTTCGCTGACGAAATCGGGGCCCGCCAGACCTGGACCCGCCGCCAGCTGTTCGCCGAGGTCGCCCGCATGGCGGCGGGGATGCGCACCGCCGGGGTGGTGCCGGGTGACCGGGTGGCGGGCTATCTGCCCAACATCCCGCAGACCGTGATCGCCATGCTGGCGGCGGCGAGCCTCGGGGCGGTGTGGTCGTCCTGCTCGCCGGATTTCGGTGTACCGGGGGTGCTCGACCGCTTCGGCCAGATCGAACCGAAGCTGCTGTTCGTGGCCGATGCCTGCCATTACGCCGGACGGCGGTTCGACTGCCTGGCTCGGGTTCGCGAGCTTGTGGCGGCATTGCCGTCGGTGGAGCAGGTGGTGGTGGTCCCGCACGTGGACGACTCGCCGTCGCTGGCGGGGCTGGAGCGGGCGGTGGCCTGGGACGACTTCGCGATGGCGGCCGATGACATCGGATTCGCGTCGCTGCCCTTCGACCACCCGCTCTACATTCTGTACTCGTCCGGCACCACCGGAGCACCCAAGTGCATTGTCCACGGCGCGGGCGGCACCCTGCTGCAACACGCCAAGGAACTGCGACTGCATACCGACCTGGGTGACGGCGACCGCATGCTCTACTTCACCACCTGCGGCTGGATGATGTGGAACTGGCTGGTGTCCGCGTTGGCGGTCGATGCCGCGGTGGTGCTCTACGACGGCTCGCCCTTCCACCCGGACGGCAGCGTGCTCTGGGATCTGGTGGACGAGTTCGGCGTCACCGTACTGGGCGCGTCCGCCAAATGGATCGCCGCCTGCGAAAAGGCCGGGCTGACCCCGCGCACCAGCCATGACCTGGACACGCTGCGCACGCTGCTGTCCACCGGCTCGCCGCTGCTGCCCGCCTCCTTCGACTACGTCTACCGCGACGTGAAGGCCGATATCCAGCTGAGCTCGATCTCCGGCGGCACCGACATCGTGTCCTGCTTCGCCCCGGGCAATCCGCTGCTGCCGGTCTACCGCGGCGAACTGCAGGGACCCGGACTGGGCATGCAGGTGGAAATCCGCAATCCGCAGGGCGAGGTGGTGATCGATGAAACCGGCGAACTGACCTGCGCCCTGCCGTTTCCATCGATGCCGGTGGGGTTCTGGAACGACCCCGGCGGCCACCGCTATCACGCGGCCTATTTCGACACCTTCCCGGGGGTGTGGAGCCACGGCGACTATGCCCGCATGACCCCGCGCGGCGGGCTGGTCATCGAAGGCCGCTCCGACGCCACCCTCAACCCCGGCGGCGTGCGGATCGGCACCGCCGAGATCTATCGCCGGGTGGACACCATCGACGAGGTGCTGGAATCGGTCTGCGTGGGCCAGGAGACCGGTGACGACACCCGCGTGGTCCTGTTCGTGCGCCTGCGCGAGGGAGTACGCCTGGATGACGACCTGCGCCGGCGCATCCGTGACACCATCCGGGCGCAGGTCAGCCCCCGCCATGTGCCGGCGGTGATTGCCCAGGTGCCAGATATCCCCCGCACCGTCTCGGGCAAGATCACGGAACTCGCCGTGCGCGAGGTCATCCACGGCCGCGACGTGGGCAACACCACCGCCCTGGCCAATCCCGACGCGCTGGCCGCATTCCGGGACCGGGCGGAACTGGCGGGCTAGCCGGTCGGCGGCCGGGTTTCTGCCAGCGCCGGACGCTGGCCGAGGTCGTCCGCCCAGCGGGCCAATCCCGGCTGCGTCACCCGCCACTCGATGTCGGGCAGGCGGAAATCGAGATAGGCCAGCGCCACCGCCAGGGCGAGATCACCCAGGTCCGGTTGTTCCACCGGGGTCACGCCATCGGCAATCACGGGCACGGCCCGTTCAATGGCCACCCAGCGGCGGGCGGCGACCGGATCGCTGTCAGGCTGATGACGAAAGCGCTTGGTCACCACCAGATCCACCGCCGCATCGATCAGCACCTTGCCCAGACCCAGCTTGTGGTGCACGGCGGCTGCGGTGGCCGGGGGCATCAGCGCCGGCTCGGGAAAACGGCTTTCCAGAAAGCTGGCGATGACCAGGCTGTCGACAATCGTGGTGCCATCGGCCAGCTTCAGGGCCGGCACCTGGGAATAGGGATTGGCCCGGGTAAGCGGATCGGGGCTGGCCCAGGGGTCGACCCATTCGATGGCGATCTCGTCGGTAAGCGCCTTTTCCAGCCGGATGACGCGAACCAGGCGGGCAAAAGGCGACGTGGGGGAGACGAACAGCTGCATGGCAATGTGGGCTCGGATCAAAGCGTATCCGCAGCGTAACGCCGTGGGCACTGGCCTCGATACCCGCTCAGGGCACCTGCTCGTAATCCTCGGGCGGGTCGTAGGTATCCGCCGCCGGCTCGGCCTGCTCGATCGACATCACTCGGCTTTTCGAGTGCAGCCGGAGTTCCGGACGCGTCAGCGTGACTTCCTGGAGCACCGGGAAACCGGGGATCTGCCGGTAGGCCTGCATCCATTCCGATCCCGGCCGCTGGCCCAGATTCACCATCAGCCGCCGGAAGCCGGCGATGTCCACCGGCACCTCGTCGCTTATCCAGACGTCGATGGTCATGTCGCCGGCCGCTGCCCCGCCGATGCGGTAGCGCCGCGCCGGCCAGCCCTCGATCTCGCGAACGTCGTCGGTACGTTCGACACTGACAGCCGGTGGCTCTTCCGCCGGCCTGTCCGGCAGGGGGATCACCCGGTACTGCTGCGCCAACCGGTTGACGATGAAGATCTTGCCCAGATCCAGCCGGGTGATGATGTAGCGGTTGCCGTCGTCGCGCATGCTGCGCTGGTCACCGAACCAGTGCACCGCATGGGACGGTTCGCCATCGTTGACGGTTTCCCTGACCTGGACACGAATATCCGCCGCGGCCGAACCAATGCCCAGCAGGACCAGGAACAGCGCCGGCCAGCACCGTGCGAAGCCGCTCATGGTCGGGGGATGATCAGGGCGGCAATGTGCGTCCATGCCCGCAAGCTAGCAACCCGTCCATACCCCGGCAATGGCGATGACATCACCACTCAGGCCGCCTCGGCCGACGGCACCAGCTTGCGCTGGCGCAGCAGATCCTCGAAGCGGCGGGCGGTGTCGATCTCGCAACCGCGGCCATGGCGCCGGGCGGCGATCGACTCGTCGCGGTTGTCGATCAGCCGGATATCGTAGATGTAGTTGGGTTCCAGATTGCCGCAGGCACCCACCTCCTCGGCCCGCAGCTCCAGCCGATAGCGGGCGCGGTCGGCCAGATCGGCCGGTACCGGGCCCGGCGTGCCGGCACTCTGGCCGGACTGATAGGGGACCAGCGCCCAGCCGAGTGCGGCCAGCCGGGTATTCAGGCGCCCTGCCAGACCGACATCGGTTTCCGCCACTGCCACCGTATTGGCGGGCGGGGCAGACCGCTCCGGCAACGGCGTCGCGCACCCGGACATCAGCAGCGTGAGCGCCGCCATCCATGCGAGACTTCGTGTCTGCTCTGCAGCCATCTTCAACCAGCCGCCATGGTGGCGCTCCGGGATTCCTATGCGTTGGTTCATTGTCATCGCCGTTTTGTTCCCGCTGGGCGCGGCGCTTGCCGAGGAGGGCCGCGGCATGCAGATTGCCCGCGACGCCGAAGCCCGTTTCGCCGATTATGCCGATCAGCGCGGCGAAGCCACCATGGTGATCCGCACCGCCGATGGCGACGAGGCCCGTCGCGAGCTCCGCGCCCGCAGCATGGAAACCGATGACGGCAGCCGCAGTCTCACGATCATCCAGCATCCACCGGATGTGGCCGGTACCGCACTGCTGACCCACTCTCACAGTCAACGGCCGGATGAGCAATGGCTTTACCTGCCAGCCCTGTCACGGGTGAAGCGCATCGCCGCCGGCAACCGCGCCGGGGCCTTCATGGGCAGCGAGTTTTCCTATGCCGACTTCACCGCCCAGCCGGTGGAGAAATTCGATGTCACCCTGCTGCGCGAGGATACGCTCGACGGCGAGTCAGCGTACGTGCTCGAACGCGTCCCGGAGGATCCGGACACAGCCGTGTACAGCCGGCAGGTGGCCTGGCTGGACCAGGCCCATTACCGCACCCTGCGGGTGGAGTATTTCAACAAGGCCGGCCAGCATCTCAAGACGCTGGAGGCCAGCGACTTCCAGGAGTATCCCAACGGCCAGTGGCGAGCCGGCCAACTGACCATGACCAACCAGCTCACCGGCGGCACCAGCACCCTGCGCTGGCGCGACATCACCTTCGACAACGGTTTCACGCGCCGCGATTTCTCGGTGGATGCGCTGGAACGCGCCCGCTGAGGGTGCTTCAACGTCACGAGCGTCGGGAAAGCCGGGTCCGTTTCAGTGCATCGTCATGACCAACCCGAAACCTGAAACACGCAACTCGAAACGAGGACGCCGCCACCAGCCACCCGTGCACGGCTCGCCCCCACTGACCACTGAAGCCACCAGATGACCGCGGCCTTCCGCTGGATAGTCGGTCACCCCTGGCGCGTCATGCTCCTGGCAGTGGCGGCAACGCTGGCAGCCGCTGCCGGCCTGCCCGGTCTGGGCTTCACCGCGGCCTACGACGCCTATTTTTCGCCGGACAATCCCGAGTGGCAGAACTTCCAGGCCATCGAAGCGAAATTCGACCGGCGCGACAACGTGTTCATGGCGCTGGCCCCGGCCGGCGGCGAGGTATTCAGCGCCGAGACCCTGGCCGCCCTGCGCGAAGCCACCGATGCGGCCTGGGCCCTGCCCTACGCCAGTAGCGTGACCTCGCTGGTCAATTTCCATCAGAGCTTCGCCCGCGGCGACGAGCTGGTGGTGGAACCGCTGATTCCACCCGGCCGATTGTCCGATCCCCAGCGCGCCGATGCCCGCGAACGGGCGCTGGACAACGACCGCATCGCCGGCGGCCTGCTGGCCGAGGACGGCAACGTAACCGCCGTGTCGGTGGTGTTCGACCTGCCGGACAGCGACAAGGAAGCCGCCTTCCGCGAGATCACCACCGCGGTCCGGCAACTGGGTAACCGGCTGGAGGCCGAGCACCCGGGGCTGGGCGTGTACCTGACCGGGTCGGTGATGCTCAACCAGGCGATGGTGGACTCGGTGCGATGGGACCTTACGCATCTGTATCCGCCGTTCTTCCTGCTGATGTTCCTGGTCCTGGCGGTATTCTTCCGGCGGGTGACCACTACGGTGGCCACCCTCGGCGTGCTGGCGATGTCGGTGACCGTCGCCTTCGGCCTGGCCGGCTGGGCCGGCGTCGTGCTCAACACCGCGTCACTGGCCGCCGCCATCATCATCCTCACCCTGGCCATCGCCGATTCGGTGCATGTGCTGGTGGGCTATGCCGGGGCGCTGGCCGAGGGCCGTGACAAGCCGGCGGCCATGCGCGAATCCCTGCGCATCAATGCCCGGCCGGTGCTGCTCACCAGCCTGACCACGGCGCTGGGCTTTCTGGCAATGAACTTCTCGGATTCGCCGCCGTTCCGGGACCTCGGCAACATCGTGGCCACCGGCGTGGTAGCGGCCTGGGGGCTGTCGATCACCTTCCTGCCGGCGGCGATGATGGTGCTGCCCGCGCCCCGCGCCGGGGCCGGCCGGCTCAGCCGCCGGTGGCTGGACCGTCTGGCCCGTATGGTCATCGCCCGGCGGCGCACCCTGATGATGGCGGGGCTGCTGGTGATTGCCGGACTCTCGGCGGCCATCCCTCTCAATCGCTTCGGCGATAACTATGTCGAGTTCTTCGACCCGTCGATCGAGTTCCGCCATGACACCGAGTTCATCAACCGCGAACTCACCGGCATGCAGCTGATCGAGTATCCGCTGCACGCGGGCGCCGAGGGCGCCGCCCAGGCACCCGATTTTCTGCGCCGAGTCGCGGCGCTGGCCGAATGGTTTCGCGAGCAGCCGGAGGTTCGCCGCGTGGTGTCGGTCACCGATCTGGTGACCCGGCTCAACAAGGCCATGAACGGGGGCGATCCGGCGGCGGCGCGCATCCCCGATTCGCGCCAGTTGATTGCGCAGTACCTGCTGGTCTACGAAATGTCGCTGCCGCAGGGAACCGGCATCAACGACCTGATCAGCCTCGACAAGTCGGCGGCACGGCTGGCGGTGGTGCTCAATCCCATCCCGGATCAGCAGATGCGGACACTCGACGCCCGCGCCCGCGACTGGATGCGCACCAACCTCCCCCGGGACATGGTCACGCCGGGTTCGAGCATTTCCATCATGTTCGCCGCCATCGCCCGCCACAACTTCGCCAGCATGCTCACCGGCACGGTGCTGGCGTTCGTCTTTATCGCCGTGGTCATGGCCTGGGCCTTTGGCAGCCTGCGGCTGGGCCTGATCAGCCTGGTCCCCAACCTGGCGCCGCTGGCGATGGGCTTCGGCGTCTGGGGATTGACCGTCGGCCAAACCGGCCTGGCCACATCCGTGGTGGCCAGCCTCACCCTGGGCATCGTGGTGGATGACTCGGTGCACCTGCTGTCCCGATACCGTCTGGCGCGACTGGAAAAGGGTCTGTCCCCGGCCGATGCCGTGCGCGACGCCTTCGCTCACGTCGGCGTGGCCCTGTGCCTGACATCGCTGGTGCTGATGCTCGGCTTCGCGCTGATGACGTTATCCGCCTTCACCATGACCGTGCACATGGGCGCGTTGACCGCGATCATCATCGGCCTGGCCCTGGCGGCGGATTTCCTGTTCCTGCCGCCGCTGCTGGTGACCGGGGATCGCGACGCGCCTGCTGATGACGGTACGTAACTTGCATTGACACTGGTCGGTACCCGACACCAATCCCGGGTTGTGTCATGAGCCTCAGCGTACTTCTCGTCGATGTACACTCGACGCGCTGCTCCACCCTGCGCGCGGCGCTGGAGGAGGCAGGCTTTCGCGTGGTCGGCGTTCTCGCCGACGATCCCGATCTGTACGAAGCGGTGGAACGCATGGCCCCGGATGCGGTGCTGGTGGACGCCGATTCGCCCTCACGCGACACGCTGGAGCATCTGGCCATGCTGGGGCAGCGCTACCCCAAACCGATGCTGATGCTGTCCCCCCGCGATGACCGTCAGAGCCTGGCGGCCGCGGCCGACGCCGGTGTGAGCAGCTATGTGGTGGAAGGGGTGTCGCCCGCGCTGGTGCGCTCGCTGGTGGAGGTGGCGGTGCGCCAGTACCAGGATGCCGAAGTCCTGCGCCAGGAACGCGACGAAGCCCGGGCCGATCTGGCCGGGCGCAAGGTGATCGACCGGGCCAAGTCGCTACTCATGGAGCGCCACGGCCTGTCCGAACGGGATGCCTATCGGCGCATCCGCAAGGCCGCCATGGATCGCGGTCTGCCGATGGTGGAAATGGCCCGGTCCGTGCTTGAGCGTAGTGCGGACTAGCTGCGGCGTGCTGTGTTGCGGTGCAACGGTCGCCGCGCCGCCACTCGACGACGAAGTCGAATGCTGGCCGAAAACCCCGTTTCTGCCAGCATTCGGCCCACATCCGATGCCGATGGCATGAAGCCTGCTTGAATCACCCTGAGCCTGCGGCTGTCCGGATCAACGACGATCCTCCAGGACCGCACGCGGCGACGACAATCTGATTGCGAACAAAGGCGTTCGCCCGTTTCCCGCTAACCGCGGGCTTCGGGCGGACGCCTTTTTTGTTGCCCGGGAGGTCTGGCATGACACGGATGCGAGCACGACGATGGATGATTCTGGCGGCCCTTGTGGCTATGCCGGCCGGGGCCGGGCCGTTGACCGACGCGATAACCGACGGCCGCGCCTCGCTGCATCTCAACCTGCGCTACGAGCAGGCCGAGCAGCAGGGCCGCGAGGACGCCGACGCCCTGACCCTGAGGCCGCGGCTGGGATACCGCACCGGCGCCTGGCGGAATCTGGACGCCTTCGCCGAGTTCGAGGGGGTCTATGCCGTCGGCGGCGATGATGGCTACAACAGTGGCCCGCCGTTCCTGGCTGCCACCAACGGCAATACCGGCTTCGCCACCATCGCGGATCCCGTGGGGGAGCAGATGAACCGCGCCTGGCTGCGTTATCGGGGCCTGCCGGCAACCACGCTGAAAATCGGCCGCCAGCGGTTGATCCTCGATAACGCCCGCTTCGTGGGCAACGTCGGCTGGCGTCAGAACGAGCAGACCTTCGATGCGGT
>NZ_JAVRIB010000050.1:0-702 GCF_031846275.1 Spectribacter hydrogenoxidans
GACCGCTATTACCGGGCGATCGTCTACGGCTACATCCCCACCCAGTACCTGACCACCATTCTGGGGGCGTGGCTGCTGGCTACCCAGCCCATGGCCTGGTGGGAAATCCTGGGCCTGATCTTCACGGTCGGCATTGTCAACGGGGTGGGCATCAATACCGCCCACGAGCTGGGCCACAAGAAGGCCTCGCTGGAGCGCTGGCTGGCCAAGCTGACGCTGGCGCCGGTGGCATACGGCCATTTCTTCGTCGAGCACAACAAGGGCCATCATCGCCATGTGGCCACGCCGGAGGACCCCGCCAGCTCCCGCATGGGTGAAACCTTCTGGGAGTTCCTGCCGCGGACCATGATCGGCAGCGTCCGCTCGGCCTGGGGCATCGAGAAGGAGCGCCTCGGCCGCCAGGGCAAGAGCGTCTGGAGCATGGAAAACGACAATCTCCAGGGCTGGGCCATGACTGCAGTCCTGTTCGGCAGCCTGGCCATCTGGCTGGGCTGGGCGGTGCTGCCCTTCCTGCTGATCCAGGCGTTCGTGGGCGCCTCGCTGTTGGAAGTGGTCAACTACATCGAGCACTACGGCCTGCTGCGGCAGAAGGACGAGAAGACCGGCCGCTACGAGCGCTGCAATCCCTCGCACTCCTGGAACAGCAACAACGTGGTCACCAATCTGTTTCTGTATCAGTTGCAGCGGCATGCCGATCATCAC
>NZ_JAVRIB010000051.1:0-676 GCF_031846275.1 Spectribacter hydrogenoxidans
TGCGAAGTTCACCTTCGGCACCGCCGGCACCCGCGGGACGGTCGGTATCCCCGGCAGCGGCCTGTACTACACCGAGCACAATCCGCTTGATCGGCGTCGCGGTAAGCGTGGATCACCGGCACCGGAAGGCGAGAGTGCCGCCGACCGCCTGGATCTCGGATTCTTCCGGCGATTGATTACACCGCCGGGGGAAGAAGCCTTCGTCGATGGTCTTCGTCAGATCCATGAGAAGGATGAGGCCGGGGCCTGGAATACCCTGAGTCAGGCAACGACGCAGGCCGACGCCGCCTTCATGGCCGGCGTACTGGCGCTGAAGCGTCAGCAACCGGAAGCGGCCATCAGCTGTCTTTCATCGGCCCTCGATCGAGGGGAGACACTGGGCGAGTTGTTCAGAAAGTACGAGATACGGCCAACCGTCAGTCTGAGTATCACCGACCACATCGATGCCCGGATCGAACCGGCCGCCCGGGGCATCGCACTTGCCCTGGCCGAGGCCTACCAGATGACGGCGCAGTGGTCGGAGGCCCTCGACGTACTCGAGTCCATCTACACGGCTCAGCCCAAGGACCCCGTCGTTACGCTCTCGATGGTGGAGGTCCTGACGGCCGAAATCGCCACGCCGGACGCTTTCCAGCGGGTCGTGTCGTTGACCAGGGATGCCGACAATACTGACGAG
>NZ_JAVRIB010000052.1:0-676 GCF_031846275.1 Spectribacter hydrogenoxidans
CGCGAAGTTCACCTTCGGCACCGCCGGCACGCGCGGGACGGTCGGTATCCCCGGCAGCGGGCTGTACTACACCGAGCACAATCCGCTTGATCGGCGTCGCGGTAAGCGTGGATCACCGGCACCGGAAGGCGAGAGTGCAGCCGACCGCCTGGATCTCGGATTCTTCCGGCGATTGATCACGCCGCCGGAGGAGGAAGCCTTCGTCGATGGCCTTCGCCAGATCCATGAGGGGGATGAGGCCGGGGCCTGGAAAACCCTGATTCAGGCAACGGCGCAGGCCGACGCCGCCTTCATGGCCGGCATACTGGCGCTGAAGCGTAAGCAGCCGGAAGCGGCTATCGATTGTCTCTCATCGGCCCTCGACCGAGGGGAGACGCTGGGCGAGTTGTTCAGAAAGTACGAGATACGCCCAACCGTCAGTCTGAGTATCACCGACCACATCGATGCGCGGATCGAACCGGCGGCCCGAGGCATCGCACTGGCCCTGACCGAGGCCTACCAGATGACGGCGCAGTGGTCGGAGGCACTCGATGTACTCGAGTCCATCCACGCGGCTCAGCCCGAGGATCCGGTGGTGACGCTCTCGATGGTGGAGATCCTGGCGGCCGAGATCGCCACGCCGGAGGCTTACCAGCGGGTCGTGTCGTTGATCAGGGATGCCGACAATACGGACGAA
>NZ_JAVRIB010000053.1:0-615 GCF_031846275.1 Spectribacter hydrogenoxidans
GGCTCGTCACGGTCTCCAGGGCTGGCCTCGCAAAAAGGGCCGGGGCCGCGGCAAGCCGGGCATCCGACCGGTAGGTATCGGCAATCATCTGCAAAGAGATTTCGCCGCCGCCGAGCCGGAGACCAAGTGGGTCACGGATATCACCGAGATCAAGACCGGAGAGGGCAAGCTATTTCTATGCGTGGTGCTCGATCTGTTCAGCCATGTCGTGCTCGGCTGGTCCATGCACCACCGCCAGGACCGCCGCATGGTGATGCGGGCGGTGGAGATGGCCATCTGGCAACGCCAGGGCGGCTGGTCGGTGATCTTGCATTCAGATCGCGGCAGCCAATTTCTCAGCGGCGATTACCAGCGCCTGCTCAAGCAGCACACCCTGATTTGCTCGATGAGTGCGGTCGGCCACTGCGGGGATAACGCGCCCTGCGAGGGGTTTTTCGGGATACTTAAGCGCGAGCGCATCCAGCACGCGAGGTATTTGACACTGGATGCCGCCAGAGCGGATGTGTTCGACTACATTGAGCGATTCCACAACCCACGAATGCGACGCCGAGTCGCCAAGCAGGATCAGAAGCTTTTAGACGTTTCCAATCCGTCCGCGAAAACGGGGTAGAACCC
>NZ_JAVRIB010000054.1:0-608 GCF_031846275.1 Spectribacter hydrogenoxidans
GGGTTCTACCCCGTTACTGCGGACACATCTGAAAAGGCTCACAATGGGCCTGTAAGGAGTGTTCATGACCAAGCGACGAAAATACAGTCCCGAGTTCAAGCGTGAAGCGGTGGAGCTGACCCGCCAGCCGGGCGTGAGTTGTCGGCAAGTAGCGCGGGAGATCGGGATCGACCCGAACATGCTCACCCGTTGGCGGCGCGAGGCCGATGCCGGCGCCAGCCAGGCGTTCAAGGGCAGCGGCACCCCGCGGGATCAGGAAGTGATGCGGCTCAAACGCGAGCTGGCCCGGGTGACCAAGGAACGGGATTTTTTGCGCGAAGCGGCAACGTACTTCGCCAGGGAGTCGTCCTGAGGTATCAGGCGATCCGACGTTGTCGCGATCACTATCCCGTGCGCCTGATGTGCCGCTGTCTCAGCGTCTCTCCGAGTGGGTATTACGACTGGCAGGCTCGGCCGGCCAGTACTCGCGAGCAGGCCAATCAGCGCTTGCTGAGACGTATCCGGGAGATTCATGAGGACAGCCGAGGCGTGATTGGCGCGCCTCGCATGCAGGAGGATCTCGTGCACGAAGGCGAAACCGTGAGCCTGAATCGCGTCGCCCGCCTGAT
>NZ_JAVRIB010000055.1:0-556 GCF_031846275.1 Spectribacter hydrogenoxidans
TACCTCGTGACTGGTGAATTGCGTGCCGCGATCCGAATGCAGGATCACCGGCTGGCCGGGATCATCACGCTGCCCCAGCGCGGCGGTCACCGCATCCAGTACCAACTGACGCTGTTGCGTCGCGCCCATCGACCAGCCGATCACGAGCTTGCTGTAAAGGTCGATCACCACGCACAGAAACAGCCAGCCTTCGACGGTACGGATCTGAGTGATATCGGTCACCCATTTGGTGTTGGGCTCGAGCGCGACGAAGTCGCGCTCGAGATGATTGGCGATGCCGATGGGTCGCAGCCCCGATGGCTTGTAGCGCCAGGCCCTGGCCACGGGGATCCCGTAGATGCCGTGGCGGCGCATCAGGCGTGCGACCCGATTGAGACTGGCCCGCTCGCCTTCAAAGCCGAGTTCTTCGTGCATGCGCCGACGTCCCATCACGCCGAGATGATCGGCATGGATCGCCCGAATGCGGCTTAGTAGTCGGCCATTGTCGCGTACACGAGCACTGGGCCGGCGTTTCTGCCAGTCGTAGAAACCGCTGTGCGAGACCCGCAGACAGCGG
>NZ_JAVRIB010000056.1:0-535 GCF_031846275.1 Spectribacter hydrogenoxidans
GGTAATCCCCCCGAAAATCAGCGCTGTTTAGAAGTGGAATTTTCTCGTAGTCTGAACCGAGGAGGTTCCGTGTGAAGAAATCCCGATACAGCGACAGCCAGATCCTGGCGATTCTCAAGCAGGCCGAGAACGGCGTGCCGGTGCCCGAGCTATGCCGCGAGCACGGCATGAGCAGTGCCACGTTCTACAAGTGGCGCAGCAAGTACGGTGGTATGGACGCCGCGCTGATGAAGCGGCTCAAGGAGCTTGAGAGCGAAAACCGCCGGCTCAAGTCGATGTACGCCGAGGAGCGACTCAAGGCCGAGATTCGCCAGGAGGTGATCGAGGGAAAATGGTAAGGCCATCTCAGCGGCGCGAGATGGCCCGAACAATCGTCGCCGCCCGGGGCGTGAGCATCCGACTGGCCTGCGCGGCCCTGTCGATCAGCCCGACCTGTTACCGCTATCAGCCCCGGCTGTCAGCGGACAACGCACGCATCGCCGACTGGCTGATCCGGCTGACCCACAACCAGCGCAACTGGGGCTTTGGTCTGTGT
>NZ_JAVRIB010000057.1:0-397 GCF_031846275.1 Spectribacter hydrogenoxidans
TACAAACCTGCCAAGCGTGCGGCGGCGGCGTCCGGATCATCGCCGCGATCGAGGATCCCGCGGTGATCAAGAAGATACTTGACCATCTGGATCGACAGGGCGCCCTGCCACTGGCGAACCATCAACCGGTGGCGCGCGCGCCACCCGTCCCACAGCTTGTTCCGATTCTGCATTGACGCTTCGGCGCCGTTGACTCACACGACGGCAAGGTTGAGTTCGTGCCGGCGTTGAGGATGCGGCCTTCTGAGGCGCTCAGGGGTTGATTCTGACCGTATCGCGCGCCTGCCGCGCGCAGATTGGCTCAGCACTGGGAGAGACAACGCCCCCACATTGCCCCAAAGCCTGACACGAACTATGATCAGCTACTCGGGAAAGGGCGTTTGTTGTTCCTATACTC
>NZ_JAVRIB010000058.1:0-376 GCF_031846275.1 Spectribacter hydrogenoxidans
GCGCTGGAAGATTTCGTGCTGATCGCCGGGCCCAACCACGGCACCACCGTCGCCTTTCCCGCCGACTTGCTGGGCTCTCTGTTTGAAACCTTGGGGCTGGGCGGCCTGCCGGTGGGCCTGTTGCCGGAATCGATATATCAGTTCGCCCGCGGGTCGGACTTCGTCACCGCGCTCAACGCCGGCGACGAAACCCCGGGTGATATCGACTACACCAACCTGTACACGGTCTTCGACGAATTGGTGCAGCCGGTGTCGCCGGTGCCCACGGCGGCTCTGGACTTCGGCAAGGACAATCCCCAGGTGGCCAACATCCTGCTCCAGGATGTCTGCCCCGGCCATCTGACCGAGCACATAACCATCGGCACCACCGACCCCC
>NZ_JAVRIB010000059.1:0-371 GCF_031846275.1 Spectribacter hydrogenoxidans
CCGGCGATGTATTCCGGGCCATTGTCACAGCGAATGACCTCGGGTTTGCCGCGCCATTCGATGATCTGTTCCAGGCAACGGATCACGCGGGCACTGGGCAGCGACAGGTCGATCTCCATGCCCAGACCCTGGCGGTTGTGGTCATCCAGCACGTTGAGCACCCGGAAGCTGCGGCCGTCGGCGAGCTGGTCGTGCAGGAAGTCCATCGACCACACCTGGTTGATGGCCCTGGGCACCGTCAGCGGCTCGGGCCGGTCGCGTTTCAGGCGCTTTTTCGGCTTGATCCGCAGGTTCAGTTCCAGCTCGCGGTAGATTCGATACACTCGCTTGTGGTTCCAGCCATAGCCCTTGACGTTGCGCAGGTACAGAAA
>NZ_JAVRIB010000006.1:0-212875 GCF_031846275.1 Spectribacter hydrogenoxidans
TCGACCGTTCAAGCTCAAAAGGTCGTTGGCCGGCGATCCTGTGCGTTCGCGACAGGGACCATGGCCGGCCCTCTGTCTGCTCGGCTAGTCTGCAAGCGACACGCGATTCGCCGGCGCCAACGGTGGCGGAAAGCGAATCGGGCATACACTGTCGCGAGTTGATAATCGGCTGATAACACTGACCGGCGTTCAGCGCATGAGCAGGGCCGGCAGCAAGGGAGACACCCGTGGATCAGACACCGCTGATCGAGATCGGCCTGCCGATCTCGCTGATGATCATCATGGCCGGCATGGGGCTGACCCTGACGCTGGGGCATTTCCGGGAGGTGCTGCTGGCGCCGCGGGCGCTGATTGTGGGGACGGCGGCCCAGATTCTGCTGATTCCGGCGATCGCGTTCGCGGTGATCGAGATCATGGGGCTGCCGCCGCTGATCGCGGTGGGCCTGATCGTGGTGGCGGCCTGTCCGGGCGGCACCACGTCCAACGTGTTCACGTTCCTGGCGAAGGGCAACGTGGCGTTGTCGATTCTGCTGACGGTGATTGCCAGCCTGATCACCATCGTGACGCTGCCGCTTTTCACCAACATGGCGCTGGATCTCTACACGACGATGGACGCCGATGCGCCGCTGCGGCTGCCGGTGTTGCGCACGGTGGTCACGCTTGCCGTGATCGTGATTCTGCCGGTTGCCGCCGGCATGGCGCTGCGGGCGCGCCGGCCGGCGTTGGCCGCCAGCGCCGAACGCTTCGTGGGTGCCTTCGGCATGCTGGTGCTGGCCCTGCTGATCGTGGCCATTGTCTATCAGACCCGGGACGACATCCTGAGTCTGCTGGCCCAGGCCGGGCCGGCGGCCGCGATCCTGAATATCGCCGGCATTACCATCGGCCTGGCCAGCGGCTACCTCAGCGGCATCGCGCTGCGGGACGCCCTGACCATCGCCATCGAGGTGGGCATCAAGAACGGCACGCTCGGTTTGCTGGTGGCGCTGACGCTGCTGGATTCGCCCGAGATCGCCATTCCGTCCGCCGTCTACGGCGTGCTGATGTTCGGGTTCGGGGCCTTGCTGGTTGCCTGGGGGCGGCGGCGGGTTTCGCCCGTGCCGGAAAGCGGCGTTGCGCCTTGACGCGTGAGTCGGCGGCGCGTTCCGGCTGGTGTCTTGCGCTCATAGAAGATCGGCTGGCGTCATGCTTCGCGGATTCCCCGGCCCGCGCTACACTCGATGTGTGCACCGCACAGGGGAGATGGCGATGACCAACGAACTCCACGACTTGATCCTGCACGTCGACGGTTTCGATAAGCCGCTCAAGCTTCACGGGGGCTTTGAGGGCTACGACGATCCCTACCAGGCGCTGGCCGAGTACGGTTTTTTCCGGGACGCTCGCAGCGGCGAAATGCAGGTAGGCAACGCCCACATCCACATCCGCTTCGAGACGCGGCTGAAGCGCGACGACGAGTGAAAGCGGCGGACTGAAGTCCGCCCTACGACAATGGATGCTGGTGTAGGGCCGGCTTTAGCCGGCCTGTCGTTCCGGCTGGGCCTGTGAACGATACAACCGCCAATTGTTCGGGTGCGATATCGATAACAAATCCGGTCTGCTCCGGACCGGTGAAGGCGGCGGACTGAAGTCCGCCCTACAACAATGGATGCTGGTGTGGGGCCGGCTTTAGCCAGCCCTGGTGACAGCTAGTTCCCCCCTCGCGTATCCGCATGCAGGTGCTGCGTCGACTCGAACAACTGCTTCTGTTCTTCGCTGGCCTCCACCTGATAACGACGCTTCCAGTCCGGGTAGGGCATTCCGTACACGCGCTCCCGGGCCTGCTCGTAGTCCATGTCGATGCCGCGATGCTCGGCTTCCGCGCGGTACCACTTCGCCAGGCAGTTGCGGCAGAAACCGGCCAGGTTCATCAGGTCGATGTTCTGCACGTCGGTGCGTTGCTGCAGGTGCCTGATCAGGCCGCGGAAGGCGGCGGCTTCGGTTTCGATTCGAGTCTGGTCGTCCATGTTTTCCTCTGTGTTGACGCGAGATGACCGCTGCCCGGTGGGGCGGCGGCCGTGGGTTGTGCGTGCTGTTCTGGTTCCCGTCATAGGCCGGCGTTATGCTTCGAGGCCCACACAAGACCTCGGAGATTTGCCATGCACGCACGATCGGGTCTCAGCGTAGCAGCGGGCGCGCTGGTCCTCATGATGAGTGGTCCGGTGGCGGCGCAACTGCCGCTCGGCAACGGGCTGACTGGCGGCGGTACGGGCCTGTCGGTGGTGGATACCTCCGCGCTGGGCACGACGTTGCTGCAGGCCGGCTCGGATGGCGCGGTGGCCGCGACGGCGGGTACGCCGCTGGCGTCGCTTGGCGTCGCCACCTCGGACACGGTGTCGGGCGCCGCGCCGCTGGTCACGCTGCCGCTGGCCTACGCGGATTTCGTGTTCTTCGACGGCCCGGTGCCGTTGCCGCGCGTGCTGCCGGATTCGCCGGTGGATGTGCTGGCGCCGGTGCTGGCGGAACTGGGCGGCGGGGAGGGATCGGCCCTGCCCGGTCTGGCCGATCTGCCGCAGGTGAACATCGTGCCGCGGCTGGACCCGCTGCCGGTGCCGATTCCGCAGCTAGGGCAGGGCCTGGACCTGTAGGCGACCCCGCGGGGCGCGGTTGCCGCCGCCTAGAACATCGGATCGATCCGCAGGATGGCCTGGTTGTTCAGGGCGTAGGTGGTCTGGTCGGAGACGTCGCCGGCCGGCGCACGGCGGGGCCGGCGGCTTCCACCAGCACGTAGCTGCGGCCCTCGTGGGTGATCCAGGCCTGACCGGGGGCCGGCTCGGCGGCGATGCCGAGCAGATAGTGATCCGGCACCTTGACGCCGATGATGGCGGCGTCGGTGAGGTTGCCGAGGATGGCGGCCAGCAGCGCGGCCTTGGTGTCGCAGTCGCCGTAGCCCTCCGCCAGCGCCCGCGGCGGCGGGTAGAAGCCGATGATGCGGCGGCCGTTCTCCACCCCGGCCGGATGCCCGTAGGCCATGCCGCCCTGGACCAGTGCCATGGCGGCTTCCAGCGTCCATTCATGGCCGTGCCCGTGCCGGGCGGCCAGATCGCGTAACGCCCCGGCCACCGGGGTGACGCGCTCGCGGTTGCGGGCAACCACCGCGGGCACGTCGACCGACAGGCGCATGTGTCGATCGCTGAGGTGGCGGACCCGCACGCCGCGGGCCTGCAGGTAGCGGGTCATCTCGTGATCCAGCGCCGCCTGGTCGCAACCGGTGGTGGCGCGGCAGCGCTCGACGATGGCGTCCAGTTCCGACTGGAACACGCCGAACTCGCTGGCAGCTTCGTGGCTCCAGGCGACTGGCATGTCGAAGTTAATGGCCACCGGGTTGCCGTCGAAATCGTGGAAGCGGGCGTTGAACTGGTACTCGCCGTTGCCGGCCAGCGTCTTGTTCAGCGCTTGCCAGCCGCCGGGCCAGACCTCCTGGCCCGAGGCCACCGAGGCCGGCTCGGTTTTCGACGCCCGGACCTCGCCGGCGCCGGCCCCGGGGTGCCAGACAAGCGTCAGCGCCAGCAGCAGCCCGAGGCCGGGCAGACGAGGATGGCGGGCGAGGGGTGATGCGGTCATGGCCGATTCCGTGCAGTGTTGACTGGAGCGATGGCCGCTGGAATCCGGATGCGTTGTTGCGCGGTCCCGGTTCCGTCGTGCCTGACAAGGGCATCGGCCCGGCAACATGGCGACTTGATGACGACGCGTATTGGCCTGCGCGGTGGCTGGCGACCGCAAACGCCTGGTAGTCAATGGCTCGGGGCGGGCGCCGACACGGCGGACGGAAAATGCTGACAGCAGAATCCGCCCCGCCGCATGGCCGGCATGTCGAATTACGACGGGCCTCGCCGGCGCTCGCGGTTGCGGCACAATGGGCGGGTTGCCCGCTGATTAGTGACGCCGATGGCCTTTGAAACGCTTGTCTACGAAACCCGCGGCCCGATCGCCGCCATCACGCTCAATCGTCCGGACCGGCTGAATACCATCGTCCCGCCCATGCCGGACGAGTTCGAGGTGGCCATCGATGCGGCCACGCGGGATGCCGCGGTGAAGGTGATCGTGCTGCGCGGGGCCGGTCGGACCTTCTGTGCCGGCTACGATTTCGGCGGCGGTTTCGAGCACTGGGATGACTACATCACCACCGACGGCCGCTGGGACGCGGGCAAGGATTTCGCCTTCGCCACCGCGCCGCAGATCGCCCCCACCCAGAAGTTCATGAGCATGTGGCGTTGCCCCAAGCCGGTGATCGCCCAGGTGCATGGCTGGTGCGTGGGCGGCGGCAGTGATACCGCGCTGTGCGCGGATCTGGTGATTGCGTCCGACGATGCCTGCATCGGCACGCCGTACTCGCGCATGTGGGGTGCCTATCTGTCCGGCATGTGGCTGTACCGGCTGGGGCTGGCCAAGGCCAAGGAATACGCGCTGACCGGCAAGCCGCTGTCCGGCCGCGAGGCGGCGGACGTGCAGTTGATCAACCAGGCCGTGCCGTTCGCCGAGCTGGAAGACACGGTGCTGGCGCAGGCCGAGCAGCTGGCCTCGATTCCGGCCTCGCAACTGGCGGCGATGAAGCTGATGGTCAACCAGGCCTACGAGAACATGGGCCTTGCCAGCACCCAGACGCTGGGCCCGATCCTGGACGGGCTGATGCGCAACACGCCGGATGCCCTGAGCTTCATCGACAAGGCCGAGCGCGAGGGCGTGCGTGCAGCGGTGACCGCGCGCGACGGCCCGTTCGGCGACTACACCCAAGCCCCGTCGGCGCAGCGCCCCGATCCGGCCAACGAGGTGGCGGTTGCGGTGCCCTGGCGCCGGGACTGATCCGGGGCACGCATCACGCCCGGGCAGCCGGGCCCGGACGTGACGCAGCCGTTCAGGCAGCCTTGCCGACCACCATGCCGCGGTAGCTCTCGATGATGTCCATGAACTCGTTGGTTTCCGCGGGCGGCACGCCGACCGAGTACAGCGTGTTGCGGATTTCGTGCGCGGTCACGTCGAACTCGTATTCACTCAGGCCCAGGTTCTTGTGCGCCTCGAACATGTCGCGGCCGATGTAGCACTTGGGCCCGCCGGTCACCTCGATACTCCAGGCCGTGACCATGAACTTGTAGCCGGCCTTGTACGGCTCGACGTGAAAATCCTTCACGCCCTGGTTCATGTTGTTGAGCGTCTGGTTCACGTGCAGACGGTCGATCAGCACGTCCACCGCCCCCGAAATGGCATAGGCGCCGCCGAGGCGCTCGTAGAGTGATTGTTCCGACATCCTCTCCTCCTTGTTCGCTTGATTGCGCGTGGCCGGCTGCCTCCGCAGGGCCGGGCCACGGGTTTTGGTAGCACGCCCGGCGGATACTGGCAAGACAAACAATGGGAAAGCCAAGAATTGTGGAAATGCTCCCATGCAGGGCTAGACTGGTGGCCGAACGAATTTCCACACGGAGCGGTTGGCCATGACCGAGCAGGCGCGTCTGCTGGATATCTTCATCGCCCCCGACGCGGGCGCGCCGATGCAGTCGGTCGAGCGCTGCTGGGCCCTGGTAGAGACGGGGCTGGAGGGCGACCGCTACGCCCGGCGCTGCGGCACGTTTTCGGCGCGCAACCCGGCGGTGGCCGGGTCGCGGCCGGTGTCGCTGATTGCCGCCGAAGCGGTGGCCGAATGCAACGAGCGACTGGGCACCGACATCGCCGCGCAAGTGATGCGGCGCAACCTCCTGGTCTCCGGCATCGACCTGAAGGCGGCCATCGGCTCGGTGCTGTATATCGGCGAGGTGGAACTCGAGGTGATGAGCACCTGCCCGCCTTGCAGCTATCTGTCGCGCCTGCTGGGGGCGGATATGCGGGCGGGCCTGCGGAATCTCGGCGGGGTGCGCGCCACCGTGCGCGAGCCCGGCGAGCTGGAAGTGGGGACCGCGATCGAGCTGGTGCCGGGCTGATCCTGGCCGTTGACCGGGCCCCGGGGCCGTATCCGGGGAGAGAGATTGCGTCGCCGCCTTCGGCGACTCGCAATGACCGTCCTTCTCTGGAACTAGGCTGCGGCCAGCCGCTCGACCGCCCGTTCGGCATCCGCCTGCAGGCGCTTCGCCGTCCGAGCCGTCTGCAGGTAGCGCCAGACCGAATCGTGACCGACCGGGTTGAGCCGGCAGCGCCGCAGCCACCAGGGAAAGTGCTGGTTGGCGCGCAGCAGGTTCTGCAGGCTGATGTTCAGGCAGCCGGGCAGGTCGCCGGCCTGTTCCGGATGCGGGACGACCTGGCAGATCTGGTTGCGATCATCGTCGCTCAGGTCCAGCAGGGCGATGCGGGCCACCAGCGCGGCGCTGAACACCTGCTGGCACATGAATACCGACTGCAGAGCGATCTCGCCCGGCGCGAACATCGGCCGCGGGTCCAGCCGGGCCAGGCCGTTGGCGGTGCAGTCGACATGCAGCGTCCGGCCGTCGGTGGGCAGGCTGCCCTGTTCCAGGCGGATTTCGTCCGCGGTGATCGCTTCCACCCGGCCCAGCCGGACGACGTCGTCGATGCGGCGCAGCGCGGCCAGTTCGTCGCGGTTGACGGTGGCGCAGCGCCATTTGGTCGGGCGGACGGTGTCGTCCAGGCGCATGATGCTGCCCTGCTGCTCCAGCCGCAGGAACACGTCATCGACGGTCCCGGCCTCGACCATCACCTGCGTCATGCGCATCAGTTCCGCCCCGACGATGCCGGGCTGGATGCTGGCACGATCCCACAGCCAGGCGTCGTTGGGCACGATCCATTGGATGCGCTCGGCGGCCACGCCGCGTTCCAGCAGGTAGAGCACGGCGTCGATCCCGGTCTTGCCGCCGCCGATCACGGCATAGCGTTCCCAGGGTTGCCGGATGGCCGCCAGATGGTTGATCGGAATCAGCGCAGCGGCCGGGTCCACCTCGAACCGGGGCGGACGCATGGCCGGCACTTCCACGTTCATGCAGGTGGCGTCCACCACGCGCTGATGGGTGGTGACCTCGATGCGGCGTTCCGCATCCAGCGCGGATACCAGCTGGCCGTTGCCGCGGTACTCGGTCTGGGGCAGGAACTCGACCCGGCCGCTGGCCAGGAACCGCTTCATCAGCGCTTCGTAATAGGCCAGTATCCGGGTGCGCGAGGCCAGGTCGGCGCCGCCCTCACCGAGTTTCGCCGAGGGCGCGCCGTAGAAGGCGGCCGGCTGGTGCAGCGTGACGAACGGGTACGCATCCAGCCAGTGGCCGCCGGCCCGGTCGCGCCGGTCGGCGAGGATGATGCGGGCATCGGGCCGGGCTTCGAACACCACGTCGGCGAAGGCCATGCCCATGGCCCCGGCGCCGATGATGAGGTAGTCCGTCTGGCGTTGTTCCGCCGCCATGATCAGCGATCCCCGGCGTCGCGCCCGAACGCCTGCACCATCAGGATGACCATCGCGGCCATGGCCACGAACGCGAACACGAACGCCGGCAGCAGGCCGATGATGCCGGCGATGTTGGTGTCGCCGAAGCGGTTGTCGCCAAAGGTCAGGGCGCGGCTGGGGGCGAACAGCGCACCCCAGTAGAAGATGGTGTTGGCGTAGCCGGTGCCCACGAACATCCAGCCCAGGTGGAAGGCCGGGCGTTCCGGGATGCGCATCACATGGATCAGCACCGCGCCAGCGAATACCAGCAGGCCGTTGAGCAGGCCGCCCACGTGGGCCCGCGCCCAGGCGGCGCCGTCACCGGGCAGGCTGATCTGGAGGATGGTGCCCGGGAAGATTTCCAGGCCGCCCACCAGGCTGGTGGCCAGGCCGAAGCCCGCCACCAGGGCGATGAAGATCACGATGGCGCCGTGGCCCACCATCCTGCGCTGACGTCGATCCATCACGGTGTCTCCCCCGTCTCGTTGTTGTGGAATCATTCTGTCAGCAAATTTGGCGTTTTGCCCCACCTTTCCGCCGGGTCGGTACGGCGCATGATGCCGACGCCGAGGCATGTTTCTTGCTGGATATTCACGGCACCTTCCGATGAAGCGCCGTCACCATGTCCATCCCCGTTTGCTGCATCGCCTGCGAACCCAAGGAGGAGCGACTCATCCGCGGCCTGTTATCGGCCTTCGGATCCCGCCTGAATGCCGAATTCGCTTACGTTGCGCCGGAACTGGCGCAGTTGCGGATCGTGGACACGCGACAGCCGCTGGGCCGCGAAATCATCGAACTCAGCGGGCCGGATCAGTTGCACCATCTTGTGGCACTGGTGCCGGGGCGGCACGAGGAGGGGGAGCCGGATGCGCCGACGGGGGTCATCTGCCTGAAACTGCCGCTGTCGGGCAACGCCTTCATCCAGGCGATGAACACCTACGCCGAATCGCACGAACCGGCCCCCCCGCCGGCGCCGGCGGACGAGGGCGGCCGCTACTACCGCGGGGTGGCGGTGCCGCGATCAGCGCCGCCATCCGGCGATGCCGAACCCGGCCCGCGGCGACGTATCGTCTACCGGGGCCAGGTGATCGAGAAGTAGCGAGCTCGGTTACCGCGGATCAGCAGCGGCCCTGCTTGGCCAGGCCGGGCGGGCAGAAGCCGCCGCGGGGGGCGCGATCGCGATAGTAGCGACGATTGTCGTATCGCGGGTCGTAGCGCCCGCGGTCATCGTAATAGTAGTCGTCACGGCGGTCGGTGCTGATCGCGGCACCGCCGGCGGCGCCCACGGCACCACCGAGAATGGCGCCGTTGCGCCCGCCGATCTCGTTACCGATGGCGGCACCGGCCGCACCGCCCAGCCCGCCGCCGATCGCCGCGTCCAGGGTGTCCCGGTCGGCGAAGGCCGGCGCCGCGGTCAGTGCGGTGGCCAGGCTGATCATCACAAGGGGCTTGTTCATGCTCGATATCCTCTGCGCTTTCACGGAGCCTCGTTTTCGGCGAGCCGAGCATCGCGCGTCCTGCCTGAACCCCGGCTGAATCGGGCCGGTGCGGGTGGTGGTCCCGGCGGGCGAGCGGGTGCATGATGGTGGGCCGATCAACAACAAGACGAGGTGGGACTCATGAGCAGAACGCTGATCGCCGCATACGGTGCGGCCAGTTATTTCCTATTTCTGGGCACTTTCCTCTATCTCATCGGGTTCATCGCCGGCATCGGCGTGCCCAAGGGCGTGGATGACGGGCCGCTGGTGGCCTGGCCGTTGGCGCTGGGCGTCAACCTCGGCCTGATCGCCCTGTTCGGGGTGCAGCATTCGGTCATGGCCCGGCCGGGCTTCAAGCGGTTATGGACCCGGGTGGTGCCGCCGGCAGCGGAACGCAGCACCTACGTGCTGCTGTCCAGCGTGGCGCTGATCGTGCTGTATCTGGCCTGGCTGCCGATGCCGGCCCAGGTCTGGTCGGTGGAGGCGTCGTGGCTGCGGGGCCTGCTCTGGACGCTGTTCGGCCTGGGCTGGGCTGTGGCGCTGGTGTCCACCTTCCTGATCGATCATTTCGATCTGTTCGGGCTGCGGCAGGTCTGGCACCACTGGCGGGGCACGGAATGCCCGTCGCATCCGTTCTTCACGCCGGCCTTCTACCGCTGGGTACGTCACCCGCTGATGACCGGTTTCCTGATGGTGTTCTGGCTGGTGCCGGACATGACCGTCGGCCATCTGGTATTCAGCGCCGGCATGACCGCCTACATCGTCGTGGGCACGCTGTACGAGGAACGCGACCTGATCGCGGCCTTCGGTGAGCGCTATCGCCGGTATGCCGCGTCCGTGCCGCGTTTCATTCCGATGCCCGGGCGACGCACTGGCGAATGACGTGATCGCCGGCCGGCGGTTGGGAGGGGTGGAACGGCCGGTTATGATGGCGTATGCGTTTGCGCAGTTATCGCCGGCACGAGGCCGACTACGGTCCGTATGACGCTGACCTCGGGGTCGTAACGTCCGATGGCGTCCGCCCGCTGACCCGGCTGTCCGATTTCTATGCCGACCCGGCGAGCTGGCAACAGCGGGCGGTGGCCTGCGATGCGCCTCCGCTGTCGCCGGGCACCTTCGACCTCGCCCCGCCCGTGCCACCCACCGCCAAACTGCTGTGCGCGGCCATCAATTACCGCAGCCACGGCGAGGAAACCGGCTTCGAGCCCCCGAAGTATCCCAACCTGTTCGCCCGCTGGACGGCCTGTCTGTCCACCGACGGCACCGAGGTGCCGGTACCGGTGGCCGAACATCACGGCCTGGACTGGGAAGTGGAACTGGGGGTGATTGTCGGACGGCCGTTGTACAACGCCGATCCCGATCAGGCGCAGGCCGCCATCCTCGGGTACACGGTGTTCAACGACATCAGCGGCCGGGTCAATCAGGGACGCGCCAACCGCCAGGCCAAGGGCCAGTGGGCGCTGGGCAAGAACGGCGATGCCAGCGCGGCCATCGGGTCGGACATCGTTACCGCCGATGCGCTGGATGCGGACAATCTCCGCCTGGGCACCCGCCTGAACGGCGAGACCATGCAGGACGGCAATACCCGCGACATGATCTTCGGCATTGCCGAGATGCTGGCCTTCGCCTCGCGCGGACTGACCCTGCAACCCGGCGACCTGCTGGCCACCGGCACCCCGGCCGGCGTCGGCGTGGGCCGCAAGCCGCCACGCTTCATGCAGCCCGGCGACACCGTGGAAGCGTTTGTCGACGGTGTGGGGTCGGTCGTCAGCAGGATCGTGGCGGCCGAGTGACGCGGCGTCTGGCACCCTGTCCGGCGCAGAGTTATTTCACGGCAGGAATTAACCATGTGGCGCACCATGCTGATAGCCATCAGCCTGACCCTGATGGCGGGCACCGCTGCGGGCGAGGCGAAAGTTGATCTCGGTATCGATGCCGAGACGGACGCCGGCCTGGATTCCGGGATGAAGCTCGAGGACGACGTCGACGTGAATCTCGAGGCCGAGACCGAGGCCGGCGCCGCGTCCGGTGACGAGGGCGTCGATGCCGATGGAAAAGCCGATGCCGACTGGTCGGCTTCGGAGGATGCGGGCAGCCGTTAGCGGTCGCGGCCGGGGCGGGCCGGCGTTGCGTTCAGTCCGAGTTCAGATGGTCCCTGGCACCGCCGGCTGCCTTTCATTGCACCGCGGCATCGCGCGAGCGGGGTCGTGGCTGACGCGGGATATGGCTTAAGATTCGGCGAAGCACCCGTTCGACTCTGCTGTCATGCGCTGTTTGAGATTGACCAACCCTGTATCGGCCCCGGCATGCCGGATCGGCCTCGGCCTGCTGTTCGCCGGCGGCCTGCTGTTGACCGGGACTGCCCAGGCCCAGCAGCAGCTCACCTTCGCGCCGGCGGGCCAGTCCACGACCGCCGACATCGATGCGGCCGGTGCCCGGGTGGTGTTTCAGTCCACCGCCAATCTCGACGACGGGGTGGGCAATGCGGACGGCTCGAGCGAAATTTTCGCGGTGGATGCGGATGGCGCGAATCTGGTTCAGCTGACCCAGTCCGCCCTGGCCTCGACCCAGCCGGCCATCGCCGGTGACGGCTCACGGGTGGCGTTCGTCTCCAGCGCCGATCTCACCGGGGGTAACGCCGATGGCGGGCCGGAAATCTTCCTGGTGGACGCGAGCGATGGCGGCAATCCGGTCCAGGTCACGGATACCGCCCCGGGCAGCGGCATTGCCCAGCCCGATCTCTCGGCCGATGCGAGTCGGATTGCGTTCACCGCAACGGCCAATCTCACCGGTGAGAATGGCGACGCCAGCCGCGAACTGTTTGCCGTGGACGCCGACGGCGAGAACCTGGTGCAACTGACCACCGGGCCGGCTGGCACCGCGGTGGGATTCGCGCGCCTGCAGTCGGATGGCAGCCAAGTGGTCTTTTCCTCGGCCGCGAATTTCGCCGGGAGCAATGGCAACGGCAACAGTGAAATCTTCCTGGTCGACGCCGACGGCAGCGAGTCGTCCGTACAGCTCACCGACACCGTGGCCGGCGCCTCGATCCGCCCCGACATCGCCGACAATGGCCGCATCGCGTTCGAATCCACCGCGGCGCTGGATGACAACCCGCAGGGCACCAGTGCCGTTTTCGTGATGGATGCCGATGGCGACAACCTGCAGGCCCTCACCGGCCCTGACGAGGGCAGCGCCGGTTTCGTGCGCATTGCCGGAGACGGCAGCCGGGTGGTGTTCCAGGCCACCGCCGGCGTCAGCGGCGATAATCCGGATGGCGGCCCCGAAGTGTTCATCATCGATGCCGATGGCGGTGATCCGGACCGCCTGACCAGCGGCGGGCTGGCGTCGGAACAGCCGGCGATTACCGGGGATGCCGGTCAGGTGGCGTTCCAGTCCGCGGCCAATCTGGCCGGCAACAACGCCGAGGGCAACGTCGAAATATTCATCATCGATCCGGCGGATGCCGACGATGATGATGACGGCGGCAACGGCGGCGGCGATGATTCCTTCGTCTGTGACAGCCTCGGCAGCGGTTGCAGTTTCTGTGACGACGACGATCAGACCGCCGCCATCGACCGCGACGTGGACCCGCTCTTCGCGTTGCTCTGCGGGATTGCGGTCTGGCGCATTCGCGCCCGCGGCCGTCCGGCCGGGGAGAAACCGCATGACTGACACCATCGGGCGCGGCCATTGCCGGTGCGGCGCGATCGAACTGACCGTCACGGGCGCGGCCCTGATGCGTGGCCTCTGCCATTGCACCATCTGCCAGGCGTTCAATGAGGCGCCCTACGCGGATATCACCCTGTTCCGGTCCCGCGATGTGCAGGTGAATGCGCCCGAACGGGTGCGGTTCGACACCTACCGGCCGCCGCCCGCGGTGCAGCGCGGCAAGTGTGCGGACTGCGAGCAGCCCGCGATCGAATATCTCGACCTGCCCGGCTTGCCGAAGCTGGCCATCGTGCCCTCGGCGAATCTGCAGGAGCTCCCCGGCCTGCCGGATCCGGCGCTGCATATTTTCTACCACCGGCGAACGGCCGACGTTGACGACGGCCTGCCCAGGTTCAGCGGCTACTGGCGCAGTCAGCTCGCCTTCTCGTGGCGGGTGATGGCGGCACTCTGGCGCACCCGTTAGGCAGTCTCGCCGTGGTTGGCCAGTGCCAGCAGTACGTCGGCATGGCAGGGCTGATCCAGCGGGCAGAAGCAGGCCAGATTTCGGCCCCGTAGCGGCGCCAGCCAGGCGGCTACGCTCGCATCCAGCCCGCGACGGCGGGCGCTGGCATGGCCCCGCACGATTGCCAGGATGGCGCCGGATTCGCAATCCGCCCGGAAGCGGGCGACGCATTCGGCGGCATCGCCGTGCTCACCCACGCGATACGGATTCCCCCAGATACCGGGCCGCGCCACGCTGACGGTATTCGCCGGCAGGCGCCAGCCGCGGGTTCGTTTTTGCTGCACGCGGTGGGGCATGGATGGTACCTCGCGCCTCGGGGCGGCCCCGACTTTCGTTTCGGCATTTGCCACCGTAATCCCTGCTATCGTAGCGCTGAACAAGCAAGGAGGAGGCGGCCACCATGACAGAGCGTGTTCAGCGCCCGGCCAAACCGGATGTGAGCGGATTCAACCCGCTGCAGAGTCTGCGCCGGCGGGTGGGGCAGACCCGCGACGCCCTGACGGCGGCATCGCACCTGTTCGATACCCGGGCGGTCAGCCGGGAAACCGCCGAACTGGCCCGCGAGATGATCGCGATCCTGCGCGGGGACTCGGCCATCACCATTGATCCCAGGGACAAGCGCTTCCGCGACCCGACCTGGGAGGAAAATCCGTTCTTCCGGCGGCTGGCCCAGACCTACTTCGCCTTCTGCCGCGCGGTGGATAACAGCGTGGCCGAAACCGGCGACTGGAAGGAGCACGAGCGGGCCGAGATTCTGGCCGACATCGTTACCTCCAGCCTGTCGCCTACCAATCTGCTGTTCTCCAACCCGGCCGCGTTGAAGCGGGCGGTGGAAACCCGCGGCGGCAGCCTGGTCAACGGCCTGCGCAACTTCCTGACCGACCTGCGGCAGAACGGCGGCATGCCCCGGCACGTCGACCGCAATGCCTTCGAGGTGGGCAAGGACCTGGCGGTGTCACCCGGGGCGGTGGTGTTCCGCAACGAGGTGCTGGAAATCCTGCAGTACCAGCCGCAGTGCAAGCAGGTTCACAAGCGCCCGATCCTGGTGATGTCGCCGCAGATCAACAAGTTCTACTTCATGGACCTGGCGCCGGGCCGCAGCTTCATTGAATACGCGGCGCAGAACGGCATCCAGATATTCGTGGTGAGCTGGCGCAATCCCGGGCCCGAGCAGTCGCACTGGAACTTCGAGACCTATATCGAGGCCCTGCTGGAAGCGATCGACGCGGTGCTGGACATCACCAAGTCGCCGGACCTCAACACCATGGGCTTCTGCGCCGGCGGCATCACCCAGTCGGCGCTGCTCGGGCACATGACTAACCGGGGCGACAAGCGCGTGCACTCGCTGTCCTATGCGGTGACGCTGCTGGATTTCTCGGTGCCGACCATGGTCGGGGCGCTCAACAACGACCAGATTCTCGATTCCAGCAGGCGCGACTCGGCCCGGCGCGGCGTGCTGCCGGGCAAGACCCTGCGCACGCTGTTCGCCTGGTTCCGGCCCAATGATCTGGTCTGGACCTTCTGGGTGAACAACTACCTGATGGGTAACGACCCGCCCAAGTTCGACATCCTGGCCTGGAACAACGACAGCACCAATCTTCCTGCCGGGCTGCACGCGGACTTCCTGGATGTGTTCCAGAACAACCCGATCCCCGCCGGGGAGCTGGAAATGTTCGGCGAGCGGGTGGACCTGAGCAAGCTCAAGATGGATGCGTTCGTGACCGGGGCGGTTACCGACCACCTCACGCCCTGGCGGGCCTGCTATCGCACCACCCAGTTGCTGGGCGGCAAGAGCCAGTTCCTGCTCAGCAACGCCGGCCACGTGGCCAGCCTGGTGAATCCGCCGGGCAACCCCAAGGCCAGCTATTTCCGCAACGATACCAATAAGCCGCCGGCCGACCCGGACGAGTGGTACGCCGATGCTACCCAGGAAACCGGTTCCTGGTGGGAGTACTGGCTGGAATGGATCCAGGCCCGTAGCGGCGAGAAGAAGAACGCCCCGCGCAAGCTGGGCAGCAAGAACTATCCGGCGCTGGATCCGGCCCCGGGCACCTACATCTTCGAGGAGCCGGGCGAGGGATAGCCGGCGGCGTCAGTCGCGAAAATCCGGCACCCGGTCGGGTCGGGCGTAGGGGAAGAAGTCCGCCGGCTCGATCGGGTGATAGCGGTTGAGCCCGGCGATCGCCCGCAGTTCCAGTGCGGCCAGGTCGATGGCGCCGTCGTCCATCAGCCCGTCGTCGCGCACCTCGAGCGTTTCCACCCGTCCCACCAGCAGCGCCGTGCCGTTGCTACGGATGGGAATCTCCTCGGTCAGCCGCAGCCCGATGCGGATGGGGCTTTCCGCCACGAACGGGGCGTCGAAGCCGTCGCGGTAATGCGGGGTGAGCCGGCAGTGTTCGAACTCGGATTCGTCCGCGCCGAACTTGGCCGAGGTGTAGTGGGCCCGTTCGGCCATCGCCCCGGTAATGGCGTTGAGCGTATACACCCCGGTGGCTTGGATGTTCTCGTGACTGTGGCGCGGCACGGTGGTGGGCCGCAGCATCAGGCCCAGAAACGGCGGATTCGATCCGAGGTGCACCGCCGAACTGAAAACCGCCAGGTTCTCCCGGCCATCGCGGCTGCGGGTGCCGACCAGGTTCGCGGCCTTTACGCCGGTCACGCTGTTGATCAGGTTCAGGCGGTAGACGCGGTCCAGTTCCTCGAGGGCGGTGGCGTCGAAATGCTGCCAGTCGGTCATGTTAGCCCGGATATTGCACGAGGGATCGCGAGTGATTTGGGATTTCGCAGCAAGCAGCGCGCCGGCCTGGAGCGTAAACCCTAGCCGTAGCTAGGGTTCTAGTGAAGGCCAAGTGATGCGCCGCGAGAAACCCAAAGCGCCGCGATAGATTGGCGCGCAATTCAAGCCGTGCAGGCGGAATCAGTTTACGACGATGCCTGTTTTTCATGTGTTCCCGTGTGTTACGCGACCGCGTCAACCGCCCTCGTGCCATATCCGGGCTACTACCGCCGGCGTGGCCGCATCTGATAGCGCGCCAGGCTGGTGGCCACCACCTCGCCGTCGTTGTTGCACAGCTCGCCGTGGAGCACGAATTCGGCCTTGCCCTCGGCGATGGTTTCGGCCTCGATGCGCTCGGCCTCGGTGGGGGTCATGGTCAGTTCGATGGTGACGTCGGTCTTGGCCGCCTTGACGAAGGCCATGTCCAGCGAGGTCACGATCGGGATGTAGCGGCGCATGCCGAAGGTGGCCAGCATCAGCGGCCCGCCGGGGAATTCCGCCAGCGTGAACAGGGCGCCGGCATACATGGTGCCGATGTGGTTGACGTTGCCCTTGAGCGGCATGCGACAGACCACGCGGCCGGATTCCAGCGCCTCCACCCGCACGCCGGAACGGCGCACGAACGGGATCACGAAACGGGACAGCGACTGGATCAGCCGCGGCTGGATGCGGTCACTGTAAATCTGCTCGGCGCGGTCCACGGGCAGGCCGGCGGCGCGGGCGCGGTCCAGCATGCGCTGGGACAGGTCGGCGATATCGGGCATCGATGCTGGTGGTCCGGAGTGGGGCTGCGCATGTTAGCACCGGCCGCGTTGTCAGCCCGTGGACGTACCCGGATGGATCACCGGCTTGATGGCGAAATCGTGCTGAATGGCCAGGTCGTGTTCGCGTAGCTGCGGTTCCAATAGCGCCCACATCTCGTCGTAGCGATAGAAGGGCACGCGCGGGAACAGGTGGTGGATGAGGTGATAGTTCTGCGACTGCAGCAGCGGCGTCATCAGGGTCTCGAAACCCTGGCGCACGGTGGTGGCGCGGGTGAAATTCTCGGCCTGCGGGGTGTCGTGGGGTTCATGCGGCAGCCAGAAGAAGGCGAAGCCGAGTAGTACCTGGGTCAGCCGCCCTGGCAGGAACCACAGGAACAGCAGTTCCAGGCCGTAGCCGGCGGCGATGATGGCCGCGAACAGGCTGGCGCAGATAGCGATGGCTACCAGCGTGGGCCTGAGATGCCGGTAGGCGGTCTTGTCGCCGTGGCGCAGGACGAAATAGAAGTACCAGGCGTCGATGAACATCCAGCGCACCGGCAGCAGCGACTTCGGGCCCTCGAAGCACCAGCGGTCCGGGTCCTTCGGCCCCGAGGCGTGCTGGTGATGCTGGATGTGGCCCCAGCGGAACAGGCCGAGCGTGACCATGGGGGCGAACGGGATCAGGGCAATCTGGCCGATGACATCATTCAGCCCCTGGTGGCGGGACACCGCGCGGTGGATGGCGTCGTGCACCACCGAAAAGATCAGATAACCGATCAGGCCGTTGATCAGGGCGCCGGCCCAGAGCGGGATCAGCCCCGCCACACTGGCCGCCACCGACGAGAAGAACACCGCGAAGCACACCGCCATCATCGCCAGCGTCTGCCAGGCCACCAGTGGCGGCTGGCATATCTCCCGGATGCGGGCGCGGTTGTCGTCGTTGGTCAGCTCGCGCTGGATCTGGCCGAGGGTCATGGACATGGTCGGATCTCCGGATTCAGGCTGACCGAAGGACGTCGTGGTCGGTCTCGAACAGCGGATGCAGCACCGTGCGCAGCAGCGGCTGAGTGAGTTCTTCCAGCCGCCGCCCGTGCAGCAACTGGCCGGCGGTGTGCAGATTGAGCAGGCCATGCACCGCGCCCCAGGCCACATGCATGATGTCGCGCGGGTCGCCATCCAGCCGCCCGGCCTCGGTGGCCTGGGCCACGATCGCTACCAGGTAGTCGAACGCCGCGCGGCGCACGGCCAGCAGGTCGGGATAGTCGGCCAGTGGTGGCTGGTCGGCGGCGAACATCAGTTGATAGTCGGCCGGCTGCGCCCGCACGAACTCGAGGATGCCGTGGTGGATGGCCTGCAGCCGCGCGGCCGGGTCCGAGCCGGGCCGGTCGCAGTCGCGGATGCAGTCGAAAAAGCGCTGGTAACAGTCCAGCCGCAGGGCGGCGAACAGCGCGTCCTTGTTCTCGAAGTAGCGGTACGGCTGGGTGTGGCTGGTGCCGGTGCGCTCGGCCAGCCGGCGAAACGACACCGCGTCGGCGCCTTCCTCGCGGTACAGGGCCAGGGCGGCCTCGCACAGCCGGCGACGAACACGTTGGATTTCCCGATTGTCCAGGGCAGCACGCGGCATCTTGTAACAGTGTTTAATTTACACCGTAAAGTTATGGATGCCGTCGGCTTCTGTCAACCGGGCGAGTTAATGCCGGGCCGCGCGCAGCAGTCGCTGCCGGCGCAGGGCCCGGGCGAGTTCGCGGGTGTCGGTGAACGGCCGGCGGGCTACCAGCCGGAGCAGTAGCAGGGCGGTGACCAGGGCGTCGGCATGGGCGTTGTGCCGGTCGCGGGTCAACAGTGGCAGGCGGAAGAAGGCCGCGGCGGCATCCAGCGTCGGCGGCCGGGCGGCGAACTCGGGTTCGGCCAGGCACACCCAGTCGGCCACGTCGATCACCGGGCCGGCCAGCCGCGGCTCGCCTGTCCGGACCAGCGCCCGGTCGAGCACGCAGCGGTCGAAGGCGGCGTGATAGGCGAACAGCGGCGCGTCACCCCGCCATGCCCGGAAGGCGGCGGCGGCCCGGCCGGCCGGCGGCGCGGCAGCCAGCGTCTCGGGGGTGAGCCGGTGCACCAGGATGTTGTCCGGATCGGTGACCCGTTCGGGGTCGGCCAGCTGGTAGAAGCCGTCGTCCAGATCCAGTTGGCCGCCGGTCACGCTCACGGCGCCCACCGACAGCAGGGCCGCCCGGCGGGGGTCGAGGCCGGTGGTTTCGGTGTCCACCACCACCAGCCGCCCGTCCAGCGGCCGCGGCGGGCCGGCGCGCCAGGGGCGCAGGCGGTCAAGCAGGCGCCTCACGGGTAGTCGAGTTTCAGCCGCGTCTGCAGACGCCGGGCCTGGCGTAACGATTCCTTGAGCACGCGCTGGTCCAGCAGGCTCAGGCGATAGGGGTCGATGCGGTTGCTCAGCGGTTCGTCGGCGGCCAGCTGGGCCTGGTTGTGGCGCAGCCGCAGCAGCTGCACGAACGAGAAGGCCTCCTGCCAGGCCTGGGCATCGCGCCGACGGATGGCTTTTGTCGCCGCCAGCGCGGCCAGACGTTCCTGGGTGTTGTTGGCCGCCACCCGGTGGGTCAGCGCCAGCACCCGCGTGGCGCCGATGAACGGTTGCAGGGCGCTCTTCTTGAGGTCGAGCCGCCGGCCTTCCTCTCCCCGCTCGGTGACGAAATCCCGCACCAGACCCAGCGGCGGCCGGTTGCCCAGCGCGTGGTGGGCCAGGGCGTGGCGGAAGATGCTGTTGCCCGCGGCGCGATCGAGCACCATCGCCCGCAGCCGCTCGACCGCGTCGACATCCCCGGCCAGCGCCCGGCAGTCGAGATAGATGGTGGCGTCCAGCAGATGCGCCGGCGTGGTGCTGCGGATGATGCCCTCGAAACGGGCCTGCCATTCAGCGCGGCTCAGGCACAGCGCCGGATTGCCGGCCATGATGTTGCCGCGGCACAGGTCGAAGCCGATCTGGTCCAGCGCCTGGTTGATCTGCTGCGCCAGCGGTAGCAGCCGCGTGCGCACCGCCTCGGTGTCGCCCGGTGCGGCCTC
Organism: Spectribacter hydrogenoxidans; assembly: GCF_031846275.1. NCBI lineage: Bacteria > Pseudomonadati > Pseudomonadota > Gammaproteobacteria > Salinisphaerales > Salinisphaeraceae > Spectribacter > Spectribacter hydrogenoxidans. The sequence continues at coordinate 19,628 of NZ_JAVRIB010000006.1, forward strand.
GAACAGCAGGCCGTTGTCCTGATCGGTGGCCAGGGTCTGTTCGCCGCGCGCCTCGCTGCCGAACGACAGCCAGGTGAAATCGGGCACCGGTTCCGGCCAGGCCTCCCGGCAGATGGTGATGGCCCGCTCGACCGCGGCGTCGTTGAGCCGCGTGATGAGCCCGGTGAGCTGGGTGGCGGAGGCGCCGAAGGCCAGCATGGCGCGGATCAGTTCCCGCATCTCGCGGCGCCGGGCCCGCAGGCCGTCCAGCGTCCGGCAGCGGTCGATACCGCGCGACAGATGCACCAGATTGACCCGCCGCAGCGCGAACAGGTCGCGTTCGGAAATCACCCCGGCCAGCGCGCCGCCGCGGGTGACTACCAAGTGGCCGATGCGGTGTTCCACCATCAGCAGGGTGGCCTCGAACGCCGACTCGCCGGCGTCCAGCTGCAGCGGGTTCGGGGTCATTACCGCGGACAGCGGGGCCTCCAGCCCGTCGGCCCGGGTAGCCACCAGCCGGCGCAGGTCGCGCAGGGTGAAGATGCCGGTGGGTTGCCGGTTGCCGTCGACCACCACGATGCTGCCCACCTCGTCGGCATGCATGCGCCGCACGGCCTCGCGCACCGACAGATCGGGCTCGCCGGTCACCGGCGGCCGGCCGATCAATTGCTGCAGCGGCGTGTCCAGGGACACATCGGCCTGCAGATCGGCGGCCGCCTCGCCGCGCCAGCACTCGTGTGACTGGTGCAGCAGGGCGCCGGCGCGCCGCCGGCAGAATTCGCGGAAGGGCTCGGCCTGTTCGTGCAGCAGCCGGAAACCGGCGGCCGGGATATCGATCACGAAGCTGTCGCGCTCGGCCACATGCCGGGTCCGGGTGGCGCGGTTTTCGCGCAGGGCGGCGCTGAGCAGCGTTTCCCCCGGGCCGGACTCGAACACGATCTCGTCGTCCGCCCCGTGGCCGCCGATCAGCCCCTGCTGCACCACGCTGAAATGCGCGGGCGGGCCGTCGTCGGGCGAGATCAGCGTGTGGCCGGCGGGATGGTAGGCGAGGTGCGCGCCGGCCAGCGCCCGGTCCAGCAGAGCCGGCTCGATGCGGTTATAGGGCTCGAATGCGGCCAGGAATTCGCGTGCCGCGCGCCGGGTGGCCAGCGCCCCCGGGGCGTCATCGATCGGCGTCTGGCCGCTGCCGGTGGAAGAGTCTGTTGCCGTCACCCGATTGCCGCCCGTGGTTGCGTGCCACGCCGGCGAATGTCGCAGACCGCCGCTGGCACGGCAATCCCGTCTGCAGGCGGTCAGGCGGTCAGGCGGCGCGGTCGGTCGGCTCGTGCCGGCTCCCGTCGAGGTGATAGTTGTCCAGGTCCAGTTCCGACGTCAGCGCGCGGTATCGCCGGTTGGTGCCCGGCCAGTTGTTGGTGATGCGCCCGTCGGCGGTGTGATACCAGCTGTTGCAACCCCAGTTCCAGACGGTATCGGCCAGTTCGTTCTGGATGTCCGCGTTGTACTGCTGCACCACGTCCGGTTTTACGTCCAGGGTCCGGGCCCGGCCGGCACGCAGCTCGCCCAGGCACTGGCGGATGTATTCCACCTGACACTCGATCATGTAGATGATGGAGTTGCCGCCCAGGTTGGTGTTGGGCCCGTAGCAGATGAACAGGTTGGGGAAGCCATCCACGGTGATGCCCAGATAGGCCTCGGCGCCGTCCGCCCAGCGATCGGCCAGCGACCGGCTGCCGCTTCCCTCGATGGTCATCGGAGCCAGGAATTCGGTGGCGCGGAAACCGGTGCCGTAAATGATCGCGTCCACCGCGTAATCGCGGCCGTCCGCGGTGCGGATGCCATCGGGGGTGATCCGCTCGATACCACCGGTTTCCAGGATGACGTTGTCGCGGGTCAGCGCGGGGTAGTAATCGCTGGAAAACAGAATGCGCTTGCAGCCGATGGGATAGTCGGGTGTGAGTTTCTCGCGCAGTGCCGTGTCCTTGACCTGGCGTTTGAGATGGAAGCGCCACCAGGCGCGGAACAGCCCCGAAAGCCGGCTCTGCTGATGGAAGGCCGGCACGCTGGCGTCGCCGGAAGCCCGCAGTGCCCAGCGGAAGATGTCGCGGTAGCGGGGGAGATGCCGGAACAGCCAGCGGTTGATCCGGCCGTAGGTACGCTGGAAGCGGGGCAGCAGGTAGGGCGCGCTGCGCTGGAACAGCACCAGCCTGCCCACCTCGGCGGCGATGCGCGGGACGAACTGGATGGCGCTGGCCCCGGTGCCGATCACCGCCACCCGCTTGTCGCGCAGATCGTAGTCGTGATCCCACTCGGCCGAATGGAAGCTGTGGCCGGCGAAGTCGTCGCGGCCGGGGATGTTCGGCCAGCCGGGCCGGCTGAGCTGGCCGACGCCGGTGATCAGGGCGTCGAACTCGTGTGTCTCGCCCTGGCTGGTGCGCAGATGCCAGACCCGGGCCTCGTCGTCGAAGCGGGCCGATTCGATTTCGGTGTTGAAACGGATATGCGGATACAGCCCGTAGCGGCGGGCGCAGTCCTGCTGATAGGCCAGGATTTCCGGCTGCTCGGGGTACGGGCAGGTGAAGCGGGCCTGGTAATCGAACGAAAACGAATACAGATGCCAGGGCACATCGCAGGCCGCCCCCGGGTAGGTGTTTTCCCGCCATACGCCGCCGACCTCGTCGCCCCGCTCGAACAGGGTGAGATTCTCGAACTCCTCCTGCTTGAGCCGGATGCCGGCGCACAGGCCGGAAAAGCCGGTGCCGATGATGGCGATGCGCGGCGTGGCGGCGCTGGTGTCGTGTCTGGCGGCCTGCATAAGCGGTGTGCTCCGAGTCGCGGCGTGATGGCGAGCGGGACGGTAGTTCGAAGATGACGGGGTCGTCAACTTTTATCCCTCGCCGGGCCGGGTAACGGGCCGGCAGCGCCAGCCGCCTGCCCGTTACCGAGCGATTAGCTGATCAGCCAGCTCAGCAGGAGCACGCCCAGCAGCAGCCAGATAATGCCGGGGATCACCGCCTTGCGGACCAGCGCACGCGCGCCGGCGTAGACGAGCAGCAGGCCGATCAGGAGAAAGGCAAGGCTGAACACCGAGCTGCTGATGCCCAGGGCCTCGGTCAGCCCGTCGACGAAGCTGTTCAGCACACCGTCGATCTGTTCGAACAGCCAGCGCAGGCCATCCACCGCGGCGCGGATGCCGCTGCCCAGCAGTTCCCCGATCCAGTAGAAGAATTCCTGCACCCTGACTCCGTCGAATGCCGCGATGCTGCGGCCGTCAGTGTAACCTCGGGCCGGTCATCGGGTAGCGACGGGAGGGCGGAACGGTGGATCAGGCTTTCTGGCACGCGCGCTGGTCGCGCGATGAAATCGGATTTCATCAACCGGCGGGCAATCCGTTGCTGGCTGCCCACTGGGACAGGATCGGCGTGCCGGCCGCCGGCGAGGTGCTGGTGCCGCTGTGCGGCAAGACGCCCGACATGGCCTGGCTGGCGGGCCGCGGCCACAGCGTGACGGGTGTGGAACTCAGTGATACCGCCGCGCGTGATTTCTTTGCCGAACAGAACATGACGCCACGGATGGACGAATACGCCGGTTTCCTCCGCTATCGGGCCGATCGCATTCGTATCGACGTGGGCGATTTCTTCGCCTGGCCGGCTGCCGCGTTCGCCGGCTGTGACGGGTTCTATGACCGCGCTTCGCTCATCGCCCTGCCGCCCGACATGCGCCAGCGCTATGCCGATACCCTCGGCAGCAGGCTGCCACCCGGCAGCCGTGGCCTGCTGATCGGCCTGACCTATCCGCCGGGGCAGATCAGCGGCCCGCCGTTTTCGGTAGACCATGACGAGGTGATGGCACGGCTATCACCGTACTTCGACATCGAAGTGCTGGCGGATAACGATGCCCTGGCGAACAGCCCCAACTTGCGTGACCGCGGGGTCACGGAACTGCGGGAGACCGCCTACCGGCTGGTGCGCAGGGCCTGACCCGTCGCCGGCGGGTCAGAACACGCCGGCCTCGAGCCCGGCCGCCATGGCCATGCCCAGCTCGCGGCAGTCATCGACGAATGAGTCGCGGAAATCGCCGCGACAGACCAGCGGCTCGTTCACGGCACGCCAGCGCAGGCCGGTGGTGATGGTATCCACCGCTCGGCAGGTGCCGGTGCCGTCCGATCCGGCCCGCACGCAAAGGGCGTAGGGCAGACCCTGCTTATGGTCGAGCACGGCGTAGTAGGTCCGATCGAAGAAATCCTTCAGCGCGCCGCTCATGTAACCCAGATTCTCCGGCGTGAACAGCAGGATCGCGTCGGCTGCGAGCACGTCATCCGGCCCGGCTTGCAGCGGCGCGGCCCGCTGCATGGAAACCCCCTCGATGGTGGCATCCGAGGCGCCTTCGGCCAGCGCTGTGGCCAGCCGTTCGGTATTCGGCGAGGGGGCGTGGGCGATGATCAGAAGCTGCTTGTCGGTACTCATGATTGTTCCGTCGGCTTGCCCGCTGGTGCGTCCGGCCGGCAGTTTAGGTACGCTACTGCGCCCTATTCGAAGGTGTGGCGAATTATCGTCGCGCTGCAGGCAGTGTAAGAGTTCGTCATCCACGTCGTCGGCGCCACTGGCCCACGACGATCACCAACACAGCAAAACAGGCTGACTATTCGGGAGGATTGATCGTGACCGCAGACAATACTGAGGCAAGCACACCCAAGAAGAAATCGGTTGCCCTCTCGGGCGTGGTCGCCGGTAACACGGCGGTGTGCACGGTCGGGCGCACCGGTAATGACCTGCACTACCGTGGGTTCGATATTCTCGACGTTGCCGAGGCCTGTGAGTTCGAGGAAATCGCCCATCTGCTGATCCACGGCAAACTTCCCAATCGCGCCGAACTGGCGGCCTACAAGCGCCAGCTGCGTGCCTTGCGCGGCCTGCCAGCCAACGTCAAGAAGGCGCTGGAGTGCCTGCCCGCCGCCACTCATCCGATGGACGTGATGAAGGTCGGCGTGTCGGTGCTGGGTTCGGTGTTGCCGGAGGCGGCCGATCATCCCCATTCCGGCGCCCGCGACATCGCGGATCGGCTGCTGGCCAGCCTCGGGTCGATGCTGCTGTACTGGTATCACTTCTCGCATTCCGGCCGGCGCATCGAGGTGGAAACCGACGATGATTCCGTCGGGGGGCACTTCCTGCATCTGCTGCATGGCGAGGCACCGCCGGACCTCTGGGTGCGGGCCATGCACACCTCGCTGGTGCTCTACGCCGAGCACGAATTCAACGCCAGCACCTTTACCAGCCGCGTCATCGCCGGGACCGGTTCGGATTTCTACTCGGCCGTGGCCGGCGCCATCGGCGCCCTGCGCGGACCCAAGCATGGCGGCGCCAATGAAGTGGCGTTCGAAATCCAGAGCCGCTATGACAATCCGGACGAGGCGGAAGCCGACATCCGCGAGCGGGTGGCCAACAAGGAAGTTGTCATCGGGTTCGGGCACCCGGTCTACACGGTTTCCGACCCCCGCAACCGCGTCATCAAGGATGTCGCCAAGCAACTGTCCGACGATGCCGGCCGCACCAAGATGTTCGACATCGCCGAGCGGCTTGAGACGGTGATGTGGGACGTCAAGAAGATGTTCCCCAATCTCGACTGGTTCAGCGCCGTCAGCTACAACATGATGGGCATCCCCACCGCCATGTTCACCCCGCTGTTCGTGATGTCCCGCATCACCGGCTGGGCGGCCCATATCATCGAGCAGCGCCAGGACAACAAGATCATCCGCCCGGGTGCCAACTACATCGGTCCGGAGGATCGTAAGTTCGTGCCGATTGACGAGCGGGACTGATTCAGGCGACGTCGTGAATCCGGCGAAAGGCCCGGGCGACTTCGGTGTGCTCGGGTTTTTTGGGTTCAGCTGGGTATTTCGGTGGCCATAGGCCGGCATAAGTGGCGCGTTTCCGGCAATGCGGCGTTGCCAGCGCTCCGAGAAAAAGAAGATTCCGCCCCGCTGAAGCAGGCCGGGTAACTTTACTTGTGCGACAAGAAAGTTACCAAAGAAGCGCTTCCGGCGGGCGAGTCCTGCCTCGAACGGTGTTCGAGGCAGGATGCCCTGTGCGCCTCGGTCGGCGAGGGGGTTTCCGACAGTACATCCATTTACTGGCGGAAACCGCGCGCCCGTCCTGGGCGCGCCCACGGGTCGGGAACCTCGCCGCCCTGCAGAGCTCGGCTCGTCCCGACGGGGCAAGAGCTGCTAAATCCGATTGTGGCAGCTTTCTTCCGCCTCCTTAGCGCTTGCCGACCGGCCGGTGGGCAAGCGGTCCGGGTCGCCTTTCTTTTCGTCTCTTTTCTTCGGCGACGCAAAGAAAAGGGACTCGCCCTTCAGGGCGAAATTCTTCTTTTCTCAATCTTGAATTGGCGCACTGGATGGGTCTTACGCCGGTGCTTGAGCGGTGGTAGGGCCAGTATTCCGACCGGGTGCAACGTCAGGAAGCTGCTGCCCTCAATCGAATAAAACTACCTGCCGCACCGCTTCCCCGGCAGCCAGTCGGTCGAACCCGGCGTTGATCTCGTCCAGCCGCAGCCGGTGAGTCAGCAGCCGATCCACTGGTAGGCAGCCGGCCCGGTACAGGGCGACGTAGCGGGGGATGTCGCGCGAGGGCACGCCGGAGCCGAGATAGGAACCGCGCAGGGTGCGTTCCTCGGCTACCAGGCTGACCGCGGGAATCGCCAGCTGATCCTCGGGATGCGGCAGGCCGACGGTGATGGTGGTGCCGCCGCGACGGGTGGCGGCGTAGGCCTGGGCCAGCACGGCGGCGCTGCCCACGGTTTCCAGCGCATAGTGGCCGCCCCCGCCGGTGGCGCTGCGGGCCGCTTTCACGGCATCGGTGTTCGCGGCATTGATGGTGGTGGTGGCGCCCAGGTCGCGGGCCAGTTCCAGTTTGCTGTCCAGTCGATCGACGGCGACGATCGGGTGTGCCCCGACGGCGCGGGCGCCGATCAGGGCGGCGAGTCCGACCCCGCCCAGTCCGAAGATGACGACCGATTCTCCGGGCCGCACCCGGGCGGTGTTGGCGACCGCGCCCACGCCGGTGAGCACCGCGCAGCCGAACAGAGCGGCGATTTCCGGGGGCAGATCGGGATCAACACGCACGGCGGAGTTCGCGGCCACCACGGTCTGTTCGGCGAACGCGGATACGCCCAGATGGTGATGCCGGGTGTCGTCACCCCGGTGCCAGCGTCGGGCGCCGGACAGCAGCGTACCGGCACCGTTGGCGGCGGCGCCGGGTTCGCACAGGGCAGCCCGGCCTTCGGCGCACGGGGCGCAGTGACCGCAGCCGGGTACGAATGCGAAGACCACCTGGTCGCCGAGGTCGAAACCGGACGTGTCCGGGCCCAGGGCCTCGACCGTGCCGGCCGCTTCGTGGCCCAGCACCATGGGTGTCGGCCGCGGCCGCGAGCCGTTGATCACCGACAGGTCGGAATGGCACAGCCCGGCGGCGCGCACGCGGACCCGCAGTTCGCCGGGGCCCGGCGGGTCCAGGTCAAGCGGTTCGATGGTCAGCGGCCGAGAGTCGGCGTACGGGGCGGGCAGCCCCATCTCGTGCAGTACAGCAGCGTTGACCGGCATCAGGAACGTTTCTCTTAGTAGGCCCGCATCTTGAGCACCTTCCAGTTACCTTTTTCCTCGGTAACCTCCACCCGCGCGGCCATGCGGCTGCGGTTTTCGCCCATGCGCAGGTTGAACATGGCGTCGGCGTCGTAGCCGCCTTCCTCGGTTTCGGCCATCTTCTGGATCTTCAGATCCGACACTTCGATGGTATCCGGGTCCGCCAGCGTGCCCATGTCGCGCGCCAGCCGCAGGGCGTCCTTGTCGGTCTTGCGGAAATACTCGATCTGCTGCTCCGCACTCGCACGCAGCTGGCTCTCGACCGCCTCGGTGAGTTCGGCATCCGAGGGGGCCTCGGCTTGCGCGCCCATCGATACGGCGAGCACGGCTAGGGCGAACAATCCACGATGAATCATGATGGCCTCCGATCAGGCATATGTCTGACCAAGACTATACGCCCCGTGGCTCTGTGTGGAGTCAGCCGTGAGCAAGCTATCCTCTGGCCCCATGCGGTCATGAGCTTTACAGGTGCCGGCGCCGGGCCTAGAATGCCGCTGACCAATCGATCAGTCAGCCTAATGGAAGCCGCTACTCAAGCCTTTGACGGCGCCGACAAGATCCGGCGCGCCGCCGCCGATTTGTTCGGCGAACGCGGCTTCGATGCCGTGTCGATCGCGCATATCGCGGACCGGGCCGGTTCCAGCAAGGCCAACATCTTCCACCATTTCGGCAGCAAGGAAGCTCTGTACTTTGCGGTGTTGCGTGAGGCGGTGGACCGCAGCACCGACCATTTCCGCGATGCCATGCGGGCCGAACTCGATCCGGCCCAGCGTATCGAGCGGGCTATCCGCGGCAGCCTGACGGTGCTGTTCGAGGATCCGGAGCGGGCGCGCCTGATCTTCCGGGAAGTCATGGAGTCAGGCCCCTGCCGCGCCGAGGCGCTGGCCAACGAGGTGTTCGGCGATGATTTCACCGCTCTGACTCGGCTGTTTGCGGACATCCAGCCCGGCGGCGAGACCGACGGCGCGGTGCCGCCCAGTTTTCTCGCCCATGTGCTGCTGTCCTGTAACGTCATGCTGTTCCACTGTCATCAGGTGCTCCGGCATCTGCCGGGCGGCGAGTACGCGGAGCAGCAGGAGCACTACATCAAGATGCTGCGTGATGTGCTTCTCAGCAGTATGCGAGCCAAACAGGAGACCAACGCGTGAGATCCGTTCGAGTCGCGGCTGTGGCACTGCTGGTGGCCGGCTGGCCGCTGGCAGGTCAGGCCAACAAGCTGATCGACATCTATGAGTTGGCCAAGCGCGAGGACGCCACTTTCGCGGCGGCCGAGGCCCAGTATCGCGCCGACCGCGAGGTGTGGCCGCAGGCACGGGCCGCAGTGCTGCCCAGCGTGAACGCCACCGCCAGCTACTCGAAGATCGAACGCGAGGTCGAGCAGACACCGTTTGCCGGCGGCGGCGGGGCCGGCCCGACGCCGCCGTTCACGGATGACTTCAACAGCAAGTCCTACGGCGTGGAACTGCGCCAGCCGCTGTTCAACTGGGGTATTCCGGCCACCCTGCGGCAGGGGCGCGACCGACTGGAAATCGCCGAGCTGGAACTGCAGCAGGCGCGGCAGAATCTTCAGGCACGGGTGATGCACGTCTATGTGGACTTTCTCAAGGCACAGGCCGCGCTGCGTCTGACCCGCGAGGAGCGCGAGGCGATCGCGGCCGATCTGGAACAGACCGAGGGCCGCTATGAGGTGGGGGAGATCAGCGTCACCGCCCTGCAGGAGGCCCGCGCCGCGCGGGACCTGAGCGAGTCGCGCATCATCGCCGCCGAGGCCGCGCTGGATGAAGTGCGCGAGCGGCTGCGTGAACTCACTACCCGCTGGTACGAGACCCTGCCGGACGTGCCGCTGGGCTATGACCCGCAGATGCCGGAACCGGCCGACATCGACGTGTGGGTGGACCGAACCCTGCGCTACAACCCGGGCTTCACCGCCACCGAACGCCAGACCGAGGTGGCGCGCGAGGAGATCGAGCGCAAGCGCGCCGCCTATATCCCGGATGTCGATCTGGTGGCTGGCTACCAGGACACCGACGACACCGACTTCGTGTTCGGCGGCGCCAGTAACGACACCCGTATCGGCCTCGAGGCCACCTGGGCGCTGTTCGACGGAGGCCGCAACTTTTCCGAAGCCCGCGAATCCCGCGCGCTGTATGCGGCCTCCGAAGCGGAGATGGAACGGGCCCGCCGCGAGGTGACCTCGGCCACCCGCAACGCCTACCGCGGCGTGGTCACGCAGCTGCGCCAGGTACAGGCGCTGGACAAGGCGGTAGAGTCGGCCCGCACCGCCCTGCGCAGCATCCGCAGCGAGTTCGAGCTGGGCGAACGCAATCAGACCGACGTGATCGACGCGCGTCGCAATCTCTATTCGGCGCTGATCGAGCGTGCCCGCGCGAAATACGATTACGCCAGCGCTGTCACCCGGCTGCGCCTTGCCGCCGGCGTACTGGTGCCGGAAGACCTCGCCCGGATCGATGCCCTGCTGCTCGATCCGGACGCCCCTGCTGAAACCCTGATTCCCGAGTCGGAGTAACCCATGCGCCTACGCATGTTCATTGTCATCGTGCTGCTCGCCGTCGTGCTGGGCGGTGTTTTCGGCTGGAAGCTGTTTACCAATCACATGCGTGATCAGTTCATCGCCAACATGCAGGCGCCGCCGGTGAACGTGGCTGCCGTGCCTGTCGACACCGCCGAGTGGGAGAACACCCTCCAGGTCACCGGTGAAGTCGTGGCCATCCAGGGGGTATCGGTCAGCGGCGAGGCGGCCGGCATCGTGCGCGAAATCAAGTTCGAATCCGGCGACCGGGTCGAGGCCGGCGATACGCTTGTTGCCCTGGATACCGCGGAGGACCGCGCTCGGCTGGAAGGCCTGCGGGCGGACGCCCGCCTAGCCCGGGCCACGCTCAAGCGCAAGCAGGGCCTGCGCGACCGTGATTTGGGTTCGCAGGCCGATCTCGACGAGGCTCAGGCCCGCGCCAGTCAGACCTCGGCGGCCGTTTCCGCACAGGAAGAACTGATCGCGAAGAAGACCATCCGGGCCCCGTTCGCGGGACGGCTGGGTATCCGGCAGGTGGACCTGGGCGAATACCTGAGTCCCGGTGCCGGCCTGGCGATGCTGCAGCGTCTGGATGAGGTATACGTCGATTTCGAGGTGCCGCAGGAGCGTATTGCGGCGCTGTCCCCGGGGCAGTCGGTGGACGTGCGGGTGGCGGGTTATTCCGACACCTTCGAGGGCACGGTGGAAGCCCTGGATCCGGCCCTCGACACCGCCACCCGCACGGTGCGGGTGCGGGCGCGGGTGGCCAACGAGGACGAACGCCTGCGCCCGGGCATGTACGGCAACGTCGAGTTGTCCGTGGGCGAGCCGGAGGAGTTCCTCACCATCCGCCAGACGGCGATCGCCTACAACACCTACGGCGACTCGGTGTGGGTGGTAGTGCCGAAGGACGGCGAGGGCGAAGACGGCCTCACCGCCGAGCGCCGCACGGTCAAGGCCGGTCGCACCCGCGGTGATCAGGTCCAGATTCTCGACGGCCTCGAACCGGGGGACCGGGTGGTCGTGTCGGGTAATCACAAGCTGCGCCCGAATGCCACGGTCGAGGTCGACAACGAGATCCTGCCCTCCGACGAGTCCGATCCCGAGAACGTGGAAAACTACTGATGCGCCGCCGTCTCTCGCCGGTCCCGCATCGCCCTGACGCAAGGTAATCAGCGTATGCAGTTCACCGATATCTTCATCCGCCGCCCGGTGCTGGCTACCGTGGTGAGCCTGCTGATCCTGCTGGTGGGCCTGCGGGCCTATTTCGATCTGACGGTGCGCCAGTATCCGCAGTCGGACAAGGCGGTGGTGAGCGTGCAGACCACCTATGTCGGCGCCGATGCGGAACTGGTCAAGGGCTTCATCACCACGCCGCTGGAAAAGGAAATCGCCTCGGCCGACGGCATCGACTATCTGCAGTCCACCAGTGCCCAGGGTGTGTCGGTGATCCAGGCGCATCTGGAACTCAACTACAACCCGATCGAGGCGCTGACCCAGATCACCTCCAAGGTGAACAAGGTGCGCTCCGAACTGCCGGAAGCCTCGGAAGACCCCGTGATCGACGTGCAGGTGGGCGAGACCACCGCCTCGATGTACATGAGCTTCACCAGCGAGGTAATGGAGCCCAACGAGATCACCGACTACCTCAACCGGGTGGTGGTGCCGGAGCTATCCACCGTGGCCGGGGTGGAAAGCGCGGAAATCATCGGCGGACGGCGTTTCGCCATGCGTATCTGGCTGGACCCGGACCGGCTGGCCGCCTTCAACCTGACCCCGCGTGAGGTGCGCCAGCGCCTGGCCGAGAACAACTTCCTGGCCGCAGTCGGCTCGACCAAGGGCAACATGGTCAAGGTGGCGCTGGATGCTGCCACCGACCTGAGCAGCGAGCAGGAATTCCGTGATCTGGTGGTCAGCGAGTCGGACGGCACCCTGGTGCGTCTGGGTGATGTGGCCGAGGTGGAACTGGGCGCCGAAACCTACGACAACAGCGCCATCAATACCGGCCGCGAGGGGCCGTTCGTGGGCATCACGGTGCTGCCGCTGGCCAACGAATTGACGGTGATCCAGGACGTGCGGGAGAAATTCCCCGAGATCACCGCCCAGTTCCCGCAGGGGCTGCGCGGCGAAATCGTCTATGACGCCACGGAGTACATCGAGGAAGCCATCAACGAGGTGGTGTTCACCCTGGGTCTGGCCCTGGCCATCGTCACCCTGGTGATCTACCTGTTCATGGGATCGCTGCGGTCGGTGCTGGTGCCGGTGCTGGCGATTCCCTTGTCGCTGATCGGTGTGGGCACGGTGATGCTGGTGCTCGGCTTCTCAGTGAACCTGTTGACGCTGCTCGCGCTGGTCCTGGCGATCGGTCTGGTGGTGGACGACGCCATCATCGTGGCGGAGAACATCCACCGCCACATCGAGAACGGCATGAGGCCCATCGACGCCGCCATCCGCGGTGCGCGCGAACTGGGCACCGCCATTATCGCGATGTCGCTGACCCTGATTGCGGTATACCTGCCCATCGGATTCACCGGCGGGCTCACCGGCAGCCTGTTCACCGAATTCGCCTTCACCCTGGCCGGCGCGGTGTTCATTTCCGGCATCGTGGCGATCACCTTTTCGCCGATGCTCTGTTCCAAGGTACTCAAGCCGCACAACGGCAACGGTGGTGGTTTCCAGAACTGGCTCGACGACAAGTTCGAGCGTCTGCGCGCTGCCTATCAGCGGCGGCTGCACGGCTCGCTGGAGTTTCGCCCGGTGACCTATCTGTTCGCCGCGGTGGTGGTGGTCAGCTGCTACTTCCTGTTCATCATGGGTGAGAGCGAACTGGCCCCCACGGAGGATCAGAACATCCTGTTCGTGCAGGCCACCGCCCAGCCCAATGCCACGCTCAAGCAGCTGGAGATGTACACCCGGGAGATGACTTCGTTGTATGACGAGTTCCCGGAGAAGGACCGCTACTTCCTGATCAACGGTTTCGCCGGGCCGGGCCAGGCCGGGGCCACCAACCGGGCGATCTCGGGCATGGCGCTCAAGCCCTGGGGCCAGCGCGAACGCAGCCAGATGGAGATCAAGCCCGAGTTCACCGAGGTCATGCGCGGCGTGGCCGGGCTGGATACCGCGGTATTCGAGCGGCCACCCCTGCCGGGCAGTGGCGGCGGCCTACCGGTGCAGTTCGTGGTGGGTTCCACCGCGGAACCGGATCAGATGCGCGATGCCGTCAACGAGCTGGCCGCCCGGGCTCAGCAGAGCGGGTTGTTCCTGTTCACCGATCTGGATCTGAAGTTCGACCGCCCGCAGGTGACAGTGCAGATCGACCGCGAGGCGGTGGCCGATCTGGGGCTGACCATGCAACAGGTGGGCAGCGACCTGGCCACGATGATGGGTGGCAATCTGGTCAACCGGTTCTCTATCCAGGGTCGGGCCTACGAGGTTATTCCCCAGGTGGTGCGCGGCGAACGTCTCAACCCCGACCAGCTGGAGAACTACTACATCCGTTCGGCCGACGGGCGGAAGGTACCGATGTCGGCGGTGGTGTCGCTGGAAACGAATGTCGAGCCCCGCAGTCTGGCGCGATTCCAGCAGCTCAACGCCGCCACCCTGTCCGCGGTGCCCACGCCCGGCGTGACCATCGGCCAGGCGCTGGAATACCTGCGTGGCGAGGCGGCGCAGGTGCTGCCCAGCGACTACAAGCTGGATTATGCAGGCCAGTCCCGCCAGTTCGTGGAGGAAGGCAATGCCCTGATCATTACCTTCTTCTTCGCCATCATCCTGATCTATCTGGTGCTGGCCGCCCAGTTCGAGTCCTTCCGCGACCCCATCATCATGCTGGTGACGGTGCCGATGTCGGTGGCCGGGGCGCTGGCCTTCATCACCGTGGGCGTGACCACCATCAACATCTACACCCAGGTGGGGTTGATTACCCTGATCGGGCTGATCAGCAAGCACGGCATCCTGATCGTGGAATTCGCCAACCAGTTGCAGGCCGAAGGCCGTAGCAAGCGCGAGGCGATCGAGGAGGCCGCCAGCCTGCGTCTGCGTCCGATCCTGATGACCACGGCCGCCACGGTCATGGGCATCATGCCGCTGGTGGTGGCCACCGGCGCGGGGGCGGCGGCGCGCTTCTCGATGGGTGTGGTGATTGTGGCAGGCATGTCCATTGGCACGCTGTTCACCCTGTTCGTGGTGCCGGCCATCTATATGCTGCTGGCGCGCGACCGTCGGGCCGAAGCGGCCGAATCCACTGACGACGGCAGCCGGACCACCGCGCCCGACCCGGCCTGACGCGGAAATGCAGACCCGGGCGGCGGCGTTGTGCCGCCGTCCGTTGTCGCATCTGCCCGTACCCCGGTCGGGGTCGCGCCCACGACAGACGTGCCTGTCGGCTCTATGATGTAGGCCATGCCGCCGGTTCCGGCGGTGACAGGTCTGGGCCGACATCCGTGGGGGCGGTGGTGGCGGTCGTTGCCACCGATCCGAGCACGGCCAGGGAGACGTCATGGGTTTCGAGAAGTTGCTGATCGCCAATCGCGGCGAGATTGCCATCCGTATCATGCGGGCGGCCGCCGAGATGGGCATTTCCACCGTGGGCATCTACGCCCGTGAGGACCGGTTCGCGCTGCACCGGTTCAAGGCTGACGAAAGCTACGTGGTGGGCGAGGGCGCCAAGCCGATCGCCGCCTACCTCGATATCCCCGACATCATTCGCATCGCCCGCCAGAGCGGGGCCGATGCCATCCATCCCGGCTATGGGTTCCTGTCCGAGAACGCGGATCTGGCGGAGGCCTGCACGCAAGCCGGCATTACGTTCGTGGGGCCGCCGGCCGAGGTGCTGCGGCGGCTGGGCGATAAGGTCTCCGCCCGGGCGGCGGCAGAAGCGGCGAAGGTTCCGGTGCTGCCGGCCTCGAAGGTTCTGCCCGAGGACATCGAAGCGGTGCGGCCGATTGCCGAGGAAATCGGCTATCCGGTAATGCTCAAGGCCAGCTGGGGCGGCGGCGGCCGCGGCATGCGCATGATCCACGAGCCGGACGAGCTGGCCGGTGCGGTGGAGTCCGCCCGCCGTGAAGCCAAGGCCGCCTTCGGCAACGACGAGGGCTATCTGGAAAAGCTGGTGGTGCATGCCCGCCATGTGGAAGTGCAGGTGCTGGCCGACGCCCACGGCAACGTCATGCACCTGTTCGAGCGCGACTGCACGGTGCAGCGCCGCCATCAGAAGGTGGCCGAGCGGGCACCGGCGCCGTACCTGAGCGAGCAGCAGCGACAGTCCCTGTGCGATTCGGCGCTGCGCCTGTGCCGCGAAGTGGGTTACGTAAACGCCGGCACGGTGGAATTCCTGATGGACGCCGACACCGGCGAGTTCTACTTCATCGAGGTCAACCCCCGGATCCAGGTCGAGCACACGGTGACCGAGGAGGTCACCGGGGTGGATATCGTCAAGGCCCAGCTGCGCGTGGCGCAGGGCGCCCGCATCGGGGATCCGGCGGGCCATCTGCCCGATCCCGACCAGCTGCGCCTGGACGGCCATGCGCTGCAGTGCCGGGTCACCACCGAGGATCCGGAGAATGGCTTCGCCCCGGATTACGGGCGGCTCACCGTCTACCGCAGTCCGGCCGGCCTGGGCGTGCGGCTGGACGGGGGCACCGCCTATTCCGGGGCCGAGATCACCCCCTATTACGATTCCCTGCTGGTGAAAGTCACCACCTGGGCGCCCACGGTGGAGGAGGTGGTCACCCGTATGGACCGGGTGCTGCGTGAATTCCGCATCCGCGGGCTGTCTACCAACCTGCAGTTCCTGGAGAACGTGATCGGCCATCCGACGTTCGCCCCGGCGGACTACACCACCGACTTCATCGATACCACGCCGGAGCTGTTCGAGTTCACACCCCGCCGTGACCGTGCCACCAAGCTGCTGCGCTTCATCGGCGACGTGGCGGTCAACGGCCATCCGCAGATGGCCGGCCGCACCCCGCCGCCGCGGCCGCTGCCGGCGCCGCGGCTGCCGGACGCGGACCTGCAGACGGAAATCCCGCGGGGTCTGCGCGATGAACTGCTGGAACGCGGCCCGGCCGGTTTCGGCCGATGGCTGCGCGAGCAGGACCGCGTGCTGCTCACCGATACCTCCATGCGCGATGCCCACCAGTCGCTGTTTGCCACCCGGCTGCGCACCCGCGACATGCTCGAGATCGCCCCCTATTACGCGCGGATGGCGCCCGATCTGTTCTCGCTGGAGTGCTGGGGCGGGGCGACCTTCGACGTGGCCCTGCGTTTTCTGAGGGAAGACCCCTGGCTGCGGCTGGCGCGCATCCGCAAGGCGGTGCCAAACATCCCGCTGCAGATGCTGCTGCGGGCCTCGAATGCGGTGGGCTACACCAATTATCCCGACAACGTGGTGCGCTACTTCATCGAGCAGGCGGCGGCGACGGGGATCGACATCTTCCGGGTATTCGATGCCCTCAACAACGTCGACAACATGCAGGTGGCCATGGCCGCGGTGATCGACGCCGGCGCCGTGTGCGAGGCCACCATCTGCTACTCGGGCGATCTGTGCGACCCGGGCGAGGACAAGTACACGCTGGCCTACTACGTGACCATGGCCCGCCAGCTGGAAGACGCCGGCGCGCACATCCTGGCGATCAAGGACATGGCCGGGGTGTGCAAGCCGGCGGCCATCGATCAGCTGGTGCGAGCCCTGCGCGAGGCCACCGATCTGCCGGTACATTTTCACACCCACGACACCAGCGGCATTTCGGCCGCCAGCGTGCTGGCGGCGGTGGCCGCCGGGGCCGACGCGGTGGACGGGGCGCTGGATGCGCTGTCCGGCCTGACCTCGCAGCCCAACCTCGGTGCCATCGCTGCCGCGCTGGCCGGCGGCGACCGCGATCCGGGCGTGGATCGCACCGCCCTGCGCCAGCTATCCGACTACTGGGAAGGGGTACGCCGCTATTACGCCCCGTTTGAATCGGGCGTGCGCTCGGGTACCGCGGATGTCTACCGTCATGCCATGCCCGGCGGGCAGTACAGCAACCTGCGCGAACAGGCCCGGTCCATGGGGCTGACCCGCCAGTGGCCGGAAGTGGCCCAGGCCTATGCCGACGTGAACCGTCTGTTCGGCAATATCGTCAAGGTTACCCCCACCTCCAAGGTGGTGGGGGACATGGCCCTGTACATGGTCGCTCAAGGGCTGACGCCGGAGCAGGTGGTCGACCCCGACCATGAAGTGGACTTCCCGGACTCGGTGGTGTCGTTCTTTCGCGGCGAGCTGGGCACGCCGGTCGGGGGATTTCCCGAGGCGCTGCAGCGCAAGGTCCTGCGCGGGGAAGCCCCCATCGAGGGGCGCCCCGGCGCCAGCCTGGAGCCGGCGGATCTCGACGCGATCCGGGCCGAGGCCGAAGCCGAGATCGGCGGCGAGGTCAGCGCCACCGACCTGGCCTCCTATCTGATGTACCCGAAGGTGTTCGTCGAGTTCGCCGATCACCGCAGCCGTTTTGGCGAGGTCAGTCGTCTGCCCACCCCCGTGTTCTTCTACGGGCTGGCGGAACAGGAAGAGATCAATGTCGACATCGAGACTGGCAAGACGCTGGTGATCAGCCTGCAGGGCCGGGCGGAGGACGAGGACGAGGGGCACACCAAGCTGTTCTACGAGCTGAACGGTCAGCCGCGGATGATTCGGGTTGCCCACGAAGGCAGCGAAGCCGCCGCCAGCCGGCCCCGGGCCGACCCCGACAACCCCGACCACCTTGGCGCCCCGATTCCGGGCATGGTGGTCCAGGTGGCGGTACAGGAAGGACAGGCGGTGAAGAAGAACGAATCGCTGCTTTCGCTGGAGGCGATGAAGATGGAAACTGGGGTCGCCTCGCCCCGGGACGGCAAAGTCATCCGGATTCACGTCAAATCCGGCGAAACCGTGGCCGCCCGCGACCTGTTGATTGAGGTCGGGGACTGACGTCGTGGCCCGGCCCCGAAGAGGGGGCCGGGCGTTGACCGCTGCAATTCCCGCCGTGTGGCCGGCGCCCTCAGTTCTGGACGGTAATCCGGCGTGGCTGGGTATCGGCCCGCTTGTCGATAGTTACCCGCAGGACGCCCTGGTCCACGCGGGCGGTCACGCTGTCGGTGTCCGCGCTGTCGGGCAGCGCCAGCTGGCGTTCGAAGGTGCCCACCCGGCGTTCGCGGCGGCGGATCTCACCGGTATCCGACGTGGGTTTGCGCTCGCCGGAGATCGTCAGGATGCCTTTCTCCAGATTCAGGTCGATGTCGTCCCCGGCCATGCCGGGCACATCCACCATGATTTCGTAACCATTGGCGGTTTCGGTGATGTCTACCGGTGGCGTCCAGGCCTGCGGCCGTTCGTCGTGGCGGGCAAGGCCCGCGAAAGCCGGATGGAAAACGGGGCTGTAGAAACGATGCTGCAAGCTCATGATCAATCCTCCTGACATGCTGACTTGTGCGATGACAGGAAGATGCGGGCTGGCCCGGGGCTTTCAAGGTGGGCAGGGCCGGTCCGGGTCTTTATAGTGCGTGGACGATCAGGAACGATGGCTTGTCATGACCGGAAAACCGAGTTTCAACTGGGCGGACCCCTTGGGCCTCGAAGGCCAACTGACCGAGGATGAGCGCGCGGTGCGCGATGCCGTGCGCAGCTACGCCCAGGGCCAGCTGGCCCCCCGCGCGACCATGGCCTTCCGCGAGGGCCGCTTCGATCCGGGTATCTACCCGGAGATGGGTGAGCTGGGGATGCTGGGCACCACCCTCCAGGGTTACGGGTGTCCGGGGCTGTCGCATGTGACCTATGGATTGACCGCCTTCGAACTGGAGGCGGCGGATGCCGGCTACCGCTCGGCGCTGTCGGTGCAGTCCAGCCTGGTGATGTATCCGATCCACACCTACGGCAATGAGGCCCAGCGGGAGCAGTATCTGCCACGCCTGGCGTCCGGGGAACTGATCGGCGCTTTCGGCCTGACCGAGCCCGATCACGGGTCCGACCCCGGCGGCATGACCACCCGCGCCAGACGCGACGGCGACGACTGGTTGCTGTCCGGCACCAAGACCTGGATCACCAACGCCCCGATCGCCGGCGTGTTCGTGATCTGGGCCAAGGACGACGATGGCGTGATCCGTGGCTTCGTGCTGGAGCGCGACATGCCCGGCCTGGAAACCAGCACCATCGAGGGCAAGTTCAGCATGCGGGCCTCGGCAACCGGCATGATGCACATGGACGGCGTGCGCGTGCCCGACAGCCAGCGACTGGCCGGTGTCGAGGGGCTGAAGGGACCGTTCGGCTGCCTCAACAAGGCTCGCTACGGCATTTCCTGGGGCGCGATGGGGGCGGCCACCGCCTGCTGGCACGCCGCCCGCGAGTACGTGCTGGAACGCAAGCAGTTCGGCCGGCCGCTGGCCGCCAACCAGCTGATCCAGAAGAAACTGGCGGACATGCAGACCGAAATTGCCCTGTCGCTGAATGCCTCGCTGCAGCTGGGACGACTGTTCGACGCCGGCCGGGCAACCCCGGAAATGGTGTCCCTGATGAAGCGCAACGCCACCGGCAAGGCACTGGACATCGCCCGCGCCGCCCGCGATATGCACGGTGGCAACGGGATTGTCGATGAATACGCGGTGATCCGGCACATGCTCAATCTGGAGACCGTGAACACCTACGAAGGCACCCACGATATCCACGCGCTGATCCTCGGCCGGTCTCAGACGGGCATCCAGGCCTTTTTCTGATCCGCGTCGCCAACGCCGCCGGTCGGGGCACCTGACCGGCCGATCGCAATGCACGAATCCGAGATTTCGTTTGTTCCGCTGCTGGTGGTAGTGGCGCTGGGCTTTCTGGTGCCGCTGGCGCTGTCGCCCGTGCGCCGCTTCGGCATTCCGGTAATCGTGGGCGAGATCGTGGCCGGCATCATTGTCGGCCAGAGCGGGCTGGGGCTGGTGGAATCCGGGCGCGTGCTGGAAGTGCTGTCTGCCTTCGGCTTCGCTTATCTGATGTTCCTCTCCGGTCTGGAGATGGATTTCTCCCAGATCCCCCGTCAGCGTTCGCTGCAGGCCAGCAGCCGGCTGGCGCGACTGGTGCGCAATCCTTTCGCGCTGGGCGGTCTGATGTTCGCCCTGACCGCGCTCTGTTCCGTGGTGGCCGGGTTCTATCTGCGCCATCTCGGTGTGGTCGACAGCCCCTGGCTGATGGCGATGATCCTGTCCACCACGTCGCTGGGCGTGGTGGCGCCGGTCCTCAAGGAGCGAGGGCTGCTGGCCGAGCGCTACGGCCAGACCATCCTGGTGTGCGCGCTGATCGCGGATTTCGTCACCGTGCTGCTGATCAGCACCTATGTGCTGTTCCAGAGCGAGGGCCTGAGCCTGGAAATGTTTGTGGTGCTGATCCTGGTGATGGTTTTCCTTATCGCCTACCAGTTGGCCGCCCGCTTCCGCGAGCATGTGCCGGCCCAGGACCTGATGCGGATGCTGTCCACTGCCACCGCGCAGATCCAGGTGCGAGGGTCGCTGGCGGTGGCGCTGGTATTCATCGCGCTGGCGGAAAGCCTCGGCGCGGAGAACATTCTCGGTGCCTTCCTGGCCGGGGTGATCATCTCGCTGCTGTCGGGCAGTCACAGCTCGGTGCTGCGCGAGAAGCTGGATGCCATCGGCTACGGCTTCTTCATCCCGGTTTTCTTCATCATGGTGGGGGTGCAGTTCGATCTGCCCGCGCTGCTGGCCTCCGGCTCCGGACTGCAACTGGTGGCGGTACTGGTGGCGATTGCGCTGGCGGTCAAGCTGATCGGCGGTCTGGTGTTCCGGCTGGCCTATTCCTGGCGCCAGACGCTGGCCGCCAGCACCCTGCTCAGCGCCCGCCTGTCGCTGATCATCGCGGTAGCCACCATCGGCCGGGAGATCGGTGCCATCACCCCGGCGCTGGAAGCGGCCATCATCCTGGTAGCCATCGTCACCTGTCTGCTATCGCCGATGCTGTTCAATCGCCTGCTGCCACCGGGGCCACGGCCGCGCGACCATATTCTGGTGGCTGGCGCCGGTGCTGATGCGCGGGCACTGGTGGCACGTCTGCGCGCGCTGGAACTGGACGTGGAGGCCGTTGCCCTGCGGGAGGCCCACGCGGAAGACGAAGCCAAGGGCGATACCTCGTCGGCGCGTCTGGCGAGGCTGAGCGAGGCCGGTATCGACGAGGCCGGCATCGTGGTCGCCATGGCCGAGTACGACGAAGATAGCCAGTACGTATGCCGCCTGGCCCGCGACATCCATTCGGTCCATAACGTGGTGGCCTGGGTACGGGACCCGGCGCACAACCGCCGTTTTCTGGATGCCGGCGCCCAGGTGATCAACCCCAGTACATCCAAACTGCTGATGCTGGAAAGCCTGATTCTGAGCGGTGAGGCCCGCACGCTCAGCCCGGATCAGGCGCTGAGCCAGGACGTGCGGGTGGTGAAGCTGCGCAACCGCTGGCTGCGGGACCAGAAGCTCCGCGATATCGGCCTGCCGGATGGCGTGAGCGTGCTGCGCATCGAGCGCGGCGGGGAGGTGCTGATCCCCGGGCTGGACAGCAGCACCCGTGCCAACGACGTTTTCACGCTGGCCGGGGACGCCGGTCTGGTCGACGAGGTTGCCCGCCGGCTGGCCCGACCCTGGTAATCGGTAAACCGGGTCTCGCTTCTGCTTGGCGCAAGCCGCGCAGGTAGCGTCAGTCCAGCAGTTGCGACACCACCTTGCTGCCGGCCTTGGTGGCCGCCGGGCCGAGTGCCTGTCCGGCGGCGCGGCGCAGTGCCGGGCTGCTCGCTACCAGCAGGCCGGCGATGCCGCCCGCCACCAGCACGGCCCGTGGATGGGCCCGGGCCCATTCGAGCACCTCCTCGGTCCTGTATGCCGGCAGGCTGTCGCCAGCCGTGGATGGGGCTTCCTCGGCGGTTGGCGGTGCTGGCGGCGTCACCTGCCGGTGCAGCCAGGCACTCAGACCCGCCGCGACCAGAAGCAGGCCGATGCCGGTAGTCAGGGCTGCCAGCGGCTGTCCCCATTGCGGGGCCAGCCAGGCATAGCAGCCCCAGGCGCAGGCGAGCAGACCCGCCAGCCCCAGCAGCAGGGGTAGCCAGACCGCGGCGTTCAGTCCGAACACCCCGGCCAGCTTCGCCTTTATATTCACCGGTCCAGTAGCTTGCCGAGCAGGAAGCCGACGCCGAACGCCGCCGCCACGCTGGTCAGCGGCCGTGCTGCCACTTCGGCTTCCAGGCCGCGGGTGGCCTCGCGCGCCCGGTCCTGAAACTGTGCCGCCGATGCTCGCGCGGCGTCCGCGCCGGCACCGAGTTCATCGCGCAGGTTGTTCTTGAGCGATTCGGTGAGCTGGGAGAAATCCTGGCGCAGGGTCTGGAGATCGTCCTTGAGTGCCTGGACTTCGTCGCTGTTCTGAGCCGCCATGCAGGTCTCCTTGTCGTCGGGTTTGCGGGGTGAGGCCGGCGCGGTTGCCGGCGCTACTTGTCGAAGGTGTCGCGCAGCTTGTCCTTGCCCTCGCCGTACTTGTTCTGCACCTTGCCCTCGGTGCGGGTGGCCTTGCCTTCGGCCTCGGTCTGCTCGTCGCCCGTGAGCTTGCCCACGGTTTCCTTGATCGAGCCCTTGACCTTCTTGGCGGTGCCTTTGAGGCGGTCCTTGTCCGGCATGCGTATGCTCCTTTGTCGTCAATGCCGCCAGCGGCGGCGAAATACGCCCACCCGCCCGGCGGATCAGGCGCGAATCAGGCGGTGGTAGATCGACACCGCCAGCAGGGCGCCGACCACGGCCACCCCGATGCTGTAAACGCCGAAACCGGGTACACCCTCGCCTTCGGCCGCGTTGAGTGCGAGCACGCTGGCGCCGGACGCGATGACGCCGGCAATGGCGCCGATCACGCCGAGCGCGATATCCAGCAACGGCCCGCGGCCGCCCGCCAGAATGCTCGCGATGAAGCCGGCCAGAAGGCCGACCCCCATACCCATCAGAGTGGACATGCCTGTCCCCCGAGTGTTCCCGTGCATGAAGATGACCGGCTGCCGTGCACGGCAACGCGATCGCCACTTGCGTCATGCAGGGTGGGCACCGATCGGTGACAGGGGAAGAGCCATTCGAACCAGAACGGCTGGTATGAAAATACTAGGCGGGATCGGGTCGCAGGCCCCGTTCCCGGGCCCAGATCACGGCGCCGGCGCGGCTGTGCACGTCGAGCTTGGCGTACAGGTTGGCAACATGGTTGCGCACGGTGTTGGGGGAGATGGCCAGCCGAGCGGCGATGTCGCGATTGCCGTAGCCGTCGGCCAGCAGCGCCAGAATCTCGCGCTCGCGTTCGGTCAGGCTGTCCGCACCCCGGACGTCCCCGCTGCCCTCGGTGGCCTGGCGCACGTCAGCCAGTTTCTCGATCAGGCTGCGGCTGAACCAGGAGGTGTCGGCCATCACCGCCTCGATGGCCGCCGCCAGTTCCTCCTGCGAGCGCTTGCGGTCGGTGATGTCCTGAAATGCGCCCAGCACGCAGGGCCGGTCGTCGATGCGCACGGTATCGGCCCACAGCAGGCCGTCGATACGGGTGCCGTCGCGGCACTGTAGCTGGATTTCCTGTTCGGCGGCCGCCACCAGCTGTTCCCCCCGCAGTGGGGCCGGCCGGCCACCCCGATCCGGACGGCGGGCGATACCGGCCAGCCCCCGGTCGCCGAAATCGGCGGCCTCGTAGCCGGTGGTCCGGGTGAAGGCGGCATTGACGTTCATTACCGCCAGCCGGTCGCGGGTGGCGATGAACATCGGCACCGGGGCCAGGGTGAATGCGCGGGAAAAGCGCTGCTCGCTCTGGCGCAGCTCGTTCTCGGCCTGCTTGCGCGGGGCAAGGTCCATGAAGGTGAACAGCATGCAGGATTGGTCACCCACTTCCATCGGCTGGCCGGCCACCACCACCGGCTGCCGGTCGCCGTCCGGCCGGGGCAGGCAGGCTTCCATCTGCGGGATGGTGCGGCCGGCGCCGAGCCGTGCCACCGCCAGGTCCCGGTCGGTGGCGTCGGCGAGCACGTCGATTTCGTAGACGGTGCGCTCGAGCAGTTCGGTTTCGGTATAACCGGTCAGGTCGGTGAAGCCGGCATTAACCTTGATGTAGAGCAGGTCGGACAGACGGCAGATCAGCGCCGGGGCGGGGTTGGCGGCGAAGGTGCGTTCGAAGCGTTGTTCGGCGCTGACGAAATCGGTGATGTCCTCGATGATCAGCACCAGACAGTCCGGGTCATCGTCGGCGTCGGTGAGAATCAGGCCGCGCACGCAGTGGGTGCGGGCCTGATCGGGGTCGTGCCGCGGGGTGACCTCCACCACGACGTTGTCGAAGCGCTCGCCGGTCACCATCCGGTCCAGCGGATAGCGATGCGGCGCCACCTCGCGATTATTGCGGTAGCGCAGCGTGAAGCGCCGTCGGTAACCCTCGCAGCACCCGCCCAGCGCTTCGCGTTCGCGAATGCCGTGCAGCGCCAGCGCCGCGTCGTTGGCCCAGGCGATGCGGCCGTCGGGCTCCAGCAGGATCACGCCGTCGCGCAGGCTGGCGATGATCTGCTGGAGTTGACGGCGGTCGGTCTGCCGGCGCAGGGCCTGGTCGATCATGGTGGGTCGGGTCAGCCGGGTCGGGCCGCCAATACTACGACAGCGCCGCCTCCGGTCGCTTCACTCCGGCAGCGCCGTCACCCAGTCGCTGCGCGCCAGGGCCCCCTGCAGGCCGATCCAGGCTTCCAGGTGATCGTAACGGGCGATCACCCGGCGGGCCTGCTGGCGCGCCAGTTCGGCCTCGGCCTCCACCACATCGTCGGCGGTGGCGCGGCCGGCGCGGAAGCGGGCATCCCGCAGCTCGAGGCGGCTGCGCGCACTCGACAGCCCGGTTTCGGCGAGGTCGGCCAGCGCCAGGGCGCTGTCGATGGCGGCCAGCTGTTCCTCGATCTGCACGCGGATTTCCTGCATGAACGCCCGCCGGTCCGCGAACAGCGCCTGGCGCTGGGCCTCGGCCTGATCACGGCGGGCGGCGATGGCGCCGCCGGCGAACGGGGTCCAGGTCAGTTCCGCGCCGATGCGGCCCTCGTCGTCGGGGAAGAAGGCGTTGCCGCTGCGCCAGGTCTGGCTGGCAACGGCGTCCAGTTCGGGCAGCCAGCGGCTGGCGGCGGCACGCGTGCGCAGCCGGGCGGCGTCGAGGTCGTGCTCGATCGCGTCCAGGTCGCGCCGGGCCTCGATGGCGTCGGCAAGCAGGGCGTCCGCGTCCGCGTGGACCGCCGGGGGGGTGTAATCCAGCGGGGCGGGCCCGACCCGGCCGTCGCGCCCCATGGCGCGGGCCAGCCGGGCCGTGGCCACCCGGTAGCCGGTTTCCAGCTGCACCTGCGTGCGTCGGGCCTCCTGCAGGGCCAGTTCAATATCCAGGCGGTCGCTTTCCAGCGCCCGCCCGGCCTCGACCTGGGCGCTGACCCGTTCCACCCGTGAGGCGAGGCTGTCGCGCAGCCGCGCGTTGGCGTCCAGCCGGGCCCGCAATCGGAGAGCCTCCAGATAGCTGCCCGCCGCGCGCAGGGCATTGGCCAGTTTCAGGCTCTCGGTGCGGGCCAGACTGGCGCGGGCGGTCTGCGCCGCCGCCGGCGCGCCGTAGAGCTGGTCGGCCAGGCGCAGCAGCGGCTGGCGGATCTCGATGATCGCTTCGCTCTGTTCGCGGGCCGTGGTTTCAAAGCGCTGTTGTCCCATCGGGCCGGGCACGGTAATGGCACCGGTGGCGTCCGATCGCGACGCCCGGGCCCGCACGCTCAGCCTGGGCGCGAGCGCGTCGCGATAGGCCGCGCTGGCACCGGCCTGCGCGGCCCGGGTCCGGGCCGCCAGGGCATCGACTTCCAGCTCGTTCGCGCCGGCCAGGGCGGCGGTGTTGAAGTCCACTGTCTCGAGCTCGTCGGCCTGGGCCGGCGGCGGCGCGAATCCGGTCAGGGCCAGCCCGCCGGCCAGCAGTATGGCACCACTGGTGCCGGTTGCCCGCGCGGGCATGGAGCGGTGGCCGAGAAGCAGCAGGCACAGCGCCGGCATCACCAGCAGCGTGAGCAGGGTGGAGGCGATCAGCCCGGTAATGATGGTCCAGGCCATGGGCGGCCACAGGGTGGTGTCGGACAGGGCCAGCGGCAGCAGCCCGGCGATGGTGGTGGCGGTGGTGAGCAGGATCGGCCGGGTGCGGCGGTGCACGGCGTCCCGGACCGCGGTGGTAATGTCCTCGCCCTCGGCCAGACGCTGGTCGATCACGTCGATCAGCACGATGGCGTTGTTCACCACGATGCCCACCAGCGCGATGATGCCCTGCAGCGGCTGGAAGCCGAAAGGGATGCCCAGCAGCAGCAGGCCCGGGATCACGCCGGCCACCGCGAAGGGAATGGTCAGCAGCACCAGCCCCATGCGGCGGAACGAGTTGAACTGCAGCAGCAGGAAGAACAGCAGCAGCCCCACGCCCAGGGGCGCGGCCTGCAGCAGCGCCGAGTTGGCGTCGCGGGAAGCCTCGGCCTCGCCGCCGAACTCCACGCGGGTGCCGGCGGGCAGGTCCAGCGTGTCGATGGCATCGCGCACCGGCGACAGCACCTCGCTGAAGACGAAGCCCTCGGCCAGCTCGCTGTAGACGCGCGCCACGCGGTGCTGGTTGTAGTGGCGGATCGCCCCCGGCTGCATGGTGAGCCGGGCGCTGGCCACCTGGGCCAGGGGCACGGCGTTGCCGTCGGGGGTGTAGACGTTGATGGTCTCCAGTTCCGGCAGCGGGAACAGCTGCCCCTGCGGGCTGCGCAGCTGGATCGGCACCGGATCCTCGCCGGCCCGGTACTGACCGACGTTGACGCCTAGGCTGCGGCCCTGCAGGGCCTGGGCGATATCCACCCGGGAAATGCCCAGCCGACGGGCCACCTGGTCATGCACCTCGAACACGATGCCCGGTGCGCCGGTGCCCAGGTCCTGACGCACGTCGCGGGCGCCGGATACGGCCAGCACGGCCGCAAACACCTGTTCGGTGGCGGCCGCGAGTTGATCGGCGTCGGGATTGAATACCCGGATTTCGATCGGCGAGGCCACCGGCGGGCCCTGGCGCAGGATGCTGGGCACCACGTCCACGCCGGGCAAGCTATCGCGACCGTATGCTCGAGCCCAGTCGATCACCGCCTGGTTGGCGGTCAGACCGTCGGTTTCGGCCACCAGCCTGGCCCGCTGCGGGGCGTTGGGGTTGCGTTGCAGGTTGTAGTAGAACGTGGGTCCGGCGAAGCCGATGAAACTGTGCACCACGTGGACATCCTCGCGCTGGCGCAGGTCGCGCTCCATGCGGGCGGCCACTTCCTGGGTGCGGGTCAGATGGGTACCTTCCGGCAGGGTCAGGTCGATCAGCACCTGATTGCGGTCGGCATTGGGGAAGAACTGCTGATCCAGCATGCCGCCGCTGACGAAGGCTGCTGCCACCACCAGCGCGCCACCGGCCGCCATCCACCAGGGGCGGGCGGTGGAGATCCGGCTGAGTTGTTCGGCCAGCCGCATGAGGGGGGCGCTGGTTTCCTTGTCGGCCGACTGGCGGCGCAGGAAACGGCGGGCGGTGACCGGCGTCAGGGTGATCGCGAACACGTAGCTGACCACCAGCGAGAGCATGATCAGGATGGGCATGGCCCGGATGAAATCCCCGGTGTTGCCCTCCGACAGGGCCATGGGCACGAACGCCGCCAGTGTGGTGCCGGTGGCGGCGAACAGCGGCCCGCCCAGTTCCCGCACCGATTGCGCGGCCGCGCTGGCGCGGCTGGCGCCGCGGTTCAGGTGGTGCTGGATGTTCTCGGTCATCACGATGGCGTTGTCCACCAGAATGCCGAGCGCGATCACCATCCCGATAATGGCGATCTGATGGAGCACCCCGCCGCCCATGGCATAGATGCCCAGCGCGCACAGCGTGACCAGCGGCAGCAGGGTGGCCACCAGCAGACCCACCCGCAGCCCCATGCCCAGGAACAGCACACCGACGATGATCAGCACCGCCAGCAGCAGGCTGCCCACCAGGTTGTCCAGTCGCGATTCGGTGTAGGTGGGCTGGTAGAACATTTCCCGGATCTGCAGCGGCTCGAAGGCCGGCCGCAGTTCGTCGACCTCTGCCCGCAGCGCCTGTCCGAACTTCACCACATGGGTGCGGTTGCGTTCCGCCTTGATGTCCAGGCCCACGGCACGCTGGCCGTCGAAACGCAGTCGGGCGTTGGGCGGGTCCTGTTCCCCGCGCACCACGTCGGCGATGGTGCCCAGCGGCACCACGTCACCGCCGGCCAGGGTTATCGGGGTATCGCGGATTTCTGTCAGCGAGGCGTAATCGGTTTGTGGCCGCAGGGTCAGCGATCGTCCGGACAGGCGCAGGGAGCCGCCGGGAATGATCGCGTTCGATGATTGCAGCTGGGCCAGCAGCTGGTTCGGCGTGAGCCCGCTACGCAGCAGGGCGGCGTCGCTCAGCGCAATTGTGATCTGCTCTTCCGGATCGCCGATGATGCGGATGGACGACACGCTGGGCATGTCCAGCAGCTGCGACTTCAACCGCTCGGCGGCATCGGCCAGTGCCAGCGGGTCGTCGCTGCCGGTGACGGCCAGCACCGCGGTCGAGGCGGTGACGATGCGATCTTCCAGGGCCGGTTCGGCGACGCCATCGGGAAAGTCGCGGCGCGCGCTGTCCAGCGCCACCCGTACCCGGTCCCAGGCGCTGTCGGTGTCGTACACCCAGGCCTGCAGTTCGATGCGCACGATGGCCACGCCCTGGCGGGCGGTGGATTCGGTGTGATCGATCTCCTCGACCCCGGCCAGCTCCTCCTCGATGGGTTCGAGCACCAGCCGCTCGATACGGCCCGGGTCGGCGCCGGGGAACGCCACCGTGATCAGGCCGGCGCGATAGGGGAAGGCCGGGTCCTCCTGGCGGTCCATGGTTAGGTAGGCGGCCAGACCCGCCAGCGCGAGCACCGCCACCAGGGTGAAGATCAGCCGCTCGTTGGCCAGCAGCCGTTGCAGCCGGTCAGACATGATGCCGACCCCGGCTGGGCGTCATGATCGCGTCCCCGATCATGGCCGTACTGCCACGGCGCGGCCGTCGACCAGACCGTCCAGCCCCAGCGTCACCACGGTGTCGCCGGGCGCCAGGTCGGCGTCCACTACCACCCGTTCGCCGACGACGACCCCGAGGGTGACCGTCACCGAGCGGGCCCGATTGTCATCCACCCGGAACACCCGCGGCTGGCTGCGTCCGCCGGTGCTGGCGATGGCGGATACTGGTACCGTCAGGCGCTCCGGCTGGTCGGAGCGCAGGCGCCATGTCACGGTGGTGCCGGCCCGCAGCTCGGGCGCGTCGTCCAGCGTGAGAACAGCCGGGAACAGATGCCCGGCGCCATTCGCGGCGGTCGCCAGTTCGGTGACGCGGCCGGTGATCTCGCCGCCCATGATGGGCATCACCAGATCGGCGTGGTCGCCGACGGCCACTTCGCCGAGCAGGTTTTCCGGCAGGCCGATTTCCACTTCCAGCCCGCCGCTGCCGCCGGACAGCGCCATCACCGGCTGTCCCGGCGAGACGAACTCACCCGGCTGGGCCAGGATTTCCGCCACGGTGCCGGCCACCGGCGCTTCCAGCCGGGTTTCCGCCAGCAGGCGGCGGGCGCGGCTGGCATCGGCCCTGGCCTGCGCCAGCGACGCCTGCAGGCCGTCCAGCCGTGACTGCGCCGACTCGAGTTCCTGCTGGGTGGCGGCGGCATCGGCCTTGAGCTGCTCCACCCGTTTGAGGTCCCGCTCGGCCTGCGCGGTCTGGGTTTCCAGCTGCCGGACGCGGGCGGCAGCGGCGTCGGCCGCCGGCGCCAGCTCCGGCTGGGCCAGACGGGCAATCAGCTGGCCACGCTCCACCGATTCACCGATGTCCACCATGCGTTCCACCAGCCGGCCGCCGACCTGGAACGCCAGCCGCGCCCGGTCCGCGGACCGAACCACGCCCGACAGCGCGAACTGCCGGTCGGTGTCGATCACCCGCACCTGCCCGGTTTCCACCGGATGCGGCTGGTCCGCCGGCGGCGGCGTGCCCGGCGCCGAGACGGCATCGCAGGCCGCCAGGGGCAGGATCAGAAGCAAGCTGAACAAACGGACCATGGCCGATCCCTTGGATGTAATCAGCGTTCACATTAAGGTGCCATGTTGACGCTGTCAACACTCCCGTTTAGAGTTGTCCCATGACCGCAGCCGCTACCGATTCCCGGCCCTATCACCACGGCGACCTGCAAAATGCCTGCGTGCGTGCCGCGCTGGAACTGCTGGAAGCCGAGGGGCTCGAGGCGGTCACCCTGCGCGGGGTGGCCGAGCGGGCCGGGGTGTCCCGCAGCGCTCCCTACCGGCATTTCAGCGACAAGCGGGCGCTGCTGGCCGCGGCGGCCGAACAGGGTTTCAAACTACTGGCGAAGACGATTCAACGCGCCAACCAGGCGGCGGGCACGGACCCGGCGAATCGGCTGCTAGCCGGATGCCGCGCCTATGCGCGTTTCGGCGCCACCCATCCCTGTCTCTACCGGCTGATGTTCGCCGGTGACTTCTGCGAAGGCCCGCTGTTCGATGCCGAGAAATCGCCCGAGCAGTCCGAGTTCCCGAGTCTGGCGGCCGCAGGCGATGCCGCTTATGACGTGCTCATCGGCGAACTCACTGATGCCCAGGCCGCCGGCGCGGTGCGCCCGCGCGACCCCAAGTCCCAGGCGCTGGTGGTGTGGGCGGCCATTCACGGGCTGATGAGCCTGTATCTGGACAACCGCACCGGGTATGCCGGCCACGAAACCGCCGAGCTGGAGACCGTAGTGGAGGGTGTACTGCAGACGGTCCTGGAGGGACTGCGGGCGGGATAGTCGCCGGCCGGCGCGTCATCCCGTGCGGCAATCCTCCAACCGGTCGATGCGCCACAGCGCCGGGAAAGCCGCCCGCCAGATGCCCACGATCGCCAGCGTGCCGATGCCGCCGACCACCACCGCCGGTACCGCGCCCAGCCAGGCCGCTACCGCCCCCGACTCGAATTCGCCCAGCTCGTTGGAGCCGCTGATGAACAACGAGCTGACCGCGCTAACCCGGCCGCGCATGGCGTCGGGAGTGGCGATCTGGATCAGCGTGGCGCGGACGAACACGCTGATCATGTCCGCGGCGCCCGCCATGGCCAGGGCCGCAAACGAAAGCCAGAAATGGGTAGACAGGCCGAACACGATCATCGCCACCCCGAATAGCGCCACGCCGCCGAACATGGCCGGCCCCGCGCGGCGGGCCAGCGGCCGGCGGCCCAGCCAGATGCCGGTGACGAACGCCCCCAGTGCGATTGCGCTGCGCAGCATGCCGAGCCCCACCGGCCCGACGTGCAGTATTTCGCTGGCATACACCGGCAGCAGGGCGGTGGCCCCGCCCAACAGCACCGCGAACAGGTCCATCGACAGCGCGCCGAGAATCATCGGCCGCGATCGCACGTATGCCACGCCGGCGAGAAAACGCTGCAGGGCACTGCCGCCATGTTCCGAGCCCTGCTGGGCCCGGGCCAGCGGCAGGCCGGCAACGGCGGCACCGGCCACCGCGAATAGCGCCGCGGCCAGCAGATAACCGGCGGCCGGGCCCAGCAGATAGACCAGCCCACCCAGGGCCGGTCCCACCACGATGGCCATCTGAAAGAACGATGAATGCCAGGCGACGGCCCGGCTGAGCAGCCGTTCGCCCACCACTAGGGGCACCAGAGACGGCAGCGCCGGGGCGGCCAGCGCCCGGGCGGTTCCGAGCAGCAGCAGGACAGCGTAGAACGGCAGCAAGCTGACTGCGGCATTCAGCGTCAGCAGCAGGAATAGCGCGCCGGCCACTGCCTGGATGGTCCAGCTCACCGCCAGCAGCCGGCGGCGGTCGACCCGGTCGGCCAGATCCCCGGCCGGCAGGATGAACATCAGCATCGGCAGGAACTGGGCCAGCCCGACCCAGCCCAGCGTCATGGGATCGCCGGTCAGGTCGTAG
The DNA here is from genome assembly GCF_031846275.1 of Spectribacter hydrogenoxidans. Taxonomy (NCBI): domain Bacteria; kingdom Pseudomonadati; phylum Pseudomonadota; class Gammaproteobacteria; order Salinisphaerales; family Salinisphaeraceae; genus Spectribacter; species Spectribacter hydrogenoxidans. Next base: position 51,766 of record NZ_JAVRIB010000006.1, read on the forward strand.
AGCTGCCAGCCCACCACCACCGACTGGGCCTGGGTGGCCAGCGTGGCCGATACGCGGGCGAACAGCAGCCGCCGGAAGGCCGGCAGGCTGAGCACGTTGTCGGCTGTGGCCTCCACGCCCCGGTCAGCCGGGGTATTCCACGGCCAAAATCTCGAACTCGGCCAGTCCGCCGGGAAGCGTGACCGCAACCGTATCACCTGCTGATCGGCCCAGCAGCGCCCGGGCCACCGGTGAATTCAGGCTGATGGCACCGGTGGCGGCATCGGTCTCGTCCGCGCCGACAATCCGGTAGACATGCTCGCGTTCGGCGTCGTCGATCAGCGTGACGCGGGCGCCGAAGAAAATCCGCCCGGGGTCATCGGGCCTGGCGTCGGCCACCACCAGCTCGTCCAGTCGCCGGCCCAGATAGCGAAGCCGCCGGTCGATTTCCCGCAATTCCTTCTTGCGGTAGATGTACTCGGCGTTCTCCGAGCGATCCCCCTCGGCGGCGGCATCGGCCAGGGCTCGGACCACCGCCGGCCGGCGCGTGCGCCAGAGGTGATCGGCTTCATCCCGGAGCATCTGCCAGCCGGTGCGGGTGATGTAGTCGCGCGTCATCTACGAACCCACAAGGGAAGCTTGTCATCGGTTTCCCCTCTCCGCCGGGGAGGGGCGGCGTCTGAACGATGCCAGCGCGTGATCAGACCACTCTCCCCCGCGAGCGGGCGGGCGAGATCACGCCGTTCGCGGCTCAGTCCATGGCCCCGGGCGGCGGGGTATTGTCATCCGGCACGAAGAAGTCGGGCGCCAGTTCGCGAGCGTCCGGATCGACCTTGTACTGGCGGAAGTCGGTTACGCCGGCGTCGAACAGAACCTGGTCATCGATGCAGAAGTTGCCGCTGAACTCGCGGCTGGGCCGGATCAGGATTTCATGGGCGGCGTCGGCCATGATCTCGGGCGTGCGCGAGGCATTCACCATGTCCTCGCCACCCAGCAGATTGCGTACGGCGGCGGTGGCGATGGCAGTGCGTGGCCACAGCGCATTGAAGGCGATGCCGGCCTGGCGGAATTCCTCGGCCATGCCCAGCACCCACACACTCATGCTGTACTTGGCCAGACTGTAGGCGGCATGCTGCGCGAACCACTTGGCCGAGAAATCCAGCGGCGGGGACAGGTTCAGTACATGGGGATTGGCCGCCTGTTTCAGATGCGGGATGCAGGTTTGACTGACCAGAAAGCTACCGCGGGCGTTGATCTGGTGCATGAGATCGAAACGCTTCATCGGTGTGTCCAGGGTGCCGGTCAGGTTGATGGCGCTGGCATTGTTCACGCAGATGTCGATGCCGCCGAAGCGTTCGACCGTGCTGGTCACTGCGGCGTTGACCTGATCCTCGTCGCGGATGTCGCAGACCAGCGGCAGGGCCTTGCCGCCGGCGGCCTCGAACTCCTCGGCGGCGGTATGGATGGTGCCCGGGAGCTTGGGATGCGGCTCTGAGGTCTTGGCCGCGATCGCCACATTGGCGCCGTCACGGGCCGCGCGCAGGCCGATGGCCAGCCCGATGCCACGCGATGCGCCGGTGATGAAGAGTGTCTTGCCGTTCAAGTCGGCCATGATGGTATTCCGTTGGTCCAGGTTCGGTTGGAGGTTAGCGGCAATCGTGATTATTCGCAGCACCTGCCGGTTGCGCTAGCCTTGTGGAATGGTGCGCGAAAGCGGGACAGGGTCATGGATGATTTTCCGGTGCAGCCGGTGGAGACGCCGCGCGGACGTTTCGCCTGCCGCGTGACCGGCAGCGGGCCGCCGCTGGTGATGCTGCATGGCTGGCCGGAGTCGTCCCGGTGCTGGTGGCCGGTGGCAAGCCGGCTGGCCGGCCGGTACCGGGTGATCGCCCCGGATCTGCGCGGGCTGGGTGACGCCGAACGCAGCATGGACCTCGAGGCCTATACCAAGCAGGCGCTGGGCGCTGATCTGCTGGCGCTGCTCGATGTGCTGGAAGTTCCACAGGCCACCCTGATCGGCCACGACTGGGGCGGCGCGATAGCCCAGGAGGCGGCGCTGGCCGAGCCTGGTCGGTTTGACGGTCTGGTCCTGCTTAACATCCACGTGCTGTCCAACGCCCGCGGCAACGCCTCCGCCCAGGCGGCCCTGCGGAACAACCCGGCGGCGCTGTGGTACCAGTTCTTTCAGAACGCGCGGGACGATCGCGGACAAGGGCTGGCTGAAGCGATGATCCCCGGCAACGAGCGGGCCTGGCTGGGGCATTTCCTGCGCACCTGGTCGCGGCGCGACTTTCCCGCCGATGCGCTGGACGAATATGTGCGCTGCTACCGTCAGCCACACACCGCCACCACCGGCGCCAACTACTACCGCACTTACAAGACCGACCGCGCCCGCTGGGCCGAACTGGCAGGCCGGCGGTTCGCCATGCCCGGGCTGTATATCCACGGCCGGCACGACCCGGTGATTGTCCCCGAGTTCACGCAGCATCTGGACGATGCGTTCGACGACATCCGCCTGGAAAGCCTGGACGCCGCTCACTTCGTCCAGGAGGAGTGCCCGGATCAGGTTGCCGAGCTGATTGGCACGTTTGCCGGGCTGGTCAACGGGCCCTAACCGCCGGCCATCTTCATCACCCGGCCGGCGAGGGCGCTGGTTACGCTGCGGGGGGTGACGCGGGTGCTGCCGACCAGCAGGCGGTTGGACCAGCCCGGGATCACCACACTGCGCCGGCCCAGGCCCTTGAGTGCGGCCGCCACCACGTCGTCGGCATCCATGATCATCTTGCGGGCGGCCGCGGGCCACTTGTCCTCGTCCACCTCGGCCACATCGAAGAATTCGGTGCGGGTGGGGCCGGGGCACAGGCTGAGCACGTCCACGCCCTTGTCCTTGAGTTCCACGTGCAGCCCCTCGCCCAGGAACAGGTCCCACGCCTTGGTGGCGGCGTAGTGGGCGAAATAGGGGTTGGGAATCAGACCGGCCACCGAGGCAAGCATGATGACGCCGCCGCGACCTCGCTGGGTCATGGCGTTGCCCAGAGCATGGGTGAGAATAAGCGGCGCCCGGCAGTTGACGTCGAGCATGCGCAGGTCATCCTCGAGCCGGCCCTTGAGGAATGCGCCGGTGTTGCCGAAGCCGGCATTGTTGACCAGCAGGCCGATCTCGCGGTCGCCGACGGCCTGTTCCAGATCCGGCATGAAGTCCGGCCGGGACAGGTCCAGTGGCACGCTCAGGGTGTCGATGCCGGATTCGCGTTGCAGGCGTTCACCCAGTTCGTTGAGCCGGTCGGCCCGCCGGGCCACCAGTACCAGGTTGAGCCCGCTTGCCGCGAGTTGCCGGGCGAATTCGGCGCCGAGGCCGGCCGAAGCGCCGGTTATCAATGCCCAGGGGCCGTACTGATCGGCGAATCGTTGCTTTGACATAACATTTGACTCCGCTAGGTATCGGGGTGTGGGCAGGGTCGGCTGAAGGCGGGTACCGGGCGGAGGACGCTTGTATCCCGCCAGTACCCGCCGTAGCCTTGAAGCCACATGGCTGGATATCGGAGTTTGGCATCATGCAACACTTCGGCGTACTGGCTGGGCGCTTGCTGATGGCGCACCTGTTCCTGCTGGCGGGTCTTGACAAGGTCCAGGGTTACGCGGGCACGACGGATTACATGCAGAGTCATGGTGTCCCGATCTGGTTGCTCCCCGCGGTCATCGCACTGGAACTGGCTGCCGGCCTGGCAATCACTGTCGGCTGGCAGACGCGAATCGCCGCCGGCGCGCTGGCCGGGTTCTGCGTGATCGCGGCTATCCTGTTTCATCGCGATTTCGCCACTGAGCCCAATATGGTGATGTTCATGAAGGATTTCGCGATGGCCGGTGGACTGCTGGTGCTGGCAGCCCATGGTGGCGGGCGCTGGAGTGTTGATCACTGGATTGCACGCCTGTAGCCGGTCGGCGTCGCGCGCGTCAGTTCAGCACCAGCAGACCGGCGTTGAGCCAGGCCGCATAACTCACCCAGATCAGGTAAGGGACGAGCAGCCCGGCCGCCAGAGGTCGGGCATGAGCAAACGCGCGCAGGGTCGCGGCCAGCGCCAACCACAGCGCGGCGATCACCAGCAGGCCCAGGTCGAGCCGGTGGGCGCCGAACACCACCGGCGACCATACCGCGTTCAACGTCAGTTGAATGCCGAACAGCCACAAGGCTGGCCCGACGCCCTGCACGCGCCAAACCAGCCAGGCGGCGACCGCCATGGCTATGTAAAGCAGCGTCCAGACGATCGGAAACGCGAGGTTGGGTGGCGTGCCGACCGGCTTGACCAGCCCGGCGTACCAGTCCCCCGGCTGGAAAGCGCTGCCAGTGCCGGCAGCGGCTGCCACGAGGGCCGCGCAGATCAGCGCGGCCAAGATACTACGCATGAAAGACCCCGCGGCGGGTGGGCACCCACCAGGTGAAGCCGAACACCAAGGTGTTGATCACCGTCAGGCCCCAGGGAATTCTCCGCTCGGCCACGGCCAGAAAGGCCAGAGGAATTTCCAGGATATGGATCACGATGATGACTGCCCACACCTGGGCCACCGGGCTGGCGAATCCCTGGGTGACGTACAGGCCGAGGCCAGCCGCATGCAGCAGCAGGATGACCAGACTGCAGGCCAGCCAGAATCCGCGGTTGTCGATCACGCACGCACCCGTCGGATAAAGCCGGCGAGTGCCTCGCCGATCGCGGCCGGGGAATCCTCTTGGATGAAGTGCAGCCCGTCGACGGTGATTTCCTCCTGGTTCGGCCAGCTGCGACAGAACTCGCGCGGGCGGCCGGTGAGAATGATGCCGGGGTCGGCGTTGATGAATAGCTTGGGCAGATCCTCACTGGATGCCAGCCACTTGCCGTAGTTCTCGATGATGGCGGTGACGTCGGCGGGCTCGCCGTCGATGGGAATCTGGCGCGGCCAGGTCAGGGTCGGCCGGCGGGCCTCGCCGGCGTCGGCGAACGGGCGGCGATATTCGTCCATTTCCGCCGCCGTGAGTTCACGCTGGATCGAGGCCGGCAGAATGCGCTCGACGAACACGTTCTTGTCCAGCACCATCTCCTCGCCCGCCGGCGAACGCATCGCCTTGAAAATTCCTTGCATCGAGTCGGGCAAGTCGGGCCACGACAATGGCTGGACGATGGCTTCCATGTAGCAGATGCCGGCCACCCTGCCGCGGTGGCGGTTGGCCCAGTCGAAGCCCAGGCCAGATCCCCAGTCGTGCAGCACCAGAATCACGTTGTCGCCGAGGTCCAGGGCATCGAGCAGTGCATCCAGATATCGCCGGTGTTCGACAAAGCGATAGCTGTCGGCGCCAGGGTCCGGGAGCTTGTCGGAATCACCCATGCCGATCAGGTCGGGAACAATGCAGCGGCCCAGGCTGGTGGCGTGCGGGAGAATGTTGCGCCACAGATAGCTCGACGTGGGGTTGCCGTGCAGGAATACCACCGGATCGCCGGTGCCCGCCTCGATGCAGGCCATGCGGCGGCCCAGCACCTCGAAGGTTTGCTTGGCTGGACGGGAAGAAGCGTCGGTCATGTCGGAAAGTCTCCTCAGTGGGCCACCAGGGACAGCAGCAGCTTGGGCAGGGAATCCGCCGTCCCCAGATAGGGATTGAGCACGATGTCCACCTCGGGATGGTTGGCACGCACCTCGGCGATCTCCGCGGGAATGTCCTCGGTGACATGGCGGCCGGCGGCCAGGAAGTAGGGCAGTACGATGATGCGCTCGGCTCCGCCCTGGATCAGCCGGACGAGCCCTTCGGGGATCAGCGGTGCGGCCAGTTCCAGAAACGCGCAGTCCACTTGATGGAAACGGCCGTCGGCCGCTGTGCTCAGCCGGGTGGTCAAGGCCCGGACCTCGTCGTTGGAGGCCTCGCGGCGGCTGCCGTGCGCGACCAGAAGCAGGCTCGTGTTCATGGCCGCGAGGATAGCAAACCCCACCGCGCCGGGCCGCCGGGTTGCTACAATTGAAACCCAGTCATCCGGATAACGGATACCTCAGTCATGCAGATGCCCAATCAGGAACCGGTTACTTTCTTGCGGGATTGCGAGGCCGTGGTGATTCCGGCCGGCGACACCGTGGAAGTTCCGGCCGGCACCCACGGCACTATTACCCAGGCGCTGGGCGGCAGTTTCACCGTCTACATCGCCGGCAACCTGCTGCGCATTGCCGGCAGTGAGGCCGATGCCATCGGCAAGGAAACCCCTGAGCCGATCGCTTTGCCCGAAGGGGCCGACAACGACGATGTCGAAGCCCTGGCCTGGGAACAGATGCGCACCGTCTACGATCCGGAAATCCCCATCAACGTGGTGGACCTGGGCCTGATCTACGGCTGCGAGTTCAACCACGACGACCCCGAACACCGTACCGCCCGCGTGGCCATGACCCTGACCGCCCCCGGCTGCGGCATGGGCGACATCCTGCTCGACGACGTCAAGTCGCGGGTGCGCCTGATACCGACCGTGGACCGGGTGGACGTGGATCTGGTGTTCGACCCGCCGTGGACGATGGAGATGATGTCCGACGCGGCCAAGCTGCAGGTCGGCATGCTCTAGCGGGGCGCCGTTCGGGATTGAGCCGGTCAAGAGCGGGCGACGGCAGTGCCGTCGCCCGAACGCGGAGGGAATCGGTCAACCGAAGCGAATCCGATTCAACAACTGTCCCAGTGACCGGCGCATCGAGCGACGGGGATGCGGGCCACCGCCCCGCGGGCACCATCAGCACCCGCGAGTAACACCGACATTAAACGCTGGGCGCCCGCTTGTACATGGGTAAACTTCCCGACCGGTTCCACCGATGTCTGCCGGGGGCCGAATGGGCTAGAGTCGGCCCCGGGGGCAAACGGGGACTTCGCGGGATGCGACCGATCTATCTCATCGTCAACGGGTTGCTGATCTTTCTGGGCTATCTGGCCTTCATCTTCACCGATTTCGACAGCCCGGACCCGTTCTACTCGGCGGTCCTGCCGCTGGTGGATATGGTCTACTGCATCTATCTGCTGTTGCTGATGTTCGTGGAAATCTACAATCGCACCTGGCGCTGACGCTGGCGCCCGCGACCACGGCAAGAGGAAATCCATGACCGAGTCTCAGCCGATTCACGCGCCGCCGCCCTGGCAACTGCGCGGGCAGGGCTACATCATCCTGATTCGCTGCTCGCGCGACTTCGGTGAACATTGTGCGGCGGACGTGCCGGGCCTGGCCGGGCGAGCCCTGGGCGGTATCGGCACCGTGATGGTGGTCGACTATAGTGAATCCGCGGTGGGCCCTTATCGCGAGTTGCTGTTGGTGCCCGGCCGCTTCGAGGTCGAGGGTCGCAAGCGCTTCGCGGTCACCGACATTCTGGTGTCATCTCAGCCCAGCGTGGACAACGGCCGACGCAACTGGGGGTTGCCCAAGGCGCTGGCTTCGTTTCAGCACCACACGGTGGAAAGCGGCAACGAACACGTTCGCGTGTCGCGCGATGATCGCCCCTTCGCCGAACTGCGTTTCGCCCGCCGGTCCCTGTCCTGGCCGGTCACCACCGCGTTGGCGCCGGGGGGGTGGCACACGCTGGTGCAACCCTGGGAAGGCCGTCGCTACACCACCCGCATCAGCGCGCGTGGGCGGGTGCGGCCGGCGCGGCTCACCAAGTGTCGGATCGACGACGCGGTGTTTCCCGATTTCAGCAGCCAGCGGGTGCTTTCCTGTCTGCAGGTGACCAGCTTTTCCATGGTGTTTCCGCCGGCCATCGTCGAGGACGCGGCCTGACGACCGCACCTCACCCCAGCAATCGTTCCACCCGCCGACGCTCGGCGGTCAGCCAGCCGGGAATGCGGTCGACGGTGGCGGGATTTTCCCGCACCGCCGCGAAGCCCGCGTGCAATAGCTCGTAGAACTCGCCGAAGCCGGCCATGCGCGCGGGCGTGCGCGCCATGCGGAAGGCCATCCAGGACAGGCGGCGGGTGGCCACGCCCGACAACTCATCGACGACGATGCCCACGAGGTCAATCTGCCGATGCCGGTCGACAATCCGGCCGACGCGCCGGGAAGCCCGGGCGAAGCCAATAATTCCTGGCTCGCCGGGCGTGGTTGCCTCGGTCGCCACCGCCTGGTCCAGGGTCTCGGTAAGCGCAAGGAATTCCAGCGCGGCGGCTGCGGCGGTGGTGTCGCCCAGCAGGCGGCCGAGCCGGGCCGCGGTGGCTTCGGGGTCGGCGGTCAGGGCGGACAGGTCCGGGCCCGTCAGCAGCCGGTCGGTACAGAACGTGAGGATCGGATCGGGGCCGTAGTTGTCCTGGATGCGTCGGCGCTGAAAGTCGCGGACGCCGGCCAGCGCCGGTGGTTCCGGTTCTCGGGCCAGCGCGGCCAGTGTGTTGAGGCTGACGGCAAGTTCGGATTGTGCGGGCGGCGTCATCGCGGTCTCGCAAAGCCCTGAGCAGGTGACAAGTGCGGGCGGCGGGCTGGCCCCGCATGCCTGCGGCGCCGATTACCCGCGCCGGACCACCAGCACCAGGCCGATGACGCTGCTGATGGCGCCGCCGATAAGCATCATCAGTGCGCGATCCGTCGGCGAGCCAGTGAAGAACTCCGACACCTCCGACTGCAGCGACTGGTACTCGTTGTAACCGAAAAACAGCAGTAGGACCCCCGTGACCAGTAGTGCCGCGCCGATGGCTTTTTGCATTGTCATGCTTCCCTGTTGGGTGATTGTCAGCCTGCCTGTCAAGCTACCAGATTCCACCGCCCAGTCTCATGGGTACTTGAAAAATGCTGCGTTGCCGCAATCGTCGCAAGTGTACGAGGGCGATCCGGGTTCGTTTCATCGACTGAAGGAAAACCCTTAATGAAAACCCCCTTGCACACCTCGCTGGCGCTGGTCGCGCTGTCAATCGGCGCATTGGGACTTGCAGCCTGTGAACAGGACACCCGTGAGGATATGAGCGAAGAGGCCTCGGAAGCCGCTGAAGAAGTCGGCGAGATGTTCGAGGACGATAATGCGGTGGAGGAGTCCGCGGAATCGATGGGCAACGCCGCCGAGGAGACCGGCGACGAGATGGAAGAGGCTGTTGAGGACAACTAGGCCAGCCCGCTAGCAGGCGCCTCCCTGTGCGTGGGTCCTCGCCGCGGGCTTGGTCGGGCTCGCGGCGATTCATCTCTTCTCGGGTGCCGGCAGCCGGCCGATGGCGGGCTGCAGCAGGCTGCCGAGATAAAGCGAGTCGCCTGCGGCTTCGACGCTGGTGATCGGTGCATAGGCATCCGGTCCGCTGGCCTGCAGGTTGTGGACGACTGTTCCCGACGAATCCAGGCCCAGCACGAAGCCTAGCTTCTGCGGCTGCGGCTGCAACGCCGACGGCAGTCGGTAGGCGATCTTTCGCAACCATGGCTTGTCCGCCATGAAATCCAGGGCCGGATTACGCGGAGCATACAGCGCCAGCCAGAACAGACCGCGCTCGGCGTCAAGGGAAATGTTGTCCGGCAGGCCCGGCAGGTTGTCAGCGAACACCTCGGTTTGCCCGGCCCGGGGTCCTTTCAGCCAGACCCGCTGAACCCGGTAGGCGCCGGTTTCGGTGACCAGGACGTAGCGCTCGTCCGGTCCCACGGCCACGCCGTTGGCGAACTGCAGGCCGTCGGCCAGCACCGTCGTCTCGTCGGCCACCGGTTCGTGGCGGATCAGTCGGCCGTTTCCGCCGTGTTCGAGGATATCGGCCATGACCGCGTGATAACCGAACCGGGTGGAGGCATCCGAGAAATAGATGGTGCCATCCGCCGCCACGTCGACATCGTCGGCGAATCCCAGCGCCTGGCCGCCGGCACTGGTGGTCAGGGTGCGCAGCGAACCGTCCGGTCGCATGGCCAGCAGGCCCTTTGTCGCATCGGCAATGACCAGCGAATCATCCGGCGCCCAGGCCAGGCCCAGTGGCCGCCCACCGGTGTCGGCTAGCGTCTCGGGCTCGCTGCCGTCGGCGGTGAAACGGCGGATGCGGCCGTTCTCGAAGCCCGCATACAGCCGTCCCGCGTCATCCACTGCGACATCCTCGGGCCCGATACCGGCGCCCTCGCCCAGCCGCTCGGCGTCGGCCAGCGCGGGGCCGTCGGCATCGGGTTCGCCGCGGGCCGGGGCCGGTGGCGCCTGCCAGGCTACCGGCTCGATCGGTACCGGCCAGAACAGCAGATAGGCCATGGGCAGGGCGAGAATGGCAAGCAGCAGCAGGGCCAGTCGTTTCATCAGGATTCAATCGCTCGGGTGTCAAAGAGGCAGTCGCGGTTGATCGCGGCCAGCGATGCGCAGCCGCACAGCGACATGGTGTTGGCCAGTTCGCGTCTGAGAATATCCAGGACGGCCGCCACGCCGGCGGCGCCGTCGACCGTCAAGCCCCACAGGGCGGGCCGGCCGATCATCACGCCGTCCGCGCCCAGGGCCAGGGCCGCGAATATGTCCGCGCCGCGGCGAATTCCGCCGTCCAGCCACAGCGGTACCTGGCCATCTACCGCGCGGGCGATCGCCGGCAGGGCCCGGATGGTGGCCGGGGCTCGGTCCAGCTGACGGCCGCCGTGGTTGGACGCCACCAAGCCGGAGGCGCCGTGGTCGATCGCCCGCCGGGCGTCGTCCGGATGCATTACGCCCTTGAGCCATACCGGCAGGGGGGTATTGGTGCACAGCCAGTCGAGGTCGTCCCAGGTGATGCCGCCGTCCACGATCTCGTTCATGTAGGTGGCAAGGCCGGAGCCGCCGCTTTCCGGCAGGCAGTCGGCGCCCGCGGCCAGATTTTCGGCCCGCAGATGCGGCGGCAGCACGAAGTGGTTGCGCGCATCGGCCTCGCGAAGTCCCCAGACGGGGGCATCGGCGGTCAGCACGATGGCCCCGGCGCCGGCGGCTTCCGCGCGGGCCACGAGGTCGCGCGTGGTGGCGCGGTCGCGATACATGTAAAGCTGGAAATGGCGCGGTGCGTGGGTGGCGGCGAATACCGGCTCCATGGCCGTGGTGGAGAGGCTGCTGAGCACGAACAGGGCGCCCGCCTCGCCGGCGGCGCGGGCGGTGGCGGTCTCGCCCTCCGGATGCGCCAGCTTGTGAAAGGCGGTTGGCGCAATGCCCAGGGGCAGCGCCAGCGGCTGGTCATCCAGGTGAGTGGCCAGCTCCGGCCGGGTCGCCCCGCACAGCGTTCGCGGCATCAGGTCGATGCTTTCGAAGGCGGTGCGGTTGGCGGTCAGGGTAAGCTCGTCCGAGGCACCGCCGGCATAATAGTCACGAGTGGCGTCGGACAGTTGTCCGTTGGCCGCCCGTTCATAGTCCCGAACACTGAGAAGCGTCATGGCGCGAGCATATCAAGGACCCTCCCGAGACACGTCCGTCGGCCGGTCCGACAGCCATCTTTCAGAGCGGCGGCAACGCAGCCTGGCGCGGGTGCGGCGCCTGGCCCACTGGCTGGACTCGTCGGTCTACGTGCCGTTCCTGCGCACCCGGGTGGGGCTGGACGCTGCGGTAGGATTGTTGCCCGTGGTCGGGGATTTCGCCGGGGTGATGCTGTCAGCGCTGTCGGTGGGTGAGGCGGTGCGGCTGCGCGCCCCGCGGCCGGTGGTGGCGCGGATGCTGCGCAATCTCGGTATCGATTTTGTTATCGGCCTGGTACCGGTGGTCGGCGATCTGGCCGACATCTATTGGAAAGCCACCACCCGCAATCTGCGCGAATTGGAGAACTGGCTCGACCAGCCGCCTGAGCGGCCACGTGCGCGATGGCCGCAGGCTGTGATGCTCGGTGGTGGGGTTCTGTTGGCAGCCGGGCTGACCTGGTGGATGGTCGACGCCAGCCTGTAACTGGAGAACGACGATATGGCAATGCTTGAACCGGGCGACCCGGCCCCCGATTTCGATACCCTCGATCACCACGGCGAGCCCGTGCGTCTCGGGGATTACCGGGGGCGCCAACCGGTGGTGGTGTATTTCTATCCGAAGGACGATACGCCCGTGTGCACCCGTGAGGCCTGCGCCTTTCGCGACCATTACGAGGATTTCGTTAACGCCGGGGCCGAAGTGATCGGCATCAGCGGTGACGACGCGGACAGTCATCGGAAGTTCGCGGCGACCCACTCGCTGCCGTTCCGGCTGGTGTCGGACGGCGATGGCGAGCTGCGGCGGGCGTTCGGGGTGTCGCGAACGCTGGGCATCATGCCCGGCCGCACCACCTTCGTGATCGACCGCGCGGGTACCGTGCGTCTGGTATTCAGTTCGCAGCTGGCGGCCGAGCGCCATGTTCGCCAAGCGCTGGCGGCCATTGCCACCGGGTAGGGAATCGGGAGAACAACGGGTGCGCGGGGGGTGGCCCCGCGCGACGCTGCTAGCCCAGTCGGTTCTTGACCGCGGCGCTGACCGCGCCCATGTCAGCCCGGCCCTGGACCTGGGGCTTGAGAATGCCCATGACCTTGCCCATGTCCTGCATGGATTGGGCGCCGGACTGGGTCACGGCGGCGGCCACCATATCCGCGAGTTCCTGGTCGCTCAGCGCGTCCGGCAGGTAGGTTTCTAGCACGACGACTTCCGCGGCTTCGGCGTCGGCCAGTTCGCCCCGGCCGGCATCCCGGTACTGGGTTTCCGCGTCGCGGCGTTGCTTGACCATCTTGTCGATCAGCGCCAGCACGCCGGCGTCGTCGAGTTCGATGCGCTCGTCGATCTCGCGCTGGCGCACCGCGGACAGCAGCATGCGCAGCACCGCGAGCCGCTCGCGGTCCTTGGCCCGCAGCGCCGACTTCATGTCGTCGGATAACTGCTCTTTGAGCGTCATGATGTGGGGGTGATGATCGCCGCGATGCGGCGGATGACCCGGATCAGTACTGCCTGGTGAAGCGCTGCTGTTCGCGCTGCACGCGCTTGAGGTGGCGCTTGACCGCTGCGGCCCGCTTGCGCTTGCGAACCTGCGAAGGCTTTTCGAAATGTTCGCGGCGGCGCACTTCGGTGACCACGCCGGCCTTCTCGCAGCTGCGCTTGAAGCGGCGCAGGGCGACTTCGAACGGCTCGTTTTCCTTGACTCGTACGCTTGGCAAAGCGATCACTCTCCGGGGGCTAGAAAGCGGCTGATGCCGCTGCCTTACAATAGGGCGGCGTATTCTAATGCTGGTTGCGGGCGCTTTGCAAAACATTCTGGGTATCGAGACTTCCTGCGATGAAACCGCTGTGGCGGTGTACTCCCGCCAGCGGGGTCTGCTGGCCCATCAGATATACAGCCAGGTGGCCCTGCACGCCGAGTACGGTGGGGTGGTGCCCGAGCTGGCCAGCCGGGACCACGTCCGCAAGCTGGCCCCGCTGATCGCGGCGGCGCTTGACGAGGCGGGCCTGTGCCGGGCCGACGGGATCGCCTACACCCGCGGCCCCGGTCTGCTGGGCGCCCTGCTGGTGGGCGGGGCGGTGGCGCGTGGTCTGGGCATGGCCTGGCGGGTGCCGGTGCTGGGCGTGCACCACATGGAGGGCCACCTACTGTCGCCGCTGCTGGAGACGGATGCGCCGTCCTTTCCCTTTGTCGCGTTGCTGGTGTCCGGTGGCCACACGCTGCTGGTGGCGGTCGAGGGCGTGGGCCGCTACCGTCAGCTCGGCACCACGGTGGACGACGCCGTGGGCGAGGCCTTCGACAAGACCGCCAAGCTGCTCGCGCTGGGGTATCCGGGCGGACCCGCGCTGGCCCGTCTGGCCGAAGAAGGCGACCCGGGCCGATTCGTGTTCCCGCGGCCAATGCTCGACCGGCCCGGCCTGGATTTCTCGTTTTCCGGCCTGAAGACCGCGGTTGCCCTGGCGGTGCGTGATGCCGATCCGGCCGATCACGCCGACATCGCCCGCGGCTTCGAGGAGGCGGTGACCGAAACCCTGACGGTGAAATGCCGACGGGCGCTGCAGGCGACCGGCTATGCCAGACTGGTGGTGGCCGGCGGCGTGGGAGCCAACCGGCGCCTGCGCGAGCAGCTGGATGCCGCCGCGGCGGCAAATGGCTTCCGGGTGTATTTCCCGCGTCAGGCCTTCTGTACCGACAATGGCGCGATGATCGCGCACGTCGGCGCGTTGCGGCTGCCCGGTGACACCGACGCGGCATCGGACCCGATGGCGGTCGCGCGCTGGCCGCTGGCCTCGCTGCAGCCGCCGGGCGCCTGATTACCGAGGGGAGCTGGCTTGGACACGATCTACATCGAAGATCTGCGCATCGATACCGTCATTGGGCTGTACGACTGGGAACGCCGCATTCGCCAGACGGTCCGCTTCGATCTCGATATGGCCTTCGACATCACCGCCGCCGCGGCCACCGACGACGTGGACCGCACGCTCAACTACAAGGCGGTGGCCAAGCGGGTGATTGCCTTCGTGGAGGCGGCGGAATTCGAGCTGGTGGAAACCCTGGCCGAACGGGTGGCGGGGTTGATTCTCGATGAGTATCCGGTCCGGCAGGTGCGACTGCGACTGAACAAGGCCTTCGCACTGCGAGGGGCCCGCGGGGTCGGGGTAGAGATCATCAGGCCGCGGGCGGACCAGACCGTGGCGGGCCGTACCTTTGTCGGCGTGGGCAGCAATATCGAGCCGGCACATTACATCCCGCAGGCTCTGCAGCTGATGCGCGCCCGCTTCGGTCCACTGACCGTGTCGCCGGCCTACACCTGCCCGGCGGTGGGTTTCGACGGCCCGGCGTTCGTCAATCTTGTGGTGGCATTTGACACGGGATCGGACGCGGCGGCCACGGCCGCGGCCCTGCGCGAGATCGAGGACGCCTGTGGCCGCACCCGGGGGGACCGGTCCCGCTCCCGGACCATGGATCTGGACCTCCTGCTGGTGGGCGACCGGGTGGATGAAGCGCTACGGCTACCGCGCGATGACATTCTGCGCTATGCCTTTACCCTCAAGCCCCTGGCCGATCTGGCGCCGGCCGCGCGCCATCCCGTGGATGGCCGCCGCTACGACGAGCTATGGCGTGATTTCGACGATCGCGAGCAGCCGTTGACCACCGCCGATGCGAGCCTCAACGACGCCATAGCCAGAGCAGCAGGGACACCAGCACGCTGACCAGCAGCATGGTGGTCAGCGGGATATGAATGCGCGTGTTGCCGCTGCCGAACACGAGGTCGCCGGGCAGCCGCCCCAGCGGCAACCGCGACAGCCACGGCCACAAAAGCCCGGCAATCATAATCAACAGGCCGGTAACGAGTATCACCTTCTGCATGATGACCAGCGTGCCATGAGCCGGCTCGAGGATGCTGACCCCATTATCGCCGCGATCCGCCGGCTGACCGGATCACGCGGGCCGGACAGGACCTGCTGTCCCTCGGAGGTCGCGCGTCGGGTGGCCGCGGACGACTGGCGGTCCGCGATGTCCGCGGTACGGGCGGCGGCTGTGACGCTGGCATGCCGGGGCGAGATCGACATCTGCCGGGGCGGGCTGACCCTGGACCCCGAAGCGCCGCTGCGCGGCCCCATCCGGCTGCGCCGGCGCGGCTGCTAAACTGGGCGCAAGTTTCGATCAACGCAGGACCATGAGCGAACAGTTCAAGGGCATTCCCATCGTCTCCGGCAGCAAGGTTGCCAAGCCGCAGGGTTTCACCGCGATCAAGAACGGCCAGAAGGTCCGGCGCGGCGCCGACCGCCCGCCGGTCGGCCGCAAGCCTGACTGGCTGCGGGCCAGACTGCCCAGCGGTCCCGATTATCAGGCGGTGAAGAAGAACGTGCGCGAGCATCGGCTGGCCACGGTCTGCGAGGAGTCCATGTGCCCCAACATCGGGGAGTGCTGGAGCCACGGCACCGCCACCCTGATGCTGATGGGGGATACCTGCACCCGGGCCTGCCGGTTCTGCGCGGTGGATACCGGCAATCCTCGCGGCTGGCTGGATCCGGACGAACCCGAGGCCTGCGCCGATTCGGTGCGCCTGATGGGGCTCAAGTACGTGGTGCTTACCTCGGTGGATCGCGACGATCTCCCGGATGGCGGCGCGGGCCACTACGCGGCCTGTGTGCGGGCCTGCAAGGCTGCCAATCCTGAAACCGGCGTCGAGGCTCTCACCCCGGACTTCTGTGGTCGCGAGGTGGACGTCGAAACCGTGGTGGATTCCGGGCTGGACGTGTTCGCCCAGAATCTGGAGACGGTCGAGCGGCTCACCCATCCGGTGCGCGACGCCCGCGCCGGCTACCGTCAGACCCTGGACGTGCTCGCCCACGCCAAGGCGCATCGCCCCGGCGTGCTTACCAAGACCAGCCTGATGCTGGGCCTGGGGGAAACCGAGGACGAAATCGCGGCGACCCTGGATGACTGCGCCGACATCGGCGTGGATATCGTCACCTTCGGCCAGTATCTGCGGCCCACGGTCAATCACCTGCCGGTGGAGCGTTACGTGCCCCCTGCCGATTTCGACAAGTATCGGCAGTGGGGTCTGGCGCGGGGCTTTCTGGAGGTGGTGTCTGGCCCGCTGGTGCGGTCCTCCTACCGGGCGGACCGGGTATTCGACAAGAACAATTGTGGGCTGGCCGACGCCGGTTGAAACGCGGAACGGGCCGTCGTCCCGGCTATTCCCGACCCGGCCGCCACAGGTACAGGAACTGCGCCGAACTCGCCGCGGACAGGCTCAGGTCCAGTGGCAGGATGTTGACTTGGGCGGGCGCGCCACCGGCCGTGGGCAGGCCGCCACTGCGGGAGTACACGGTGTCGGCCCGGCCGCCCTCGCGGGTGTAGCGGATCACCCTAGCGCTGTCCAGGCCGGCCTTCTCCCGTACCCGGTCGATGGCGTCGTCGAGCCGGCCGATGCCGTCGACCAGGCCCAGAGATTCGGCCTGCAGCGCGCTGAAGATGCGCCCGTCGGTGATGGCGGCGCGCCGGTCCTCGTTCAGCTGGTCGCCGCGACGGGTATCGACCACGGTCACGAACCGCTCGAACAGGCTGTCCAGCACCCCCTGGACGATGTCGCGTTCCTCGTCGGTGACGCCGCGCAGCGGCGACAGCAGGTCCTTGTGCGGGCCGGAGGTGAAGGTTTCGTCGGTGACCCCGATCTTATCCATCAGCCCGTCGATGTTCAGCCCCACCAGGATTACCCCGATGGAGCCGGTGACGGTGGTCGGGTGAGCCAGGATCTCGTCGGCGGCCAGCGCCACGTAGTAGCCGCCGGAGGCGGCCACGCTGCCTAGCGCCGCTACCACGGGCACGTCCTGTTCCGCCGCGAACTGCCGCAGACGGTGGAAGATCTCGTCGCTGGCGGTTACCCCGCCGCCGGGGCTGTTGATACGCAACACCACTCCGCGCACCGCCGGATCGTCGGCGGCCCGCTTGAGCTCGGCGGCCACCCGGTCCAGCGTCGAGGCCTCCTGGATCAACCCGAAGGCTCGCTGGGTGGGCTGGTCGCTAATGAACCCGTCCACCGACACCAGCAGGATCTTGGCATCGCCCTCGCCGCGGACCACGTGCTCGACCAGTTCGGGTTTGTCGCCGAACCAGTCGAGCGGGGTCAGCACCACTACGCAGCCGCCCAGCAGAGGCAGGCTGACCAGCAGGGCAATCAGTCGGCGCATCAGTGGACCTGGTTCTGCCAGGCTTCGATCGCGGCCACGATGCGGCGGGCGGCCTGTTCCAGCTGCTCGATGGCGGTGTCGCGATCATCCACCGACAGTGCCCGCCAGGCGGTGCCGATGAACGGGCCGGCAGGTTCGGTCACGTCGTGCTCGGCCAGCTGGGCGTAGGCGGCTTCCAGCGCCGCCAGGCACTGGCCGATGGCGGCTTCCTCAAGGCCGGCTTCCCTGAGCACCATCACGCAGGCAGCCACGGCGGCCTGGTCGAGCCGGTCGTTGTCGGTGGCGTGATGATCCGCCGCCCAGTGGCGTCCCAACTCGGTAACCAGATCGACCAGTGCCAGCATCGCCGGCATGTCGGCGTGCAGGGTGGGATCGCCGCGCTTGGCGGCCAGCGCAGCACAGACCTGCAGGGCCGGTCCTACCACCAGGTGGTAGGTGTCCGGGTCCAGGGCATCCCGCCCCAGTTGTTCCGGGTCCAGGTGGGTTTCTTCAGGCATCGACACGGTCGAACCATTCCTCCAGGGGTTGGGCGTAGTCGTCGCCGGCCTCGCCGAAGGGCATGTGACCGATGCCGTTCAGACGCAGCAGCTCGGCATGGGGCACGAAACGCTGAATGAGCAGACTCTGATCGAACGGCACGATGGGGTCGGCGGTGCCGTGGATCAGCAGGGTGGGGGCCGTGATCGCACCCAGCGCCGAGCGGATGTCGTGATCGTGGATTTCGTCGAAGAAATGCGCCAGGGCGCGAACCGAGCCCCGTCGCAGGTCCGCGACCATAACCCGGGCGATGTCGGCGGCCGGTGGCCAGGCCCAGTAGGCGCGTGGCCGGGTGGTGGCGAACAGCGTGACCACCCGGGCGATCATTGCATGCCGGGCCAGCAGCCACAGACCCGCCGCGCCAAGCCCGGGGCCGATGCCCGGAATGCGCGCCAGGAACTGCAGCAAACCGATGATGCCGCGCCAGCGGCCCTGGGCGAAGGGCGAGATGGCGCACACGGCGCGCACCTGATCCGGGGCTTCGGCGGCGATTGCCAGGGCCGAATAGCCGCCGGTGGAGTGACCCATTACGGTGAAGGATTCCTCGCCGATTACCGCGCGGATTGCTTCCAGCAGACCGTGGCCGAACAGGCTGGGGGGCATGGGCTGGTCGTTGAATCCCGGCGGCGGCTGGCTGGGAAAATGGGCCGGCAGACCCACGGCGTACCAGCGACGATGCCGCAGCGTGTGGTGCAGCGCATGGGGCCAGACATTCAGCGACAGGCTCACCCCGTGGATTACCACCAGTGGTGGGCTGTCGGCATCCGCGTTGTGGCTGGCGATCGCGATGCGATGGCCGTGGACGTCGATGTGACGGAGTGAGTCGGTCATTCGTGACAGTGGCGCGCGGGCATGAGAGATTGCCTGCAAGCCGCCGCGCGGCGCAAGTCATCCCGGCAGCCGCAGTCGCACGCGGCCGCCGCCCAGCGTCGGGGCACGGGTCAGATGGAGGTCGCCACCGTAGGCCTTCACGATTTCCGCTGCCACCGCCAGGCCGATGCCCTGGCCCTCACGGCGCGCGTCGGCGCGCACGCCACGCTGCAGCAGCGCATCCGGCTCTTCCTCGGGGAAGCCGTTGCCGTCATCGTCGATGAAGATCACCGTGGCATCGCCCTCCCGTTTGCCGCTGACCTGAACCCGGTGCCGGCCGTACTTGGCGGCGTTATCCATGACGTTGCCGATCACCTCGGTGAGATCGCCCTCGTCGGCGGCGACGGTCAGCCGCGGATTCAGTTGTACCTCGAAGTGATTGCCGGATTCCGCATAGACCTTGCGCAGGGCCCCGGCCAGCCGCTCGACGATCGGTGCCAGCGATACCGGCGGTGCCAGCGTGCGGGTGCCCGCTGCCGCGGCTCGCTGCACCTGGTAGTCGACGATCTCGTTGATCCGTGCCAGCTGGCCCTGCAGGTGCCGACGCTGCTCGTCGGGCAGGGCGGGTTCGTTGGTCATGCCCCGCAGCACGGCGACCGGGGTCTTCAGGGCATGGGCCAGATCGGCCAAGGCGTTGCGGTAACGCTCCAGTCGCGCCTTCTCGCTGGCCAGCAGCGCGTTGAGGCTGCGCACCAGCGAGCGCAGTTCCTTGGGATGCTGACCCTCGATGCGCTCGCGCCGGCCGGCCTCGATGTCCCGCAGGCTGCGCGACAGCCGGCGGACCGGAGCCAGGCCCCAGCGCAGGATCGCCAGCTGCACCGCCAGCAACAGCCCCGCGGCGCCGCTCAGCCATAGCCACAGCACGCCGCGGAACCGCTCCAGCTGGGCCGTCAGCGGATCCGCGCTTTCGGCCACGATCAGCGTGAAGCGGTAGTCCTGGTCCTCGCCGGCCACCCAGCGGATGCCGAAAGCCAGCTTGATCCAGCGGTTGTCATCGTCCTGCGGCGGCACGAAGCGCCACTGGCCGACGCCCGGCGCGGGCGGCGGTGCGATGAAGTCGATGATGGAGGGTGATTGCCAGATTACCGCGCCGTCACCGTCGGTCACCAGGGCGTAGAGGCCGCCGCCGGGGCGGGCGAGGTCGGAGTCGGGCAGCGAGCGTTCCGGCAGGCGGAAGCTGCCGTCATCGCCGATTTCCGCGCTGCCCAGCAGCGCATAGGTCAGGCCCTGAAGCTTGTCCCGCTCGGCCTGCAGGGCCCGCTGGTAGACGGCGCGCTCCAGCGCCAGGCCGGTCAGGGCCACGAAGGCCAACAGCACCAGCCCGGCCGCCACCAGCAGGCGCGCGGCCAGGGAATTCATCGAGCAGGTCGCGCGGAATGAATCAGGAGGTCTCCGGTCGCAGCAGACGGTATCCGCGGCCGCGCAGCGTCTCGATCGGCTGGCGGTCGCCGTTCGGGTCGAGCTTGGTGCGCAGCCGCCGGATGAACACCTCGATGACGTTGCTGTCGCGCTCGTCGTCTTCCTCGTAGATGTGTTCGTAGAGCTCGGTTTTCGACACCACGTCGCCGGCCCGCAGCATCAGCTGCTGCAGCACGCGGAATTCGTAGGCGGTAAGGCTGACCGGGGCGCCGGCCACGCGCACTTCCTGGCCGGCGGTGTCCAGCGAAATGTCGCCGACCTCCAGCACCGGCTTGGACCAGCCGCGCGAGCGCCGTACCAGCGCCTGCACGCGGGCCATCAGTTCCTCCGGCTGGAACGGCTTGACCACGTAGTCGTCGGCGCCGGCCTCCAGGCCCTCCACCTTGTCCTGCCAGCGGGTGCGGGCGGTGAGGATGAGGATGGGGAAATCCCGCCCCGCCGCGCGGGCCTCGCGGATGATCTCCATGCCGTTCTTGCCCGGCAGGCCGAGGTCGATGATGGCCACATCGATGCTGTATTCCTCGGCGAAGAACAGGCCCTCCTCGCCGTCGCCGGTGGCGTCGACGGCAAAGCCTTCGGCCCGCAGCTGGTCACGGATCTGGCCCTGCAGATCGACATCGTCCTCGATGACCAGCGCGCGCATCAGTCGATGCGGACAACGCGGACGTTGCCCTGCTTGATCAGTTTCACCCGGTAGCCGTTGCCATCGCGGCTGACTGCCAGCACCTTGCCGCCATAGCGCTCGCGCGCCTCGCGGGCGGCCTCGGCCGGGGTCTTGTCGGGTCGGTCGCGGTTGCGATCATTGCCCAGGCGGGGAATCAGGTTGGACTGTGCCAGCTGTTCGCTGGCCACACCCGGCAGCACCGCGTCGAGCGCAGCGGACGGGGACAGACCCGCGGGCCCGGCCGAAACGGTGGCGGCAGCCGTCATCAGGACGGCCGCCGCCAGCCATCGGGGCCCGTTGAGGGCGGATTTGTGGGGAAATCGCTGCATGGTGACGGGATCAGTAGCCCACCCGACGGGTGTCGTAGCGGCTGCCCTGGTTCACGCCCTGCTGGCCGTTGGCGTAACCCTGGTACTGCTGGCACTCACGAACGCGCTGCTCCCGCATGCGCTGGGCATTCCAGGCACCGCTGGCGGCACCCAGGGCGGCACCCACGCCGGTGGCCAGATCGTTGCCGCCGCCGCTGCCGAACTGGTCGCCCAGGGCCGCACCCAGCAGGCCGCCGATGATGGTCTGGCCGGTGGTGCTGGTGGCACCGCGGACCACGGCATTGCGGTTGTCGGCGCCGTTGAAGCAGCTCTGCGCCGGCTGGCCGTCAACCGGGGTTGCGGCGAAAATCGGGTCGAGCTGGCGCTCCCCGGCAAAGGCGGTGCCGGTGGCGAGGATGGCGCCGGTCATCAGGCTGGAAATCAGTACTCGCATGACGGTCTCCTTGGCTTTTGGACTGTAGCGGATCCACGGTTGTCCGCGAATCGTGGCTGCAGCCTAGCCCGTCCCCCCTGAACCGAGTCTGAATGCCGAAGCGGCGGGTGTTCAGCGCCGGTTCATGACCATCTCGCTATACGCGAGGTTCGAATCCTTCACCGGAGTTTGCCATGTCCCGATCCCTTGCCGCAGCCATCGTCGGTGGTTTGCTGGTATTCGCCGCGATGCCGCCGGCCCTGGCGGGTGGTGCCGGCTGGCACGGCCACCGGCTGGCGCCGCAGGCACCGTCGTTCCAATACCGCGGCAAGCACGGCAGTCTGGGGCTGGTGCTGCCGCGCCATTACGAGTCGCGCAGCCGTCACCGGTCGGTGATCATTCTGGGGCCCAATACCGTCTATCAGCAGCGCCACTGGCAGGCCCCGGGCTTCCGCGGCGACCGGTACGACCGGCATCACTGGTACGGGCGCGACCATCGGTTGTGCAAGCGGGGTGACTGCCGGTTCGCGCCGGGCACCCGGGTCTATCGTTTCCAGAGGTGAACGCCGTACTTCCAGTAACCGTTGACGTTGGCGAAGCGGGGGTCCTGCTCGGGTAGTGGCAGGACCTCGTGCTCCAGCAGCGGCTGCAGATAGGGAGCCAGCACCGATCCGCCACCACCAGCCAGGAGTACGGCGTCGACGTCCCAATCGTCCGCCCACAGGCGATTGACTTCCCCGGCGATTGCCGCGGCCAGCTGGCCGAAGGCGCGCTCGGTGATGCGCGCCAGGTCGTAGCTGTTGCCTCGTATCTTGATGCTGCCCGACTGCACCGCCTCGTAGAGCCGGTAAAGCTCCACCGACACTCCGCTGCGCTCCTGCAGGGCGGCGGCGATGGGCTCGAAGGCGCGGGCGATGCCGGCATCCGAGGTGCCGCTGCCGCGTTCCGAATAACGGGTGTGGTCGGCGATGCTGTAATCGGCGGTGCGGAAGCCGATGTCGATGATACCGATCTTGTCCCGGGCGAAACGGGGCTCGGCCACCCGCCCGATGTCGTTGAGCATGGCGCCGAAGAAGGCCCCGAATGGCTGCGGCACCACGCGCACCTTGTCCACCCGTAGCGTGATCTCCTGTGCCTTGCCGGCGACGTCGTGAAGGGTCAGCTTGTGCGCACCGGTCAGCAGGTTGCTGATGGCCTCGCGATGGCGCCGGAAGTAGCGCACCGGCAGGCCTGTGACCACGTGCACCGGGTCGTTGTCGCCGACCATCCGGCTCAGCCCCGCCAATGCCAGCCGTTTGGCATAGCCGGCAATCAGCTGGTCCTGATCCAGGGTGAAGCTGCGCACGCTCGACTGGCGCTCGGCCAGGTCGCCGGCGAAGAAGGCTTCGTCGTCCACGGTCAGGTGCAGATGCTCCTCGTCCCGGCCGCTGTTGCCGATCGGGGCCCGGAATTGGATGTCCGTGGCCTCGCCGATCACCGACTTGAACAGTTCACGCCGGTGGCCGTCGGTCACTTTGGTGAAGCCGAAACCGATGTCCAGGCCGATGATTTTCACGCGTCACGAGCTGCGGGTTGAGTGCGGAAACACCTTTTAGCACGGGGGTTTGCGGCGGTCAAAAGCCGCGCGCCGGCGCCAGGCCGCAGCTGTCGAGCAGTTCCGTCCAGGCTTCGCCGTGTTCCCGCGAGGCGCGCCGGTAGTCCCGCCACACGCGGCTGGACTCGCCCAGGGCCTGATTGCGGTAGCGGGTGATTGCCGCCGGCATGGTCACGGATTGGGCGTCGAACAGCTCGGCCAGGGCCTCGTGCCATAACCGGCCGGCGTCGGACAGCGCGGCCATGTGGGGTTGCAGGGCGGCAATGTAGAACTCGCGCAGCACCGTCTCGGCGATGCGGGCCTGGCGATTGGCACGGCCCCGGAAACAGAGTGGTCGCCGGGCCAGCCGCTGTTCGATCGCCCCGGTCACGGCGTCCAGCGTGGCGGTGACTGCCGTCACCGACTGCAGCAGGCGCCCGCCGTAGTGGCGGGTTTCCAGCACCCGGTAGGCCGGTTCCGTCACCGTCGGCGGCTGTGGCCCGCGCGCGGCCCGGGTCAGTGTTGCCAAGGCGCCCAGCGATTCGCCCGGCATCACGTCGGTATCCATCGGTAGCCGGCCGGCCGCCAGGCTGAAGGCATCAGCCATCGCGTCCGAGCCCAGGGTGGCGTTCCAGATCACCTTCGGCAGCTG
This sequence comes from Spectribacter hydrogenoxidans, assembly GCF_031846275.1. Taxonomy (NCBI): domain Bacteria; kingdom Pseudomonadati; phylum Pseudomonadota; class Gammaproteobacteria; order Salinisphaerales; family Salinisphaeraceae; genus Spectribacter; species Spectribacter hydrogenoxidans. The sequence continues at coordinate 75,712 of NZ_JAVRIB010000006.1, forward strand.
CGCCTGTTTGCTGGCGACGAGTTCCGCCAGCCGCGCGGCGAATGCCGGGTCGTCGTCCTGCGCGCCTGCGGGCGTCGACGGCCGGCAGGCGCGCAGGCCGGCGAGCAGCTTTCGTTCGTAGTCGAGGCGCCGGGCCGGTGGTGCCACCCGCCCGAGGATGCTGTTGCGCTGGCCGATAAGGTGCAACAGCCCGCAGCGCTTGAGCTGGAAATAGCCGATCCAGCCGGTGCGCTCCGGGGGCACCGGCAGCTGGCGGTCGCGTGCCCGGGGATAGCGGGGTGGCGCGGGCGTGGCGGGTTCCACCGGCTGGTCGAGAACCCGGGCCACCCGGCTGGCGTAGTCTTCCAGGGGATCGGCCGGCCCGCAGGCGGCCATCAGCAGGGCGACCGGGATCAGCGCGGGCCACCGGTACAATCGGGCTCCGAGGGCTGTCGGCAGGGCGGATGCGATCAGCATGAATACACGAAACGGCGTCGAGCCGGCCCCGGCCCCGGGCGCCGGCGGGTCTGCCAGTGTACGCCCGCCGGCCGGGGCCGAGCCGGTGCGCAAGATCCTGCATGTAGACATGGATGCCTTCTACGCCTCGGTGGAACAGCGGGATGATCCGCGTCTGGCCGGTCGACCGGTAATCGTGGGCGGGCGGCCCGAAGGGCGCGGTGTGGTGGCCGCGGCCAGTTACGAGGCGCGCGCCTTCGGCATTCATTCGGCCATGCCCTGCGCCCGCGCGCTGCGGCTCTGTCCCGAAGCGGTGGTGGTGCGGCCCCGGTTCGATGTCTATCGCGCGGTATCGCGCCAGATCCAGGCCCTATTCCGGGACATCACCCCGCTGGTGGAGCCGCTGTCGCTGGATGAGGCCTATCTGGACGTGACCGGGTCGGACGTCTGCGCGGGCTCCGCCACCCGCATCGCGCGGCTGCTCAAGCAGCGCATTCGCGACACCACCGGCCTGACCGCCAGCGCCGGGGTTTCCACCAACAAGATGCTGGCCAAGCTGGCCAGCGCGATGGAAAAGCCGGATGGGCTGACCGTCATCGCGCCGGGCCAGGCGGCCGCGCTGCTCACTGATCTGCCGGTCGCACGCCTGCCGGGGGTGGGGCCCGCCACTGCACGGCGGCTGGCGGATCTGGGACTGACCACCTGCCGTGACCTGGCCTCATATCCCGCCGCCGGCCTGGCAGCGGCACTGGGTCGTGCCGGCACCCGGCTGGGCGAACTGGCCCGGGGCGAGGACACCCGGCCCGTGCGGCCCGACCGGCCGCGCAAGTCGGTGGGGGCGGAAACCACGTTTGATCGGGACCTGCGCGATCCGGAGGCACTCGACGCGGTACTGGACGAACTGGCCGCCAAGGTGGCCCGGCGTCTGGCGGACGGCCGTGTCGGCGGTCGGCGAGTGACCCTGAAGCTGCGCTACGCCAATTTCGATACCGTGACCCGCAGCACCACGCTGCCGGTGCCGGATCACCGGGCCGAGTGGCTGCGTTCGGTGGCCGCCTCGCTGCTGCAGCGTACCGAGGCCGGCACCCGACCGGCCCGGCTGTTGGGCATTACCGTGGGCGATCTGGTGGCGCTGGCGCCCACCGGCGGACAGGCGGGGCTGTTCGACGACTGAGGCCTGCCGATGACTTGACTGGGTGATCCGGCTGGCTGCGGGCTGCGCGCGGGCGCGCGGTTGCGTAGATTGCTCGATACCGGAATGGTCGACTGTTTCGACCATCAAACCGTCAGGGGAGTGGTCATGTTTGGCAATCGCAGGAAAAGCGCCGGCCCCGCCGGTTCCGAAAACGCGGTGCTGCTGGTGGCGCCGCCGGCCCAGACCGGCGACGAGACTCTCACCCGGGCGCTGGCCGATGCCGCCGGCGGCGAGGTCGTGCCGCTGAGCGTGGGCCAGGTCACCGACAAGGCGCTGCGCGGCGTTCGGGCGGTGGTGGCGCTGTTCCCCGATCCCGATGAATTGGATCAACTGGCGCTGCGTGTCAAGGCCGCCCGCGCCGGCCGGAACGACGGCTGGCCGGTGCTGGTCGTCGGCCTGGCACCGGGGCAGCTCACGGCCTTCGGTGCCTGGTTGACGCGCAACGCCCCGACGGACGGCGTCGACGGTCTGCGCCTGGTGGTTGATGCCGATCCGCTGGCGATTGCCGCGGCGCTGGGCGATCGGCTGGCCCCCGTTATTGGCCCCAACGTGGTGGCGATGCCCGTATCCACCGAGGTTGAAACCGCCGACTACAAGTATTTCTACTGCCTGAGTCCGCAGCTGCGCGGCCTGCTGGCCCAGCTGGCGGAACTGGCGGCCAACGGCATCGAGCGGGTTTACCTGCTGGGTGGTCCGGGGTCGGGCAAGACCTCGCTGGCCTACTACTTCTATCTGGCCCGGGCGCAGGGCAACTTCGTTACTGTCAATCTCACCTCGGAATCCACCGACGACAAGGCGGCGATGAAATCCCTGCTATGCGGCCACGTCGCCGGGGCGTTCCCCGGCGCGGGATCGCGCACCGGGGCATTCGCCCACTCGCGCGAGGGCGTGTGCTTCCTGGATGAATCGCACGGGGTGTCCGGCAGCGTCATGGAAGTGCTGATGGAAGCGCTGGATTCCGGTCAGTACCTGCCCTACGGGGCATCGGCCAAGCAGCCGCTGCGCTGTGCGGTGGTGTTTGCCTCCAACCGGACGTGGGAGACGCTGATCAGCCAGGTCAACCTGGACGAGCACGCGCGGCTGGGGGCGGTGATCCTGCATCTGGCCGACCTGTCGGTGCGCCAGGAGGACCTGATCGCGGTGCTGGCCGCCACCCTGGCCGGAATGGCGTCGAAGGCCACCAGCTGGCAGCCGCCGGCCGGCCTGAGCGACGATGCCTGGGCCCTGATCCGCGACTGTCCCTGGCGCGGCAACACCCGCGCCCTGATGCGCGTGGCCGAAACCGCGTTCGTATCCGCCGCCAGCCTGCGCATGCCCCTGATCGAACGTGAGCAGGTATCCCGGGCCATGGACCTCTGGGAGCCGGCCGAGCACGCCAGCCATGCAATCTACACCCGGGCCGGTGACAGCGGATTGGGGGACGCCGCACCGGGTTGATCGTCCGATCGGCAGCGCGGTGCGCTAACATGTCCGCTTGTTTTGCCGAGGACCAACACCATCATGAGCGATCCCCTTCAGCAGCCGCTGGACCTGCCTTGCGGCGCCACTCTGCCCAACCGCATATGCAAGGCGGCTATGACCGAAGGCCTGGCTGACAACCGGCTGCGCGCGACCGAACGCCATGAACGGCTCTACCGGCTCTGGTCGGAGGGTGGGGCCGGTGTGCTGATCACCGGTAATGTGCAGGTGGATCGCCACTGTCTGGAACGCGCCGGCAACGTTGCCATTGATTCGGATGAGAGCCGCGAGGACCTGGCCCGGTGGGCCAAGGCCGGTACCGGCAACGGCAACCACCTGTGGATGCAGATTTCCCACGCCGGCCGGCAGACGCCGATGTACATCAACCGCCATCCCAAGGCGCCGTCGGACGTGCAACTCAAGCTGCTGGGCAGCTACGGCAAGCCCGAGCCGCTGACCGACGCGGAAATCCGCGAACTGATCGAGCGTTTCGCCGTCGCCGCGCGCACCGCCAAGGAAGCCGGTTTCACCGGCGTGCAGGTCCACGGGGCCCACGGCTACCTGATCAGCGAGTTTCTTTCACCGCTGGTCAACCAGCGCACCGACGACTGGGGCGGCTCGCTGGAAAACCGCGCCCGCTTCCTGCTGGAGACGGTGGCTGCCACCCGCGCGGCGGTGGGATCCGAGTTTCCTATTTCAGTAAAGCTCAACTCTGCCGACTTCCAGAAGGGCGGCTACACCTTCGAGGAATGTCTCAAGGTGGTGAAGTGGCTCAACGACGCCGGCATCGATCTGCTGGAAGTCTCCGGCGGCAGCTACGAGCAGCCAGGCATGGTGGGCTATCAGGGCGACGAGGACACTGCCGACCCGGACGCCAAGGCCAGCACCCGCGAGCGCGAAGCCTACTTCATGGAATATGCGAAGAAGGTGCGCGAGGTGGCCACCATGCCGATCATGGTGACCGGGGGCTTTCGCTCACGCCAAGTGATGGAAGCCGCGCTGGCCTCGGGTGACGCCGACGTCCTCGGCATCGGCCGGCCGCTGGTGACCGACCCGCACTTCGTCAAGCGTCTGTTCGAAGGCACGGTTGACGAGGCCGAAAAGCAGGAGCTCAAGCTCAACATCGGCGGCGGTTTCCTGGGCCCGGCCAGCCGCAGCGTGACGCTGAAGTTCATGAACGTCTTCGGCCAGATGGGCTGGTTCTACATGCAACTGCTGCGCATCGGCAACGGGCGCGAGGCGGATTACCGCATGGGCGCGCTGCGCGGCCTGTTCGGCCATCTCTTCAACGAATACAAGACCGCGTTCCGCATCCGCGGCTTTCTCAAGGAAAAGGCCTGACATCACCCGGCGGCCGGGTGGGCGTCGGCCCGCCCGGTCAGCCGGGGTAGAGCACGGCCCAGGCCAGCACCAGCACGCCCAGGCCGTTGAGCGCGCCGTGGCCGGCGATCATGAAGCCGGGCGGTTTGCGGTCACGAAACACCGCGCCGAACAGCACCGCGCCGCCGGCAAAGCCCGCCGCAATCAGGCCGAAGGCGGCCCAGACCAGGCTGCGGCCGTCGCCCAGGGCGGCGATCAGCAGCAGCGCGAGGCCGACCCCGGCGAAGGCGCCGTGACCCAGACGCATGAACCCGGGCACCTGTTTGGACAGTCCCAGAAACAACCCGCCGGCGGCGGCGCCGGCCAGCACGATGAGTGAAATCGTTAGCATGGTTATCCCCTCCCCGAGATGACCCCGGCCGCGACCGGCCGGGTGACCGGTTCAGGGTGCGCCCGCCGGGGCGGCCTTGTCGACCACCAGTTGATCCCGCACGTCCGCCACGCCGGGAAAGTCCGCGGCCGTGGCCACCGCCGCCTCGCCGGTGGCAGCGTCCGGTACCGAGCCGTTCAGGGTGACCACGCCGTCGCCAACCCCAACCGCGATGGCGGCCCCGTCGAACCGGTCGGCATCGAGCAGTGCGCGCTGTATCGCGCGGAACAGCACGTCGTCGTCGACCGAATCCTGCACCGCGGCCTCGGCTTCCTGCACCCGCGCTTCCGCCGACTCGAGTTTGTCACGGGCGGCCTCCAGCTCGCTTTCGGCCCGGGCCAGGGCGCGCCGGCGCTCGGTGACGGTTTCCGCGGCGCCCTGGCGGGCGTCGCGGGCCTCGGTCAGCGCCTCGGTGGCGCGCTGGTAACGCTGTTGCGGCGTTTCACTGCAGCCGTTCAGGCACAACACCACGGCTGTGGCGAGGGCGATGGCCGGCAGGCTGCGGTAGCGCATTGGATGAGTCGATTTCATGGCGAGAAAGCTTACACGATGCTGCCGATCTGCCGGTCGCAGTAGAATCCGCTCATGCAGATCGGTCCCTATGCCATTGCCAACCGTCTTGCGGCCGCTCCGATGGCAGGCGTCACCGATCGGCCGTTCCGTCAGCTCTGTCGCAGTCTCGGCGCGGGCATGACGGTATCGGAGATGGTGGCAGCCAATCCGCGTACCCGGGACACGGCAAAGTCGCGCCAGCGTCTGGACCACGCCGGCGAACCGGCGCCGCGCATCGTGCAGATTGCCGGCAGCGATCCGGACCAGATGGCCGATGCCGCGCGCTACAACGTGGATATGGGCGCCGATATCATCGACATCAACATGGGCTGCCCGGCCAAGAAGGTCTGCCGCAGGGCCGCCGGATCGGCGCTGCTGGCCAACGAGTCGCTGGTGGGCCGGATTCTTGCCGCCACGGTGACGGCGGTGTCGGTGCCGGTGACCCTTAAGATACGCACCGGCGTCAGCGCCCGAGCGCGCAACGGTGTCGAGATCGCCCGCATCGCGCAGGACAGCGGAATCGTCGCGCTGGCCGTGCATGGCCGCACCCGGGATCAGTTCTACAATGGACGGGCCGAGTACGACACCATCCGCGCGATCAAGTCGGCGGTGTGGCTGCCGGTGTGGGCCAACGGCGATGTCGACTCGCCGGAAGCTGCGGCCCGGGTACTGGCGTTGACCGGCGCGGACGGGGTAATGATCGGACGGGCCGCCTGCCGCCGGCCTTGGCTATTCGGTGACATCGCCCATTTTCTAGCCACCGGCAGTCACCGCCCCGCGCCCACTCCGGTCGAGTGTCAGGGCTGGCTGGAATGGCTGGTCGAGCAGCTGCATGATTTCTACGGCGAATACCGCGGTCTGCGGATTGCCCGCAAGCACATCGCCTGGCACTGGGAGGCCTGTCCGCCGCCGGGGCCGCTGTACCGTGACCTGATGCAGGCCGAATCCGCGGCGCGGCAGTTGCGTCTGCTGCGGGTGTGCGGGTCGCTTCGGGTCGACAGCGATCTCGCGAGAATCGCTTAAGGACCCTCTGATTCATTCCGCGCGGCCGGCGCCGAAGGCTGCAATCCCAGCAGTTCGGTGATGCGTGCTTCCATATTGCCGGCATCGGCAATGGCGCGTGCCCGCCCGGTCTTGAGGTCAGCGGCTAGGTCGGCCAGAGGATACGATTGCACGAAATCGCCGCGCCGGTTGGTGAAGTGGGCGAGCTGCGTGACGCGGTCCAGGGCGGCGAACTTCATCCAGCGTCCGGCCCCGGATGGGCCGGTTTCGAAGCGGAACCAGGTACCGTGCCGACACAGCCGTTCCACTGCGTCGAACAGGGCCTCGGGGGGGCTTGCGGCAACCGGCTTGGCGTCGGGGGCGGCCATGGCCGTTGCCACGATCCGCTCGAAGTGCTGGTCCGCGCCGGCATGGGCACCGCTGTCGTCGAAGACCGTATTGTGGGGTTCCCAGCTGTTCATGGGCCGGCCGGCCGGGGCAGGGGGTGCCTGATTGGCCTGTTCGAAGGCCTGCTCCAATCCGTCCAGCAGATTGATGAGCCGGGCCGGACTGAACCGGATGCGCCGCAGGGCGCCGTGCAGGTCGGACAGCAGTTGCTGCTGGTCCGGTCGGCGGTGGTCGGCCCGTTCGGGTGAATCCGCCGGCTGCAGCAGGTCGAGCAGCTGGTCCAGCTGCGCCGCGGCCCGGCGCCAGGCCGGGCCGCCGAGACCTTCCTGCAGCCAGGCCACCGCCATGCGTGGTCCCCAGGCGCCGAGCAGGAAACGCTGGGCCGGTGCCGGCGGCACCCGATCGAGGGTCTGCTGCCGGAATTCGAGCCGGATCAGCCGGTGGGCCGGTGGCAGACGCTCGCGCCAGTCAGTGGGTTGATGCGCGGTTACGGCCGCTGCAACCTCGTCCACCAGCGGTTCCAGCCGGTCGGGATCATCGGCGAAACTGTCAATCAGGCGTTCAAGCGGATCCCGCCAATGGTCGGTGCCGCCGATCGGGTCCGCGATTGTCTGCAGCAAGCGGCGCGCGGCGTGGTCGCCCACCCGGATACCGGCCGGGTCGAGCAGGGCGGTCTGCAGCAGCAGCGGCCGCAGGCGGGCGATAAACGGGCGGATCGCTGCGTCGATCGGACTGTCGTCCAGTGCATCCCGCCAGATCGCATCGGCTAGGCGCAGGTGTTGCCGCAGATCCGGCTGCAGCCCGCGGGGCGCAGCGTCGGTCTGGTCACGGCGCAGCCTGGCCAGCAGATAGTCGACAATGGGGATGTCCGGCTCAACGGGTGAACTCGTCATGGCTTCCAGAACGGCCATAACCTCGCCGGCACCGAAATGCTGTTCCGGTGACACCGCGTTGCGCGTCTGATCACGCCGGGCCCGCCGGCTGTTGGTAGGAGCGGTCAGTGTGGATCGGTGTTCGTCATGCCCGGTCCGACGCGGGGTGGCCGGCACCTGGTGGCGCTCAAGGACGGCGAGCAGCCGTTCGTAGCAAGTCGCCAGACAGGCCTGCAACGTGTGCTCGAACAGGTCGTCGAGCAGGGCCTGCGCGGGTTCGTCGAGCCCGGCCGTGTCCACCGCCTGGGCGAAAGCCTGGCAGAGCGCCAGCGGGCTGGCCCCGTGTTCAGCGACGCCGGTCTGTCGGGCCGCCAGCCAGGCCAGCCGGGCTTCCAGCGCCTGGACCGCCTCACGATGCGCGGCTTCCGCGCGCGTGGCCATGCCGGACACGGCGATCAGCGACTCAAACGCCGGTGCTGCAGGCAGGTTCGGAATGTCCGGCGGCGGTCCGTAACGTAGCCGGTCGGTGATCTCTTCGATGAACGCGCGGGTCACCGTGGCCTGCGCTCGTCGCAGTGCCCGCAAGCGGGCCGCCGGCGGGGCCGGGCTGCCTCGTGCGTCCGCGAGGTCGAAGACGGTTTCCTCCGCGTGGACGAACAGGTTGTCGACGAGTCCGGAGAACTCGTCCAGCGCGGCGTCGCGAAAGGCGGCGGCCGCGGCGCGACCAGTGGTGCGATGGGCAGCGTCGGGGGTAGGGTCGTGTGTCATCGCGGAGCGGTGTCAGGCGCTGTCCGGGCCACGGCGGCCGGCTGGGGATTGTCCGCTCATCGGCCCAGCCGGCGTCCGCCATCCACCGGCAGGATGGCGCCGGTGATGTAGTCATTGTCCATCAGCGCGCGCACCGCCTGGTAGATCGCCTCGGGATTGCCGGCCCGGCCCAGGAGGGTGTCGGCCAGGATCCGTTGTTGGTCGTCGGGCTTGTGCCAGTTGGTGAAGCTGATCGGCCCCGGCTGGATGACGTTGACCTTGATGCCCGGACCCAGGCGCTTGGCAAATGATAGCGCCAGGTTCTGCAGGCCCGCCTTGGTGGCGCAGTACACGTCGTGCTTTGGCGTCGGGTCGTCCGCATAGATGTCGGTGATCATCACCACATCCGAGGCCCGGTCGCCCGCGGGCGCCAGCGCCGGGGTCAGCAGGGTGGTCAACAGATAGGGGGCGAGCATGTGGATGGCCCAGTAGTCGGCGAAGTCGGCGGCTGCAGACCTGGTGTCGTTCGGGGTGGGTTCGAAGCGCGAGGCGTTGTGGATCAGGCCGGACAGGCGCGGGGAATGAGCCATCACCGCGTCCGCCACCGTGCGGATACTGGCCTCGTCGTCGAGCGATCCCCGGATGACAACGGCGCCGGCAGTTGACAGGGCATCCACCTCGTCGGTAGGCGTGCGGTAATGGGCAATAACCGGCACGCCGTCGGCTAGCAGCCGGCGGGCGATGTGGGCCCCGACATTGCGGCCCGCACCGGTGATGAAAACGGGAAGTCGATCGCTGGACACGGACAGGACATCCTCGGCTGGGTATGATGCGGGCCACGACCCGGCACGTCGGGTCACAGTGTAGCGAAACCGCCCATCGGCGCCGCCCCACCCCGCGAAATCGATGCCTCAAGGGACGCAATGGACCTGCTGCAGCTTCTGGTACTTGCCCTGATTCAGGGTGTGACCGAATTCCTGCCGATCTCCTCCTCGGCCCACCTGATTCTGGTGCCGGTGGTCACCGGCTGGCCCGATCAGGGGCTGGCGTTCGATCTGGCGGTGCATCTGGGCACGCTGGTTGCGGTTCTGGGCTACTTCCGGGAGGACGTGGCGCGGATGCTGCTCGCCTGGACCGGGAGCCTGGCCGGACGCAGCCTTGATCCCGATGCCCGCTTGGCCTGGGGCGTCATTCTGGCGACTATTCCCGCGGTGGCAGCCGGGACCTGGCTGGGCATCAGCGGCGAGTCGGTCATGCGCCAGCCCTGGATCGTGGCGCTGGCCAGTATCGTGTTCGGCGTCCTGCTGGGCTGGGTGGACTGGCGGGCACGCAGCGGCCGCGCGGTGGTTGACTTGGGGCTGCGAGGGTTTCTGGGGATCGGTCTGGCTCAGGCCCTGGCGCTGATTCCGGGCGCGTCGCGCTCCGGGATGACCATCATGGCCGGTCGCGCCCTGGGGCTGTCGCGTCAGGATGCGGCGCGGGTGTCGTTCTTCCTGGCCATGCCGATTACCGTGGCAGCGATTGCCTACGAAGCCGTGCAGCTGATCGCCGAACCGGTGGCCGCGCCCTGGGCCATGCTCAGCCTGGCGGCGCTACTGGCAGCGGTCGCTGCCTGGATCACCATTCACCTGTTTCTGGCGTTGCTACAGCGCATGGGGATGATGCCGTTCGTGATCTACCGCATCGTGCTGGGGGTGGTGTTGCTGGCGGTATTCGGCTTCGAGGGGTGAAAGCCCTGTCGATTGCGGATTAGACGATGTCAATTGCCTCGATGCGGGCCCGGCGCAACGCGGCGCCGATGGCCGGCCCTTTCAGTCCTTCGGCCGCGAACCGGCCGGCGTCCACGGTCGCGGCGGCGGTCAGAGCCTGCCGCACGCGGGCCGGCGGGGCGTAGTGGCGATCCTCCAGCCCCGTGCGCCCGCGGGCGTCAGCCTCGCAGGCCAGCAGGAGATCGTCCAGCCTTTCGGGGCGGCGAAAGGCGTCAGCCGCCTGCAGCAGATCCAGCAGTTTGGCCGGCCGCAGTTGGTCCGCGCGGTGGACATGCAGGTGCCAGCGGGTTACCAGCAGCGCCAGCTCCCGCCAGGCCCGGGGTACGCCCAGCCGTTCGCAGGCGGCGCAAACGGGTTCGACGCCGGCCGCCTCGTGGCCTGGGTGCGAGGGCAGCTTGTCCACCGGCGTCAGGGCCTTGCCGAAATCGTGGCAGAGCACCGCGAAGCGAACCGCGGGTGACGCGTCCAGCCTCACCGCCTGCGCCAGGGCCATCAGGGTGTGCTCGCCGGTGTCGATTTCGGGGTGGTGGCGGGGCGGCTGGGGCACGCCGAACAGGGCGTCGAGTTCCGGCAGTAATCGGGCCAGGGCGCCGGTGTCGCGCAGCAGACGGAAGAAATGCTGCGGCTCGTCGAGCGCCAGGCTGCGTTGCATTTCGGCCCAGACCCGCTCGGGAACCAGATGGTCCACTTCGCCGTTGTCCACCATCCGGCGCAGCAATTGCAGGGTTTCCGGGGCCACACGGAAACCCAGCGGACGAAAGCGGGCGTAGAACCGGGCCACCCGCAGCAGCCGCACGGGGTCTTCGACGAATGCCGGCGACACGTGGCGCAGCACCCGGTTTGCCAGATCGGTACGGCCGTCATGCGGGTCGATCAGCCGGCCCCCTTCGTCCTCGGCCATGGCGTTGACGGTGAGATCGCGGCGCTGCAGGTCTTCGCTGAGGCTGACCTCGGGCCCCGCGTGAAACACGAACCCGTGGTAACCGCGGCCGGCCTTGCGCTCGGTACGCGCCAGTGCGTATTCCTCGCCGGTATCCGGATGCAGGAATACCGGAAAATCCCGTCCTACCGGGCGGAAGCCGGCGGCGGTCATCCGGTCCGGGGTGGCGCCCACCACAACCCAGTCGCGTTCGGTGATGTCGAGGCCCAGCAGGCGGTCGCGCACCGCCCCGCCTACCAGGTAGGTCTGCATCAGCCCTGGTCCCGGGTGCCCAGGTAACCCCGCACCAGGCCGGGCATGGCCTGCGGCCGGATGCCGAGCTCGGCAAACCCCTCGCGATCGCCGCTGCCCGACTTGCAAACGCTGTCGATCTGCAGCGACAGGTAGTTGTCGCGGGAGAACGGCTTGCCCGGGAAGCGTTCCATGAGGGTGGCCTGCAGCTTCGCCATCCGATCGGAGAGGGGCAGGATGCGGCGCCGGTGGCCGGTGATATCGCCCACCAGCGCGACGATCTCGCGCAGGCTGTATTCCTCCGGGCCACACAGGGCCAGGCGCTGGCGGTCGACCCGGTCGTTGTCCAGGCTGCGGGCGAAGGCTTCGGCCACGTCCTCGACGTAGGCCGGGGCGAACCGGGCATCCGGACAGGCCAGCGGAAACACCCCCGGCGCCAGCCGCAGGAGGCGGGCGAAACGGCGGGTGAAGTCGTCGCCCGGGCCGAATATCACCGACGGCCGGAAGATGGTCCAGCCCACGGCTCCGCCCAGTTCCACCTGCAACGCGTTACCGCCTTCCCCCTTGGAACGCAGATAGCGGCTGGGCGCACCCCCGGCCCGGGCGCCCAGTGCACTCATGTGTAGCACCCGGCGCACGCCGAGGCTCTTGGCCACCCGGCCCAGCACCCGCGGCAGCTCTACATGCACCGAGCGGAATTCCCGCCCGCTGTTGCCCCGCTCGTTGAGAATCCCGGCCAGGTTGATGGCGGTGTCGCAGCCGGTGAAAGCGTGCTCCAGGAAATGGGCGTCGGACGCGTTGCCCTCCAGCAGCCGCAGGTTGTCACCGTCATCCAGATCGTCGTGGCGGCGGGCGTGGCGAGTGACCACCACCAGCCGGTGGCCGTCGGCGCGCAGGCGCCGGCACAGCACCCGGCCGACGAAGCCGGTGCCGCCAATCACGCCGATGCGTCGGGGGGCGTCGGGGGTCATGACTCCCGTTCGTCGGCCGCCTCGCGGGCGGCCTCCATCTTCTGCGCTGCGGGCACCGCGGGCATCAGTTCCGACAGCCGGCCCACCGGCTGACCCAGCCGCATGCGAAAGACGATCAGATGGGAAAAGGCGCGCTTCACATACTCGCGGGTCTCGGTGTAGGCGATATTCTCCACCCAGATATCGGCCGGCATCGTCTCCTCCGGCAACCAGCGGTCCACCCGGTGCGGGCCGGCGTTGTAGGCCGCCATGGCCAGCGCCGACTGGCGGTCAAAGCGTTCGAGCATCTGGTCCAGGTAACGGGTCCCCAGCCGGATGTTGGTGGCTGGCGTTTCCAGGTCCGCAATCCCGGGCCGGGGCGCCCCGATGTCCTCGGCCACGCGCCTGGCGGTGGCGGGCATCAGCTGCATCAGGCCGACGGCCCCGGCGGGGGAGTGGGCATTGGCCATGAACAGACTTTCCGTGCGCATGATGGCGAGGATCAGCGCCGGTTCCAGGCCGCGATTGTCGGCCGCGCTGGCCGCCGCGTCGCGCAGGTGCAGCGGGTAGCGGATGTCCAGGTCATCCCAATAGCCGCTCTCCGCCAGAGTGATAATGGCCAGGGGGTGCCATTCCCAGTCGAAGGCCAGCAGCGCTGCCTGCTCGAGCATGGCCGGCGACAGATCGCGCGTGCCCAGGCGCCATTCGGCGCGGGCCGGGTATTCACGCGCCAGTGCCCGCAGTTCGCGGGCCCGCTGCAGCGCGGGGGTGTCGCGCAGCCGGCGTTGGCTTTCGGCATCGGGTGTCAGTGGGTTCGGGTTGAAGTCGTAAGGCAGGTCCAGCCGGTCGGCAGCCAGGTAGCCGTGATAAGAGCGTTCCCTGGTCAGCGCCGCATAGAGCTGGTTGGCGGCTTCGCCACGGCCGGTCGCGGCCAGGCTGCGGGCCCGCCAGTAGCGCCATTCCTCTTCATCCTGCTGATCCGCGGGCATGGCATCGATGACTGCCAGGGCCGTGTCCCAGGCGCGCTGACGGATCGCGCTGCGCACGTGCCAGCCACGGGCGAAGTCGTCCATGCGTTCGGGGTCGAGCCGGGCGAACCAGTCCAGCGCCTCGTCGTTGTGGCCCTGGCCGTGCAGCAGGGCGGTCCAGCGCTGCATCTCGTGACGCTGTCCGGCATCGAGGTCGAAGCGTTGCACCAGCGCTGGCAGGAGGTCACCCGCCCCCTCGAGGTCGCGCAGTGCCAGTTTCTTGTACGCGTGCGCCGCGATGTCGCCGTCCAGGTTCTCGATGTGCCGCAGTTCCCCGGGATTGCGGACCGCGTCGAGCCAGCGGCGGATGGAGGGCTGGTCCGTCTCGGGCAGTTGTCGGGCCAGATAGCGGGCGAGGCCGGTCTGATCCTCGAGCACCGCCAGCCGGGCGCGGGCAACGACCCGATCCCGGGTCAGTTCGCCGCGCTTTTCCAGCCAGGCGAATACCGGATCGCAGGCCTCCGGCTGGCTGCGTCCGCGATGCCAGAAGGCCAGGGCCTGCGCCGTGAGTTCGGCCTCGGATGCCCGGTTCAACTGGATGCGGGCATGGATGGCATGACACTGTAGCGCGGTGCTGTCGTCCTCCCGGACTTCATCCAGCAGTCGGGCCCAATGGCTGCGTTCGGCCAGACTGTCGAGCCAGGTCTGGCGCAGCCGGCGAACCGGCGGCATCGGTTCGTGTTCGGTCAGGAAAGCATCGATCTGATCATCGAGCGCCGGGTCCGGTGCGCGCCGCAGCCGGCGCCGCAGGTCATCGGCCAGTAGATAGGGCGTGAGGGGGTAGTCGGCCAGCTCGACCAGCGCGTCCTGTTGCTGGGCCAGTTCACCCTGTGCCACGGCGGCTTCCAGGTCGCGGAACAGATCGCGCGCGGCCTCGGGGGCCAGGGCCTGGGCGCCGGTTGTCAGCAGCAGCGCGCAGAGTGTCGGGAACAGGCGCATCGGGCTTTGCGATTCACCGCCGGATTGGGCTGCCGAGTGTAACCGATGGCGTAAACTGCGGACATGCTCCTGTCGTTACTGATTTTCGCCCTGGTGGGCATGCTCGCCGGCCTGCTGGCCGGTCTGTTCGGTATCGGCGGCGGTCTGGTGATGGTGCCGGCGCTGATCTATCTGCTGCCGCCGCTGGGGGTGAGTGGCGACACCCTTGCGCATCTGGCGGTGGGCACGTCGCTGGCCTGCGTGAGCCTGATCGCGATCAACTCCGCCCAGGCCCATCACCGCCGGGGCGGGGTCGACTGGCTGGCGTTCCGCTGGCTGGCGCCGGGCATGATCGCCGGGGCGCTGGCGGGCGCGGCGGTGGCGGACAGCGTCTCCAGCCTGTTTCTGCAGCGGCTGATCGGCGTGGCGGCCATCCTCATGGCGGTACGCATGTTCATCGAGATGAAGCCCCCGCCGTCGCGCGAATTGCCCGGCAAGGCCGGGTTGATTGGTGTGGGCGGGGGCATCGGCGGGCTGTCGGCCCTGCTCGGCATCGGCGGGGGGTCGCTGACCGTGCCGTTCCTGTCCTGGTGCCGACTACCGATGGCCCGGGCGGTGGGAACTTCCGCGGCCTGCGGCATGCCGATCGCGTGGGCGGGGACCGTCGGCATGATCTGGGCGGGCCTGGACGAGCCGGGCCGCGGCGCCTGGAGCATCGGCTTCGTGCAGCCGCTGGCAGTGGCCGGCATCGTGCTTGGCAGCCTCGTATTCACGCCGCTGGGTGCGCGGCTGGCCCACCATCTGCCGGGCAACTGGCTGCGACGGGCGTTCGCCGTGCTGTTGATGATCGTCGGGCTGGACATGCTGCTGACGGCGTGACCGTCTGACAGGACGTCACAGCGTCATGGTTTCTATATTGATCGGTGCGTCGCCGGCGTCCATCGGCACCGCGGATTTCAGCAGCGTGACCCCGCCCAGTTCGCAGTCGACGATCGCCTGACGCAGGGCGGCGATGGCCCGCGGGCGGGGAAAACTGCGGCGCCAGACCAGCGCCACACGGCGGGTCGGTCCGTTGCCGGCGAATGGCCGGGTGGTCAGCAGCGGCTGCTCGTCGCGGTTGCGGTCGTCGATGGAGGACTGCGGCAGCACCGTGATCCCCAGTCCGCTGGCAACCATGTGGCGGATGGTCTCCAGGCTGGAGCCGGCCCGCGGCTGCTGATCGGGGTCGGTTTCATTGCAGTCGGGACAGGCCTCCAGCACCTGGTCACGGAAGCAGTGGCCGGGGCCGAGCAGCAGCAGTTCCTCGCCCGACAGGGCGTTGGCTTCGATCGCATCCCGCTTTTCCCATGGGTGGCCCTGCGGCAGCACCACCACGAACGGCTCGTCGTAGAGCGGCCAGCCGAGCAGACCGGGCTGGCTGAAGGGCAGTGCCACGATGATGGCGTCAAGTTCGTTGGCCCGCAGCTGCTGCGACAGGTTGCGGGTGAAGTTCTCCTCGATCACCAGCGGCATGTTGGGGACCTGGGTGCGCAGGGTCGGAATGAGGTGCGGCAGCAGATAGGGACCGACGGTATAGATCACCCCCAGCCGCAGCGGCCCCTGCAGCTCGTCCTTGCCACTGGCGGCGATCGCGGTGAGGGTGTCCACTTCCGAGAGCACACGATACGCCTGATCGATCAGGCGTCGGCCCACCGGGGTCACTGCGGCTTCTCCACGGTTGCGTTCGAAGATGGCGATGCCGAGTTCGGCTTCCAGCTTCCTGACCGCCACCGACAGGGTCGGCTGGCTGACGAATGCGCGTTCCGCCGCCCGGCCGAAGTGGCGTTCCTTGTCCAGCGCGACCAGATAACGCAGTTCGGTGAGGGTCATGACGAGCGACAGGCTCCGGGCGTGGGATCAGACCCAGTCGCGAGGCTGCAGGAAGTGCTCGTAGAGCCGGGCCTCCTCGCTACCGGGTGACGGTTGCCAATCATAGCGCCACCCGGCCAACGGGGGCATCGACATCAGGATCGACTCGGTGCGCCCCTTCGACTGCAACCCGAACAATGTGCCCCGGTCGTAGACCAGGTTGAACTCCACGTAGCGGCCGCGACGGTAGAGCTGGAAGTCCCGCTCCCGCTCGCCCCAGGGTTGGTGCCGGCGGCGGTCGAGGATGGGGGCATAGGCATCGAGGAAGCCGTGGCCCACGGCCTGCAGGAACTCGAAGCAGTGGGCAAAGCCCCATTCGTCCAGATCATCGAAGAACAGGCCGCCGATGCCACGGCGCTCGTCGCGGTGGGGGAGGTAGAAGTACTCGTCGCACCAGTGCTTGAAGCGGGGATAGACATCGTCCCCGAACGGCGCGCATAGATCCCGGGCAGTGGCGTGCCAATGGCGTGCGTCCTCGTTGAAGCCGTAATAGGGCGTCAGATCGAAGCCGCCGCCGAACCACCATACCGGCGGCGCGTCATCGCTTTCGGCGATGAAGAAGCGCACGTTGGCATGGGCGGTTGGGGCAAAGGGGTTGCGGGGGTGCACCACCACCGAGACACCGGTGGCCATGAACCGCCGGCCGGCCAGCTCCGGACGGCGGGCTGACGCGGCAGCCGGCAGCGAGTCGCCGGTGATGCGTGAAAAGCCCACGCCGGCGCGTTCCAGTACGTCGCCGTCGGCCAGGATGCGGGTGTCGCCCCCGCCGCCGGCCTTGCGTGTCCACACGTCCTGGCGGAACGTCGCCTCGGCCTCGAACCCGCCCAGGGTACGGCAGATGTCGTCTTGCAGCCCCTGCAAATAGGCCACCACGGCATCGGCATTGACCGTCCCCGTCATGCGTTGCCGGACGCGCGGACGGTGTGGCCGGCGCCGTCCCGGATGGTGCTGGGCCGGCCCGGGTGCTGCAGATCGCCGGCCAGAACCAAGTCGACGTGATCACCGAGCGCGGCCCGCACCTGCCAGCCGTGCAGGGCCGGCGGATGGCCGGTGCGGTTGGCGCTGGTCGATACCAGCGGGCCGCCCCAGGCGCGGCACAGGGCGGCCGCCAGCGGGTGGTCGGTAACGCGCACGGCCAAGGTGGTTCGGCCGCCGGTGAGCCAGTCGGGGATGCCGGGCGCGGCGGGCAGAAGCCAGGTGGCCGGGCCGGGCCAGCTTTCGCGGGCCATGGCGGGTGGCTCGCCGTCCAGGAACTGCATCAGGGCCTCGGCGGTATGCGCGATCAGGATCAGCCCCTTGGCGGGCGCACGCCGCTTGACGGTCAGCAGGTTAAGGACCGCAGCCGGATCCAGCGGGTCGCAGGCCAGCCCCCAGACGCCCTCGGTGGGGTGGGTGATCAGCCCGCCGGCGTTCAGTATCCGGATCGCGTGACCCAGCCGCCAGGGCGATCCGGGGTAGCGGTCGGCCGCGAGGTTGTCCGGCATTGTCATCCCCTCGATGCAGCGCCGCGGCCCGGCGGAAGCCTGATATCGGTGAAGGGCGGGGTCACGGTGATTGCAGGGTGGGCACCGGTGCTACTTGCGGGCGGCTGCCTTGCGCCGGCCGCCGCGCTTGCGTGCCTTGCGTTCGGGGGCCGCGGCGAGAAGTGCCTCGCACTCGTCGAGGGTCAGCTTGGCCGGGTCTTCGGTTTCCTTGGGCACGCGGGCGTTTTTCTTGCCGTTGGTAATGTAAGGCCCGTACGGCCCGTGCAGGATGCGCGTCTTGCTGCCGTCGAATTCGCGGATCAGCTTCTTGGCGTCGGCCTCCTTCTTCTCGGCCACCACTTCCAGCGCGCGGTCGCGGCCGATGGTGTAGGGGTCGTCCTCCTTGAGCGAGGCGAACTTGCTGCCGTAGCGCACGTAGGGGCCAAAGCGGCCGACGTTGACCTGCATTTCCTCGCCTTCCGGGGTTTCCCCCAGATCGCGGGGCAGGGTGAACAGCACCATCGCCTCGTCGAGGGTGATTTTGTCCATGTCCTGACCCGGTCGCAGGCCGGCGAACTTCGGCTTTTCCTCGTCGTCCTTGCTGCCGATCTGCACGAAAGGCCCGTACTTGCCCAGCCGCACGATCACCGGCTTGCCGGATTCCGGGTCGGTGCCGAGTTCGCGGGCTTGGGCCACTTCCTCGCGGGAAAGGTCCTGCTTGGATTCGATCTGTTCGGAGAAACGCTTCCAGAAATCTGCCAGCAACGGCTTCCATTCCCGCTCGCCGCGGGAAATGGCGTCGAGATCATCCTCCAGCGCCGCGGTGAAGTCGTAGTCCACATAGCGGGTGAAGTGGTCGGTCAGGAACTTGTTCACGATCTTGCCCAGCGAGGTGGGCAGGAACGCCTTGCCGTCCATTTCCACGTACTCGCGGTCGAGCAGCGTGGAGATGATCGAGGCATAGGTCGACGGGCGCCCGATATCGTATTCCTCCAGCGTCTTCACCAGCGAGGCCTCGGTGTAGCGCGGCGGCGGCTCGGTGAAGTGCTGGGTGGTGACGATGTCGGCCAGGGCCAGGGTTTCGCCTTCGGTGAGTGCCGGCAGCCGCTTGTCGTCGTCGCTGTCGTCGACCTCGTCCTTGCCTTCCTGGTAGACGGCGAGGAAGCCCGGGTCGCGCAGGGTCTGGCCGGTGGCACGGAACAGGTGCGGTCCCGCGGCCAGATCGGCGGCCACGGTGTCGAACAGTGCGTGCTGCATCTGGCTGGCCACCGCCCGCTGCCAGATCAGCTCGTAGAGTCGGGCCTGGTCGGTGGTCAGGTGCGTCTTCATGACGTCCGGCGTGCGGGCGCTGGCGGTGGGGCGGATCGCCTCGTGGGCTTCCTGCGCGTTCTTGGACTTGGTCTTGAACGTTCGCGGCGCGTCCGGCAGCGCCTTGTCGCCATAGCGCTTGCCGATGGTCTCGCGCATCTCGCTGACCGCGTCATTGGCTAGGCTGACCGAATCGGTCCGCATGTAAGTGATCAGGCCGATGGCCTCGCCGTCGAGGTCGATGCCCTCGTAGAGCTGCTGGGCGGTGCGCATGGTGCGTACGGCGGTGAAGCCGAGCTTGCGCGACGCGTCCTGCTGCAGGGTCGAGGTGGTGAACGGCGGCGCCGGATTGCGCTTGCGCTGCTTCTTGTCGACCTTGCTGACTGCAAGCTCGCCGTTGGCGGCCTCGCGCAGCGCCTTCTCAACGGTTTCCGCCTGCCCGACGGAGGTGACCGTGAACTGCTCGACCTTGTCGCCGTCGTATTCGTAAAGCCGCGCCCCGAAGGCCTGACCGTCCTTGTCGGCGCGGGCCTCGATCTTCCAGTACTCGCGGGGTTCGAACGCCTCAATGGCGGCTTCGCGTTCGCAGATCAGTCGCAGCGAGGGGCTCTGCACGCGGCCGGCGGACAGGCCGCGCTGCACCTTGCGCCACAGCAGTGGCGACAGATTGAAACCCACCAGGTAATCCAGCGCCCGCCGCGCCTGCTGGGCGTTGACCAGATCGGCGGAAATCTCGCGCGGATTGGCCACCGCTTCCTTGACCGCTCGTGAGGTGATCTCGTGAAACACCACCCGCCTGACCGGCTTGTCCTTGATCTTGCCGCGTTCGCGCAGCAGTTCGAGCAGATGCCAGGCAATGGCTTCGCCTTCGCGGTCCGGGTCTGTGGCCAGGTAGAGGGCATCGGCCTTGGCCAGGGACTTGGCGATCTTGTCCACGTGCTTGGCGTTGCGATCGATCACGTCGTAACGCATGGCAAAGTCGTGCTCGGTGTCGACCGCGCCCTCCTTGGGCACCAGGTCGCGCACATGGCCGTACGACGCCAGGACCTCGAAGTCCTTGCCCAGGTATTTCTCGATCGTCCGGGCCTTGGCCGGCGATTCGACGATGACGAGATTACGGCCCATCAATGTCCATGAATGTGGAAATGGCGGTCAGCGGTCGAAGCGCGCGAACACTAGCACAGGCGTTTGCGGCGACGCGAGACAATGCTGGTGGTCAAATCCGGCCGAGTGGCCCGGATGCCTAGTGGGCCGGAACTGCGTCCTCGGCGTGCAGCATGGCTTCCATGCGGGCGTAGGCGGCATCGTCGGCCTGGCTGGACAGGACCATCATTACCACCCACTTGAGCTGTTCCAGCTCGATCACCCCGTTGTCGGGGCCGTCCTCGTCGGCCAGCGCCATGAGACGGTCGATTACCACCTCGCGGATGGCGCCCGAGAGAATGCCGTGGTGCTGGAGTCGCAGCAGGTAGCCCTGGCAGTCGGCACTCAGGCGTTCCAGTTCGATGTCCGCATACAGCCGGATGGCGTGATCGCCCGGTACGCCCAGCAGGTGCTGGCGGCCGGCATCGGTGCCGCGCAGCCACGCGAAGGCGTCGTCCACCTCCTCTGGCAGAAAGCCGGCTTCGTCGAGGTCGTCGCGCAGCGCGATATCGTCCTGCAACTCATTGTTCGGATAGTTCTCGAACAGGTAGAGCAGGACGTCGAGGATGTTTTCGTTCATGCGCCTAGTCGAATCGGAACGATTCGCGCGTCCGGGTGAATGCGCCGCCGGGAGCGGTCGCGACCAAGCCTTGCAACTCCATAATGAGCAGCATGGAGGATACGGCCTCGGGGGTCAACGCGGTGCGGGCCACCAGTTCATCGACGCGGGTGGGGCCGTCCCCCATGGCGTCGAGCAGGCGTTTCTGGTCCGAATCGGCCGGTGTGGCGGTCGCGGATTCGGGTTCCGGTATCGTCGCCACGGGGGCGTCGGCCGGCAGGCGGTGGCCGATCTCGGCCAGGATGTCGGCGGCCGACTCCACCAGGGTGGCGCCGTCGCGAATCAGCTGATGGCAGCCCCGCGCCAGCGGGTTGTGGATCGATCCGGGAATGGCGAATACCTCGCGGCCGGCTTCCGAGGCCAGCCGGGCGGTGATCAATGAGCCGCTGGCGCGCGCCGCCTCTACCACCAGCGTGCCGAGGGTCAGGCCGGCAATCAGGCGGTTGCGGCGGGGGAAATGGCCGGGACGGGCTTCAGTGCCCAGGTGGAACTCCGACAACAGCAGGCCCTGGCTGCCGATCTGCCGGGCCAGGTCCCGGTTGCGTGCCGGGTAGACGCGGTCCAGCCCGGTACCGCAGACCGCTACCGTCATGCCCCGAGCGGCCAGGGCTCCCTGGTGGGCGGCGGTGTCGATGCCGCTGGCCAGACCGCTGACGATCGACAGCCCGCCGGCCGCCAGTTCCCGGGCGAAGTCGGTGGCGTTCTCCCGACCGCCCGGGGTGGGGTTGCGGCTGCCCACGATGGCCAGACCGGGCACCGCCAGCAGATCGGTATCACCGATGGCGAACAGCCAGGGCGGGGGATCGTCGATCGCCGCCAGGCCAGGCGGGTAGCGGCTGTCCTGCCAGTGGATGAAGTGGCGATCGTCGGCAGCCTCCAGCCAGGCCTTGTCTTCCGTCAGGGCCTGCTCGTCCGGCTTTGCCAGCCAGTCGCAGCCGGCCTGGCTGAGTCCGGCATCCCGCCAGGTAGTGCGCGAGGCTGACAGCACGCTCCGGGGGTCGCCCCCGCAGGCGGCAAGCAGGCGTTGGGCCACCCGCGGGCCCAGTCCGGGGCAGCGGGCGAGCGCGAGCCAGTCCCGAAGCGCTGCCGCCGGGGTCACGAATCCGAGGGATTGCGCACGCTGTCCCGTACGTGCACGGCGCGGGTGGCCTGCATCACCAGCGCGAACGACAGTTCCTGTTCGACATCGAACACCATCAGCGTGCCGGCCTTGAGAGCGGGCAGCGTCAGCCGCTCGCCGGTGAGTGGATCGCGGGCCTGCCGGCCGGTCTGCAGGATGTCCAGCACGTGGCCGCGCTCGATGCCGTCCACTTCGCCGCGGTTGAGCACCACGATCTGGTACTGGCCGATCTCGGACACCCCGTCGAATACCGCGATCAGGCGCCCGTCCACCGGCTGTTCCGGGGCATGGGGATAGAAATCCGACGCCAGCAGGGTTTCGTCGGTCAATGGCAGCAGTCGGTCGCCGACCAGGGATTCCCGGAAGCTGCGCTGCAGCGTGCCGGTCGACACATCGGCGAAGGCGCTCATGGTGACCCGGCCCACCGGGATCGCCTCGTAGCCCAGCAGTTCGCCGTTGTCCGGGTCGATATAGCGCTGGCCCGGCCGGACCAGGGCGTAGTCATCACCATCCGCGGCGTCGGCCTTGCGCACATACAGCTCGTCGCCGGTGCCGCCGATCAGGTGTTCGTCCAGGAAGTGGATCACGTAGGGGGCTTCATCCAGTTCCTCTTCGGTGACCAGGCGCGGACCGTTGAGGAACTGCCGGATAGCGTCCAGCGGAATGGTGGGAATGGCAGCGTCGATCGGCTGTTCGCGTACCTCGGGGGACAGGCGCTCGCCGCGTCGTGGTTCGGCACGCCGCAGCTGCGGACGGCCGTCCACCCACACCAACTCCAGAATGTCGCCGGGATAGATCAGGTGGGGATTGGCGATGTCCGGATTGGCATACCAAAGTTCCGGCCAGTACCAGGGGTCGGCGAGGAAGTAGTCCGCGATGTCCCATAGCGTGTCGCCCCGCTTGACCACATAGCGCAGCGGCTCGCTCTCATCGACGTCGGCGGACAGCCGTGGCGCCGGGCGCGGGTCGCGGGCCCGCGTGGCCGGGGGCTGCTTGTCGGGCAGCGGCCGGGTCTGATCGGCTGCTGCCTGATCGCGGGACGATTCGGTCCCCGCCGGGGTGCCGGTAGCACAGCCGGTGGCACCGACGATGGCTATCACCAGGCCGCAGGCGGCCCAAAGCCGGCGTAACGAACGGTTATACTTGTGGTTTGATTGCACGTGGCTCCCCATGGCCATCCTGGCGAATGCTGCCGGGCATCCGCCCCGGCCCGGCAGCGCTTTTACTCTAGCAGTTTCCAGTCTCACAGCAGCAGACCACCGATGGCCCTACTGACCATATTGCATCACCCGGATCCGCGCCTGCGGGAGGTGGCCGAATCCATCGAGGATATCGACCGCGATCTGCATAGCTTCATAGAGGACATGTTCGAGACCATGTACGACGCGCCGGGTGTGGGCCTGGCGGCCACCCAGGTGGGCGTGGCCAGGCGGGTGGCGGTGATGGATTGCTCGGAAGACAGGAACATGCCCATCGTCATGATCAATCCGGAAATCCTGAGTGCCGAGGAACCGGTGACGGTGGATGAGGGCTGCCTGTCGGTGCCGGAACACTACGACAAGGTCACCCGTTACCGCCGGGTGCGGTTCCGCGCGCTGGATCGCGACGGCGAGCCCTACGAGATGGACGCCGAGGATCTGCTGGCGCAGTGCGTGCAGCACGAGATCGGCCACCTCGACGGCGGGCTCTACATCGACCTGCTCTCGCGACTCAAGCAGCAGCGCATCCGGCGCAAGCTGGAAAAGACCCGAAAGCGGGAGGCGTGATCCGGATGCGGATCGGTGCCCCAGCCGGGAGGCAAGCGTGAGAATCCTGTTCGCCGGCACACCCGGGTTCGCCCTGCCGAGCCTGGATGCGGTGGCAGACAGCGGGCACGAACTGGTCGGCGTGATGACCCAGCCGGATCGTCCGGCGGGTCGGGGCCGGCACTTGCAGGCATCGCCGATCAAGCAGCGGGCGCTGGAACTGGGCATGCCGGTGCTGCAGCCGGAAACGTTGCGCGCCCGTCACGGCGAGGACGAGATCCGCGCCCTGCGGCCGGACCTGGCGGTGGTGGCGGCCTATGGTCTGCTCCTGCCCGGCTGGATGCTGTCGCTGCCGGCGCAGGGCTGCATCAATGTGCACGCATCGCTGCTGCCGCGCTGGCGTGGGGCCGCGCCGATTGCCCGGGCCATCCTGGCCGGGGACTCGCTTACCGGCATCACGCTGATGCGCATGGCCAGGGGGCTGGATACCGGGGACATCCTGGCGCAGGAAGCCACCGCGATTGGCCCCGGCGAGACAGCGGGGGAACTGCACGATCGGCTGGCCGGGCTGGGCGGCGGGATGCTGCCGGCAATGCTGGACGCGCTCGCCCGGGGCGAGGTTGCCGGGCGGGTCCAGGACGAGGCCGCGGCGACCCATGCCCGGCGGCTGGACAAGGCGGAAGCCGCGCTGGACTGGCGCCAGTCGGCGGTATCCCTGTCGCGGGCGGTGCGGGCCTTCAACCCCTGGCCGGTGGCCCACGGGGGACTCGACGGCGAGCGCGTCCGAGTCTGGCGTGCTGAAGCCATCGGTGGCGCCGCCGAGGCCGATCCCGGTACCGTGGTGGCAGCCGACGCAGCCGGCATCGACGTGGCCACGGGCAACGGACAGCTGCGGATCACCGAACTGCAGTGGCCCGGCCGGCGGCGGCTGCCTGCGGCCGAGGTCGCGCGTGGCCGTCCCCTGGTCGGCAAGCGTTTTGAGTGAGGCCGATGACGGCGCCGCCACCCGTGCCGCCGCCGCCCGGGCGGTAGCCGGGGTGCTGCAGGGGCAAAGCCTGGACGCGGTGCTGCCCGCCGCCCAGACGGGTCTGGCCGCGGCCGATCAGAGCCTGGCCGCGGCGCTGGCCTATGGGGTGATTCGTGATTATCGTCGTCTGGCGACAATCGCCGACGGGCTGCTGCGCCGGCCGCCGCCGCGGTCCGTTCTTGCACTGATCCTGGTCGGCTTCCATCAGTTGACCGCCATGCGGATCCCGCCTCATGCCGCCGTGCATGCCACTGTAGCGGCCACCGGCCCCCTCAAGAAGCCGCAGCATCGGGGTCTGGTCAACGCCGTGCTGCGGCGCTTCCAGCGCGAATCCCGGGAGCGGATTGCGGCTCTGCCGGACGCCCCTGGCGTGCAGCACTCCCATCCCGACTGGCTGGTGGCACGCCTGCGCGAGGACTGGCCGGATAACTGGCCGGCGTTGCTGGTGGCCAATAATCAGCCGGCACCCATGACGCTGCGGGTGAATACCCGGCGCGCCCCGCGGGACGCGTATCGGGACCGGCTGCATGCGGCGGGCATGGTCGCTCACCCGCATCTGCATGCGGCAGAGGCCCTGGCGCTGGATGCGCCGGTGGGTGTCACGTCATTACCGGGATTCGCCGACGGCGATGTGTCCGTACAGGACGCTGCGGCTCAACTGGCCGCAGCACTGCTGGCGATTGAACCGGGCATGCGCGTGCTGGATGCCTGCAGCGCGCCCGGGGGCAAGGCCGCCCATTGCCTGGAGTTGGTCGATTGCGAACTGGTGGCTCTGGACAGCGACCCGAACCGGCTTGAGCGGGTTGCCGAAACTCTGGGCCGGCTCGGCCTGCGTGACGGTGCGACGCTACAGGCCGCCGATGCGATGGTAGTCGATGACTGGTGGGACGGTCGCCCCTTCGATCGCATCCTGATCGACGCCCCCTGCACCGGTACCGGCGTGATCCGGCGGCATCCGGACATCAAGTGGCTGCGACGACAGACCGACCCGGCCGCGCTGGCGGTGCGCCAGCGGGCGCTGCTGGATGCACTCTGGCCGCTGCTGGCGCCCGGCGGGCGGCTGGTCTACGCCACCTGTTCGGTACTGGCGGTCGAGGGCGCCGAAGCGGTAGCCGGATTCTGCGGGGATCAGCCGGCGGCCCGGCCGCTTCCCATCGCCGAGGACTGGGGCGAAACCGCCGGGGCGGGACGGCGCATTGCGCCGGGCGAGGCCGACATGGACGGGTTCTTCTACGCGGTGATCGGGCATCAGCGGTAGATCGCGTCCCGTACACACACCCCGCGCTCGGCCAGATAGCCCTTGGCCTGCTGGATGGTGTATTCGCCGAAATGGAAGATGCTGGCGGCCAGTACGGCATCCGCGCGGCCCACTTCCAGGCCATCATGCAGGTGTTCCAGCGAGCCGACCCCGCCGGACGCGATCACCGGTACGTCCACGGATTCGGAAATCGCCCGCGTCAGTTTGAGGTCGAAGCCGGTCTTGGTGCCGTCGGCATCCATGCTGGTCACCAGCAGTTCCCCGGCGCCGTTGGTCACCATGCGCTGTGCCCACTCCACTGCATCCAGTCCGGTGGACTTGCGGCCGCCATGGGTGAACACCTCCCAGCGGGGTTCTTCCTTTTTCTTGTTGACGCGCTTGGCGTCGATGGCCACCACGATGCATTGCTGACCGAAGCGGTCGGCGGCTTCGGTGACGAATTCCGGCCGGGCGATGGCGGCGGTGTTGATGGACACCTTGTCGGCGCCGGCCTGCAGCAAGCGGCGCACGTCCGGAAGGGTCTTGACGCCGCCGCCCACGGTCAATGGGATGAAAACCGCGCCGGCCACCCGTTCCACCACGTCGATCAGGGTGTCGCGGGCTTCGTGGGAGGCGGTGATGTCAAGAAACACGAGCTCGTCGGCCCCCTGCTGGTCGTAGCGGCGGGCGATTTCCACCGGATCGCCGGCGTCGCGGATCTCGAGAAACTTGACGCCCTTGACCACCCGGCCCTTGTCGATGTCCAGGCAGGGGATGATGCGCTTGGAAAGACTCATGATGCCTGTTGGCGTTCCTCGACCAGCTTGCGGGCGGCGGCCAGATCCAGGCCGCCTTCGTAGAGCGCGCGGCCGATCACGGCGCCGGCCACGCCATCTTCCTCGGCGTCGCACAGGGCCTCGATGTCGGCCAGCGTGGTGACCCCGCCGGAGGCCAGCACCGGGATGGTGATGGCGCTGGCCAGTTCGCGGGTGGCCTCGATGTTCAGGCCTTCCATCATGCCGTCGCGGGCGATGTCGGTGTGGATGATGGCCACCACGCCATCGCGCTCGAACTGCTGGGCCAGATCGAGCACGTCATGGTTGGACAGCTTGGACCAGCCATCGGTGGCCACCTTGCCGTTACGGGCATCGAGGCCGACGATCACGTGGCCGGCGAATTCCACGCCGACGTCGGACACGAAGTGCGGTTCCTTGATTGCCCGGGTCCCCAGAATGACGTATTCCACGCCCAGTTCCAGGTAGGTGTCGATGGCTTCCTCGTTGCGGATGCCGCCGCCTACCTGCACCGGCACCTGGCCGCAGGCGCGGATGATGCGTTCGACCGCTACCTTGTTGACCGGCTTGCCGGCGGTGGCGCCGTCCAGGTCCACCACATGGATGCGGTCGGCCCCGGCGGCCAGCCAGCGTTCCGCCACGGCGGCGGGGTCTTCGTCGAACACCGTGACATCGTCCATGCGTCCCTGGCGCAGGCGCACGCACTTGCCGTCCTTGATGTCGATGGCGGGAATAAGCAGCACGATCTCCTCCGACTCGTTGTTGTATCGATAAGCGCCCGATCGCGATCAGGCAGCGCCGTCCCATTCCAGGAAGTTGGCCAGCAGTTGCAGGCCGGCGGACTGGCTCTTCTCCGGGTGAAACTGCACCGCGAATACCTGGTCGCGCAGTATCACCGAGGCGAAGCGGTGACCGTACTCCGTGGTGCCGGCCACGTGGCGCTCGTCCTTGGGCGCCACGTAGTAGCTGTGCACGAAGTAGAACCAGCTGTTGGGCGCGATGTCCTTCCACAGCGGATGGCTGCGTTCCTGGCGCACCTGATTCCATCCCATGTGCGGGATCTTGCGCCGCACGCCGTCCGGCTGATGATCGGGATCGGGAAAGCGTACCGCCTCGCCAGGGAAGGCACCCAGGCCCTGCACCCCGCCGCTTTCCGCGGAGTAGGTCATCAGCACCTCGATACCTAGGCATACGCCCAGCAGCGGCTTGGTGCCGAGTTGTTCGCGCACCATGGCGTCGAGTTCCAGTCGGTGCAGTTCCGCCATGCAGTGGCCGATCGCGCCCACACCGGGCAGCACCAGGCGGTCGGTCTTGGCCAGCACATCCGGGTCGTAGTGCACCTCGATCTGCTCGTCGCCGGCCACGTACTGCAGTGCCTTGGCAATCGAATGCAGATTGCCCATGCCGTAATCAATGATGCCCACCGTGGCCATCGTCAGTCGCCCCTGATCGCGTGAACGGATGAACCCTAGAGAGAGCCCTTGGTCGATGGTGTGGCATCACCCAGCCGGGCGTCGCGTTCCACCGCCACGCGCAGCGCGCGGCCGAAGGCCTTGAACACAGTTTCGGCGACGTGATGCGCGTTGAAGCCGCGCAGGCCGTCGATGTGCAGCGTCATGCGGGCGTGGTTGACCAGTCCCTGGAAGAACTCCCGGACCAGATCGACGTCGAAGCGGCCGATGCGCTCACGCGGATAGTCCACGGCGTACTGCAGGCCGGGTCGGCCGGACAGGTCGACCACCACGCGGGACAGGGCTTCGTCGAGCGGTACATAGGCATGACCGTAGCGGGCGATGCCGGCCTTGTCGCCGAGGGCTTCCGCCAGTGCCTGCCCCAGGCAAATGCCGACGTCCTCCACCGTGTGATGATCGTCGACCTCCAGATCGCCGCTGGCCTCGATGGTCAGGTCCACCAGCCCGTGCCGGGCGATCTGCTCCAGCATGTGGTCGAGAAAGGGAATCCCCGTATCCAGCCGGGCCTTGCCGGTGCCGTCCAGGTCCAGGGTCAGGCGGATGCGCGTTTCCCGGGTTTCCCGGCGAATGTCGGCGGTTCGCGTGGTCATGGCTACTGTCTTGGGGGCGGGACACACCG
This sequence comes from Spectribacter hydrogenoxidans, assembly GCF_031846275.1. Taxonomy (NCBI): domain Bacteria; kingdom Pseudomonadati; phylum Pseudomonadota; class Gammaproteobacteria; order Salinisphaerales; family Salinisphaeraceae; genus Spectribacter; species Spectribacter hydrogenoxidans. Next base: position 104,401 of record NZ_JAVRIB010000006.1, read on the forward strand.
CGGTTTCAGTCATGATACGCCGTGGCGCGGCGGGGTGAAACTCTTCGCGGCGTCCGGTTACGTTTCCAGCCAGAAGGTTACCGGCCCGTCATTGGTCAGGGACACCGCCATGTCGGCCCCGAAACGACCGGCCTGTACATCGGCATGGCGTCCCCGGGCAGCGGTCACCAGCGTCTCGAACAGCGCCCGCGCCTGATCCGGTGGTGCCGCGCTGGTGAAGCTGGCGCGGGTGCCCTTGTCGGTGCGCGCCGCCAGGGTGAACTGCGGTACCAGCAGCAGTCCGCCGCCAGTGTCGGCCAGCGCCAGATTCATGCGGCCGTTCGGATCGGGGAACACCCGATAGGTCAGCAGGCGTTCGGCCAGCCGCTGTGCGGCGGCCGGCGTGTCCTCGGGGTTGACTGCCACCAGCACCAGCAGTCCGGTCTCGATACGGGCCACCGTCTCGCCCTCGATGTCGACGCCGGCCCGGGTCACCCGCTGCAGCAGACCGATCATGGCTGCCGGCCGCCGGGCTTGTTCGGTGTCGGAAAATGCTCACAGATCATCGCTGGATCGTCCGATAGGCGGTTTGCGCCGATCCTGCCAAGCTTCCTCTGTGCCGATGCCACTGGACTCCACGGACGGAATGAGGTCGGCGCGGGAGGCATCCATGGATGGATCAGGACCGGATGACAGGCTACGGGACTCGCCTGCTGTCTCGCCTCCGCTAGCCTAGCACGGCTACCCCTTGGCCCGGCACCGCGCCCCCCTGCGGTGTCGGGCCTTTTCGTGCGGCGGGTTAATGCTCGGCTTGGGTACACTCCGGGCTCGTGAATCCTGTTGTGCCGGGAGTTGCTGATGAAACGCCGTGACCTGATGCTGGCGCTGGGCGCCGGCGGCCTTGCAAGTGCCTGCGGACGCACCGGCGATGCCGGCCCGGCGCCGGCCCGCGAGTCCATCACCTGGAACATGGTGACCACCTGGCCGAAGAACTTCCCCGGGCTGGGCACGGCTGCCCAGCATCTGGCGGATCTGATCACCCGGATGTCCGATGGTGAACTCACGGTGCGGGTCTACGGCGCCGGCGAGCGGGTGCCGGCGCTGGAAGTGTTCGATGCGGTGTCACGCGGGGCGGCGCAGATGGGCCACGGGGCGGCGTATTACTGGAAGGGCAAGTCCCCGGCCACGCCCTTCTTCACTGCGGTGCCGTTCGGCATGACCGCTTCGGAGATGCAGGCCTGGCTGCACGTCGGTGGCGGGATGGAATTGTGGCGGGAGCTCTATGCCGAGTTTGATCTGGTGCCCTTCGAGGCCGGCGACACCGGCACCCAGATGGGCGGCTGGTTCCGTGAGCCGGTGGCCGATCTGGACGGGCTGCGACAGCTTAAGGTGCGCATGCCCGGGCTGGGCGGCGAGGTACTGCAAGCGCTGGATGTGACCACCGTGAACATCCCCGGCAGCGAACTGTTCACTTCGCTGCAGCAGGGCGTGATCGATGCCGCGGAATGGGTCGGCCCCTACAACGATCTGGCCTTCGGCTTTCACAAGATCGCCCGCCATTACTATTACCCAGGCTGGCACGAGCCGTGCGGCAACCTCGAGGCCATTGTCAACAAGCCGGCCTGGTCGGCCCTGCCCGAACGACTGCAGACGGTGGTCAGCACTGCCTGCATGGCCGCCGGCCGCCACATGCAGGCACAGATGCGGGCGAATAATCAGCGGGCGTTGCGTTCGCTGGTCGACGAGCATGCGGTAACGCTGCATCGGTTTCCCGATGACATTCTGGCGGCCCTGCGCGAGGCCACGCCTGGGGTACTGGAAGAATTGGTGGCCGGGGACGCCTTCGCCGGCCGCGTGCACGGCGCCTACCGGGATTTCGCCGCCCGCGCCCGGGACTGGACCGCGCTCGGCGAGGCCGCCATCCTGGAACTCCGACCGTAGGGGCTATCGCGGACCAGTCAACGTCGTCATGGCGCGGCGGACCGCCATCGTCAGGCGGGCCGGTGCATGGCGATGAAGTAATCGTCCGTCCTGACCACGCGGAACCCGCACCGGATATAGAACTGGTAGGCGGCCGTATTCACTCGGAAGCAGCGCAGGGTTAGTGGCTTGCCGGGGCGTTCGTTTTGCAGCTTGTCGAGTACTGTCGGGCCGTATCCGCGTGAGCGGCATCCCGGCTCGAGAATGATCATGGCGATGAAGGTGCTGTCGCGATTGTTCCTGACCTGGAGATAGCCGAGCCGGCAATCGCTATCCTCCAGCACCAGCGTCTCGTACCTCCGCAAGCCCTTCGCGAAGTCGTTTTCCTGCCATGCCGCATCCCATCCCCACATCCTCGAGATATGTGGCTTCATTGCCTCGACGTAGGTCGTCCAGAGATAGGGTTTGTCGCCGGCCCGATACGGCTGAAACGCAAGGCGCATCCGCTCACCCGGCTATCGATAGACCAGGCCCGGCAACCAGGTCACCAGGCCGGGCCAGGCGGCCAGCAGTCCCAGCATGCCCAACTGGATCAGGATGAACGGCACCACGCCACGATAGATCGCCCCGGTTTCCAGTGATGCCGGCGCCACCCCGCGCAGGTAGAACAGCGCGAAGCCGAAGGGCGGGGTGAGAAACGAGGTCTGCAGGTTGATCGCCATCATCACCCCGAGCCAGATCGGGTCGAGCCCCATGGCCAGTAGGGCGGGCGCCACGATAGGCACCACCACGAAGGTGATCTCGATGAAGTCGAGGATGAAACCGAGCAGGAACATCGCCGCCATCACGACCAGCATGGCCCCCAGCGCCCCGCCCGGCAGGCTATCGAGCAACTCGTGGACGGCATGGTCGCCGCCGTAGGCCGAAAACACCAGCGAGAACAGCGAGGCGCCGATCAGGATCATGAACACCATGCTGGTCAGACGGGCGGTCCGGTCGGTTACGGCGGTGAGTTCGGTGCGACCGAGTCGTCCCCGCGCCGCAGCCAGCAGCATGGCGCCCAGCGCTCCGATGGCGGCGGCCTCGGTGGGAGTGGCCGCGCCGATCATGATCGATCCCAGCACCGCCACAATCAGGGCCAGCGGCGACAGCAGTCGGGTGATCAGAACCAGGCCGGTGTGTTTGCCACGTTCGTCGTCGGGCACCGCGGGCATGGTCGCCGGCCAGCGCCAGGCCACGAACAGCAGATACAGCAGATAGGCCGCCACGGTCAGCAGGCCCGGAATCAACGCGCCCACGAACAGATCGCCCACGGACACCGTCTGCATGCTGAAAACACCCATGGTGGATTGGGCCTGCTGGTAGGCCGAGGCAATCACGTCGCCCAGCAGCACCAGCATGATCGAGGGCGGAATCACCTGTCCCAGGGTGCCGGCCGCGCAGATGGTGCCGGCGGCCAGTGCCGGGTCGTAGCCCCGGCGCAGCATGGTGGGCAGGGCCAGCAGCCCCATGGTCACCACCGTCGCCCCGACGATGCCGGTGGAGGCTGCCAGCAGGGCCCCGACGAGCACCACGGTGATACCAAGACCACCGCGGCGCCGGCCGAACAGGGCGGCCGTGGCTTCGAGTAGTTCCCGGGCGATCTGCGAGCGCTCCAGCATCACTCCCATGAACACGAACAGCGGCACCGCGATGAGGGTTTCGTTGGTCATGATCCCGAACACGCGGCTCGGCAGGGCGAGCAGTTCGCCGGCCGGAAACGCCCCCGCGGCCGCGCCGCCCAGCCCGAACAGCAGGGCCACGCCGCCCAGGGTGAAAGCCACCGGATAGCCGGCCAGCAGGACCAGGCAGACCACCGCGAATATCAGCCCGGCGATCAGCGCCATGAACCGGCCTCGGTCGGGTTGTCGCGCAGGGTCAGCCAACTATGTCCGGCCCGGGCCAGGGCCGCGGCGGCCAGCTGCGCAGCCACCACCAGGATCAGTGTCTTGAGCAGATACACGAAGGGCAGGCCGCCGGGCTGGGCCGAGGTTTCCATCCGCCGCCAGGCGTCGGCGACATAGCCGAGGCTGAGTGCGGCCAGGGTCACCGCCACCGGCAGCAGCAGGCACAGGCTGCCCAGCAGGTCGACCAGGGCGCGCCGGCGGAGCGACCACTGCCGCTGAAAGATGTCCACCCGAACATGGTCGTCCCGGTTGAGGGCATAGGCCGCGGCCAGGAGGAATACGGTGGCGTGCATGTAGGTCACGCTCTCCTGCAGCCCGGTCCAGCCGATGCCGAAGCCGTAACGTAGCCCCACCACCAGGGCGTCGGCCAGTACCATCGCCAGGGTCAGCCAGGCCACGCCGCGGCCGATGGCGTTGTTCACCGCGTCGATGCCGGCCACCAGCCGGGCGAGCCGGGTCATCAGTTGAGCAGGCGGGGTGGTGCGTCCCGATGGGCGATCAGCAGTTCCGCAAAGGGCTGTGGATCCTTCTGGTGGGTGTCGTGGCCGGACTGGGGGAAGTGCCAGTCGGCCAGGCGCGAGACCCAGAAGCGCAGCGCCGCGGCCCGCAGCATTGCCGGCCAGGCATCATTCTCGGCCGGAGCGAATGGCCGGCGCCGACGGTAGGCATCGACGATGGCCCGCCACTGCTCGGGCAGATGCGTACCGTTGGGCCGGTAGCACCAGTCGTTGCAGATCACGGCGAGATCGAACAGCCAGTGGTCGTAACAAGCGTAATAGAAGTCGATCAGTCCGGAGACGTGGCGGTCCTCGAACAGCACGTTGTCGCGGAACAGGTCGGCATGGATCACGCCGCAGGGCAGCGGGGCGTAGTCGAAGGCCTGCTGGAAGGCGATCTCGTCGTCCAGCAGGGCCTTGTCCCCGGCGCTCAGGTGGCCGGCCAGCGTGTCGCGGGTGGCTTCGATCCAGCCCAGCCCGCGGCTGTTGGCCTGGCGGTCGGGGAAGGACTCGCCGGCCCGGTGCAGTTCCGCCACGGTGGCGCCGAGGGCGGCGCAGTGGGCCGGATCGGGCGACACCAGGCTGCGGCCCCGCAATCGGTAGACCAGAGCGGCCGGGCGCCCCGCCAGGTGTGACAGGAAGCCGCCGTCACGCCGGGCCACCGGATGCGCGCCGGGCACGCCCAGGCCCGCGAGGTGGTCCATCAGATTGAGGTAGAAGGGTAGTTCCCCGGGTTCGAGGGCCTCGAACAGCGTCAGCACCCAGCGCCCGAGGGTGGTGTCGACGAAGTAGTTGGTGTTGGTGATGCCTTCGGAAATGCCCTCGAAATATTCCAGTTCGCCGATGGCGTAGTCGCTCAGCAGGCGGTCGATGTCCTCGGAGGTCAGGCGGGTGTAGACCGACATCAGGCGTTGCCGCGCGCCAGCCGCCGGGCGAACACGCGCATCTCCTTGGCCGCCTGGTGGTCACCCCGCGCCTCGGCCACGGCAATGCCCTGCTCGAAAGCGTCTGCCGCCTCGTCACTGCGGCCGGCGTCGGCCAGCGCGCGGCCCAGGCATTTCCAGGCCGCGGAGTAATCCGAGTCGAGTGTCACCGCCTTTTGCAGATGGGTGACGGCGGCATCGGCGTCTCCCTCCTTCACACAGAGTTCGCCGAGGGAAAAGCGCAGCAGGGCGGTGTCCTGCCCGCCTTCCAGCATTGCCTCGAGTTTCGCCCGCATGCCCATGGGGCCGGGATTGTAACGTAGCCGCGCGCCGCCGGTGCCGGCTAGCGCCGCCAGAACGCGGGGGTGAGGATGACCAGCAGCGGCAGGATTTCAAGGCGCCCCATCAGCATCGCCAGGCTGAGCGCCCACTTGCCGATGTCCGGCACGGTGGCCATGTTCGACGCCACTTCGCCGAGGCCGGGACCCAGGTTGTTGAGGCAGGCGGCCACCGCGGAAAAAGCGCTGATCTCGTCCATACCGATGGCCATCAGGATCATGAACACCACCGCGTACACGCCCATGTAAATGCTGAAATAGCCCCACACGGCCTGAATGACCGGATCCGGAATCACGCGGCCGCCGAGCTTCACCGGCATTTCCGCGCTGGGATGCACCTGTCGGTTGACCTCCCGCACGCCCTGCTTGATCAGCAGCATGAAGCGGGCGACCTTGATACCGCTGGTTGTGGACCCGCCGCAACCGCCGACGATGCTGCCCAGAATCAGCATCATGGGGATGAAGCTGGGCCAAAGCGTGAAATCCGCGGTGGTGAAGCCGGTGGTGGTGCCGATCGACATCACCTGGAACGCCGACTTGATCAACGCGTTACCCGGCTGGGTATAGGTGCCGGCGGCCAGTAATGCCAGGGTACAGGCGATGGTCACGCCAAGAGCAAGCAGCGCCCAGCCGCGGAATTCCGGATCGCGCAGATAATGCATGGGGCTGGCACTGCGCCAGGCAACGAAATGCAGGGCGAAGTTCACCGCGCCGATGAACATGAATACCACGGCGATGCCCTCGATCAGCGCGCTGTCGAAATAGCCCATGGAAGCGTCGTGGGTGGAAAAGCCCGCGGTGGAGACGGTGGTGAAGGCGTGGCTGACAGCGTCGAACGCGGTCATCCCGGCCAGCCAGAAAAACAGGGCGCACAACAGGGTGAGGCCCACGTAGATCATCCACAGTGCCCGGGCGGTCTCGCGGATGCGTGGCGTCAGCTTGGAATCCTTGATCGGGCCGGGAGTTTCTGCCCGGTAGAGCTGCATGCCGCCGACCCCCAGCATGGGCAGCACCGCGACCGCCAGCACGATCACCCCCATGCCACCGAGCCACTGCAGCAGTTGGCGCCAGATCAGGATGCCCCGGGGCAGGCCATCCAGGCCGATGATTACGGTGGCGCCGGTGGTGGTCAGTCCCGATACCGACTCGTACACCGCGTCGGTGATCGATAATGCGGGCATGCTGGACAGGTGCAGCGGAATCGCCCCGAACAGCGACAGAACCATCCAGAACAGCACCACCACCAGGAAGCCATCACGCAGTTTCAGTTCGCGCCGGACCGCGCGTACCGGCAGCCACGTGACGATGCCGGCTGCCAGGGTCACACAAAAGCTTATGAAGAAGGTGTCCGCCTCGCCGTCGCGATAGAGCAGGGAAACCAGCGCCGGGATCAGCATGGTGGTGGAGAACAGCATCAGCAGGATGCCGACCAGCCGCTGGGCAACCGCCATGGGGTGATTCATGGTCGGCAACGCCGATGGATGTGTTGGCCGCGGCCCATACGCTCAGATGAACGACACGCCGACCTGGAACAGCCGCTCCAGTGCCGCGGTGTTCTTCTTCTCCACAATGAACATGATCACGTGGTCACCGGATTCGATCACGGTGTCGTGGTGGGCAATGATCACTTCCTCCCCGCGGGCGATGGCACCAATAGTGGTGCCGGCGGGCAGGCGGATCTCGTCGATGCGCCGGCCGACCACGCGGGAGTTGCTCGGGTCACCATGGGCCACCGCCTCGATGGCTTCGGCGGCCCCGCGGCGCAGGCTGTGGACCTGGACCACATCACCCCGGCGCACGTGCGACAGCAGTGCGGATACCGTGGACTGCTGCGGCGAAATCGCGATGTCGATGGCCCCGCCCTCCACCAGATCCACGTAGGCCAGGCGGTTGATCAGGCTCATGGCCTTGCGAGCGCCCAGGCGCTTGGCCAGCATCGAGGACAGGATGTTGGCCTCGTCATCATTGGTGACCGCGCAGAACACGTCCACGCTTTCGATGTTTTCCTCCAGCAACAGGCCCTCGTTGGCCGCGTCGCCCACCAGCACGATGGCCTTCTTCACCTGCTCGGACAGGGCCCGGGCGCGTTCTCGGTCGCGTTCGATCAGCTTGACCTGGCAGTGGTCCTCCAGCGCCAGCGCCAGCCGCAGACCGATGTTGCCGCCACCGGCCAGCACCACCCGCTTGACCGGCCGATCCTGCTTGCGCAGTTCGCTGATCACCTTCTTGATGTGTTTCTTGGCGGCCACGAAGAACACTTCGTCATCGGCTTCGATGACCGTGTCGCCTTCGGGAATGATGGGTTTGCCGCGCCGGTAGATGGCCGCCACGCGGGTATCCACCCCGGGGATGTGTTCACGGATGGTGCGCAGTTCCTGGCCCACCAGCGGTCCGCCGTAATAGGCTTTCACGCCGACTGCCCGGACCCGGCCACTGGCGAAGTCCACGACCTGCAGCGCGCCGGGATACTGGATCAGGCGGCTGATGTAGTCGCATACCAGCTGTTCCGGACTGATGTGCATGTCCACCGGCAGCGCGTCCTGCTGGAACAGCCGCTTTTCCTTGAGGTATTCCGAGGCCCGGATGCGGGCGATCTTGGTCGGGGTGTGAAACAGGGTGTAGGCGATCTGGCAGGCCACCATGTTGATCTCGTCGGATTCGGTGACCGCGATGATCATGTCCGCGTCTTCTGCGCCGGCGGCCTGCAGCACCTCCGGGTGCGCCGCGAATCCCTGAACCGCGCGGATATCAAGCCGGTCCTGCAGTTCGGCGAGCAGATTCGCCTGGGTATCGACGATGGTCACGTCGTTGGCCTCGTCGGCCAGATTCTCGGCCAGTGTGGCGCCCACCTGGCCGGCCCCCAGAATGATGATCTTCATAGCCGCCGAACAGTAGACCTGCGCCGGTCTGCTTGCAAGGACGCCGGGCCTGCGCAAAACGGCGCGGGAACGGCGTAGAATGCGGGCCGGCGAGTCCGACGGCCAGTGGCATGCGTATATGCAGGGGAAAGCAATCGATGAGCGTGGCGAGCGACTGGCTGGATGACGTTGCCTGGAACATGGATGGTCTGGCGCCGGCGGTGGTGCAGGATGCGGCCGGCGGCCGGGTGTTGATGATGGCGTGGATGAACCGCGACTCGCTCACCGAGAGCCTGCAGACCGGGTTTGCCACGTTCTGGTCACGCTCGCGCGGCAGGCTGTGGCGGAAAGGCGAATCGTCCGGTCATCGGCAACGCGTCGTTGACATCCGACTGGACTGCGACGGCGACACGCTGCTGCTGCAGGTCGAACAGGTTGGCGGCATCGCGTGTCATACCGGACGCGAAAGCTGCTTTTATCGACAGCTGACCGATGGCGTCTGGCAGGACGCCGACCCGGTCATCCGCGATCCGGAAGACATTTATGGCTGACAAGGAACACCTGCTGGGCGCCCTTAGTGAGGTGCTCGCCGAGCGGCGCGGTGCCGACCCGGATGCCTCGTATACCGCCCGTCTGCTGGCAGACGGAACGGCCGCGATTCTTGCTAAGATCGAGGAAGAGTCCGGCGAGGTTATCGACGCGGCCGGGGCGGACGACGACGCCCACCTGATTCACGAAATTGCGGATCTGTGGTTCCACACCCTGGTCCTGCTGACACACCGGCGGTTGTCCGCCGACGACGTGCTGGCCGAACTGGGCAGACGCTTCGGCATGTCCGGGCTGGCCGAAAAGGCCGCACGCCAACGACAGGGTTAACGAGGTAGACATTATGGGTATTGGCGGTATCAGCATCTGGCAGCTGCTTATCGTGCTGGCCATCGTGGTGATGGTTTTCGGCACCAAGCGGCTGCGCAACATGGGCGGCGATCTGGGCTCGGCGATCAAGGGCTTCCGCTCCGCGATGAAGGATGGCGGCGAGAAGGACGGTGACGAAGAAGACCAGGACGCCCGCAAGCGTGATGAAGACCCCCAGGTCATCGACCAGTTGGGCGAGACCCGGGCAAACACGGACCCGACCGAAGAGGCGGATAAGCGCCAGGATAAGGCCAAGAAATCCTGATTCGGTCACCGGCGCATCGCCGGTGACACCCTACCTGCAGGCCTGATCGAATGTTCGACATGGGGTTCTGGGAGCTGGTCGTGCTCGGCGTGATCGGTTTGATCGTGCTCGGGCCGGAGCGGCTGCCCACCGTCGCCAGAACGCTTGGCCGCTGGACCGGCCGGGCGCGCTCCTACATGCGCACGCTCAGCACCGAACTGGAGCGCGAGGTCAATACCAAGGATCTGCGACGCACCTTCGAGCAGACCCGATCCGAGATCGACAAGACCCGGAGCGAGTTCGACCAGGGCCGGCGTCAGCTGGAGTCCGAGGTGCGCGGTGACGAGGACCAGGGCAGCACCACGGCTTCGCCGGCGTCGTCCACGGAAGATCCGCCGTCGCAAGAGGCCGCCATGGAAACGCCGGCTGACAAGCCAGCGGGCCGGCGCCTGGAGCGGCAGACCCGGGACGACGAGTCATGAGCGCGGCTCCCGACAAAGAACAGACACTGTTTTCCCACCTGCTGGAGCTGCGTGACCGTCTGCTGCGCGCAGTGATCATGGTGGTACTGGTGTTCATCCCGCTGGCGATCTTTTCGTCGGAGCTGTTCACTTGGCTTTCCGGCCCGTTGCTGGCGCACATGCCGGCAGGTTCCAGTCTGATTGCCACCGAAGTTGCTGCCCCGTTTCTGGCGCCGTTCAAGCTGTCGATCCTGCTGGCGGTGGTGATTTCGCTGCCGTGGATCCTCTATCAGATCTGGGCGTTCGTGGCCCCCGGCCTGTACATGAACGAGCGGCGGCTAGTGGTGCCGCTGCTGGCGACCAGCACCAGCCTGTTCTATCTGGGCATGGCATTCGCCTACTACGTCGTGTTCCCGGTGGTGTTCGGGTTCTTCGTCAGCGTGGCCCCGGAAGGGGTGGCGGTGATGACCGATATCAGCCGGTATCTGGATTTCGTGCTCGGCATGTTCATGGCTTTCGGGATCGCCTTCGAGGTGCCCGTGGCCCTTTTCCTGCTGGTATGGGCGGGCTTTACCACCCCCGCTGATCTGGCCAGCTACCGGCCTTATGTCCTGGTGGGGGCGTTCGCCATCGCCATGCTGCTGACCCCGCCGGACATGATTTCCCAGACCCTGCTGGCGGTACCGATCTTTATCCTCTATGAAGCCGGCATCTGGGGCGCCCGCCTTTTCGTGCCCGGTATCCGCGAAGTCGAGGCACAGAAGGCCGAGCAGAAGCGCGACGAGTAAGCCGCGCACCACGATCCCGGGTTCAGGATTGGTTCAGGCGCCCCGGGACAGAGTGATCCCGTCCGGTGAATACCGGCAACGTTCGATCAACCTCTTCCCCAAGGAGAATGCGATATGCGACTCATTACCGTGACAATGCTTGGCCTGGGCCTCATGAGCGGCCAGGCGATGGCCGATCTGAACTCGCGCACCGGCGCTGGCGCCGGCGTGGGCCTCGGACTTGGTGTGGGCAACCTGGTGCAGCTGGACGCCAACGCTGGTGCCCGGGTCGACCAGGAACTGGAGACCCGTCGTGAAGATCGCCGGGCTGCGCCGCAGGGCCGAGTGAATGCCGAGGCGCAGGCTGCCGGCCAGGCCCGGACGGGCACGCCCCAGCGTGGCGGGCTACTGAACGGGCTCCTCGGCCTCTGATCCGATTCGATGGTTCGTCGAGGCGCGCCGGGTGGCTTGTCCGCCCGGCGCTTTTTTTGCGCAGGAGGCCGGACACAAAAAAGCCCGGCCAGTGGCCGGGCTGGTAATCTCGACATTGGCGCGGATCAGGGGGTTTACTGACCGCCGCCCGGGCCACCGCCCTGGGCAGGCGCCATCGCCTGAAGTTCGCCGCGAAGCTCCTTCATGCGGGCTAGCAGATCGTCTGTCTTGGGATTCTGTTCGCGCATGGCCTCAAGGGTGGCGTCATTGAGCTCCTCGGCCTTGGCCTGGATTTCCGGCTTCTGCATCACCTTCTGCTGTGCCTGGCGCATCTCCTGCTGCTCGGCGCGCAGCTTGCCGATTAGCTCCTTGCGGCGGTCGTCCGCCACGTCTTCGCCGCGCAGTTCGGTGCCCATCTTCTTGATGGAGTCGCGCTTGGCCTCGACGTCATAACCCTCGCTCTTCATTTCGCTGACAACGCGATTGCGGAAGGTTTCCTGCTGTTCGGTGATATCCGGATTCTCGGCTACCGCCTTCTTGCGGATACCCTGCAGCTCGCTGGAAACTTGGCGATATTCCTTGATCACCGACTGCATTTCCGCCTGCTGGGCGGGAGACGCGCCGGCGGGCGCCTGCTGGGCGCTGGCCAGGCCGGATATGGTGGCGCCGGCACCCAGCAGGGTAGCCGCGGCCATGGTGGTCATCTTTCGCATATTCATGGTTAACGTCCTTGAATGAAAAGTGGGCGTTGGGCCTCGGACAGCCTTTCAGGCTATCAGTGCCCCGATGGGGGATCAAAAATGTGTGGCCGAGGCCAGTCGGTCAGCCGCACGGATCGGTTCGGGCAGTCGGTATCGATGCAGACAGGCCATGACCCGGTCAATCGCGGTACGCATATCCAGCCGATGGCCCGGCGACACGAATACTGGTGCGACCCGATTGCGGGTTCGCAGCACGGCACCGATGGCCTCATCGCCGTCACGCAAGGTGGACCAGCTGCCTCGTTCCGCCGGTACTGGCGCGTGCTCGCCAATCAGCCGGGTCTTGCCGACGCCGATGGTGGGCAGATCGGTGGCCAGGCCGATATGGCAGGCCACCCCCATCCGGCGGGGATGGGCGTAGCCATGACCGTCGCAGAGCAGCAGGTCCGGCGGCTGGCTCAAGCCCGCCAGGGCATCCAGAATCGCCGGGACTTCGCGGAACGACAGCAGCCCGGGCACGTACGGAAACCGGGTCGGCTGTCGCACGATCTGTTGTTCCAGCACCGTCAGATCGCCAGCGTCGCATACCACCACTGCTGCGCGGGTGACTCGGCCGCCGTCCTCGAAACCGACATCCGCGCCACCGACGGTGGCGATGTCGGGGAGCCGGTTTTCCAGCCGGATGTGGCCACGCAACTCCCGCTGGAGCTGCACCGCCTGTTTGGGGTTGAGGTCCCAGCGACGTGCGGCAGCCAGCCCCGGCGCGGGCTGGCTCAGAAGCGGTCCCGGGCCCGGGAAATGGCGTGTTTCAGGCTGTCCCAGGCGTGTTCGGCACCCTGACGGATATCGTCGAAGGCGGCCTCGCTGGCGTCCCGTGCCTTGGTCAACTGACTTTCGGCCTTGTCGCGCTGTTCGCGCAAGTCCTTCATGTAATCCTCGTACTGATACCGGACATCATCCGAGGCCTGTCCGGCCTTTTCCTTGAGCCGGTCGATTTCCGCGTTGACCTCGTCGATCTTGCTCTTGATGCGGTTGATCCATTCATCACGTGTGGACATTGCGGTGCGTCCTGTTGTTGAGTGACGCTCGGACGCTGTGGGGCAGCCGCGCGGTTTTCAAGTTTCCGGCGGTGCGTCCCGGGCCTCGACCAGGGCGGCCATCGCGGTCAGAGTCTCGCGGCTGACGTGGTGCTCGATGCCCTCGGCGTCCTGCCGGGCGGCCTGCTCGGGCACGCCGATGGCGCGCAGGAAGCGCAGCACCACCAGATGGCGGCGGCGCGAGGTTTCGGCCATGCGGCGGCCGCGGTCGGTGAGGAAGATGGCGCGGTAGGGTTCGCTGTGAACCAGATCGCGTTCACCCAGCCGGCGGATCATCTTGCCCACCGTGGCCTGGGTAACCGCCATGCGCTGGGCCAGTTCGACGGCACGGGCCTCGCCCTTGGCGTCGATCAGGTCGGCGATCAGTTCCACGTAATCCTCGATCAGCTCGGTCTCGTGGGCCTTGCGTACATGGGCGTGCTGACGGGCGTGGGCCTCCGGGGAGAGCATTTCGCCCGGGCTGTCCGGCGAACTGACGTGTTCCAGCGAGTGCGGCACGGATTTTTCAGCCATGGAAACGGGGCTCGCGAAGACCGTCGCTACCGCGACAATGACCGCCAGTTTGCCATAGCGGACCGTTGTCAGCCGGCCCCGGCCCGTAGCTGACGCAGGACCGGGGCGGTGTCCGGGCGCAGGCCGCGCCAGCGATGGAAGGATTCCGCCGCCTGTTCCACCAGCATGCCGAGGCCGTCACAGGTGGCGGCCGCACCCTGGCGGCGGGCCCAGTCCTGGAAGGCGTCCGAGGCCGCCCCGTAGACCATGTCATAGGCCGTGGCGTCGGCTGCCAGCAGGTTAGGCGGCAATTCCGGCAGAGCGCCCGCCAGCCCGGCCGAGGTGGCGTTGACCAGCAGATGCACCGGTTCGATCCTGGCCAGTCCGGGAAACCCGATACCCCGGACCGGGCCCTGTGTGGCAAAACGCGCGGCCATGGCAACCGCCTTGTCGGGAGTCCGGTTGGCGATGATCAGACTGGCCGGTTCGGCCGCCAGCAGCGGGCCGATTACCCCCTGGGCGGCACCGCCGGCGCCCAGGATCAGCAGGCGGCGACCGACCAGCGGCAGGCCGCGATTTTGCTGCAGGTCCCGCAACAGGCCGGCGCCGTCGGTGTTGTCGCCCTCGATCCGGCCCGCCTCATGCGCGATCAGGGTATTGACGGCCCCGGCCGCATGGGCCCGGTCGCTGAGCCGGTCGGCGAAATCGGCGGCGTCCAGCTTGAACGGCACGGTGACGTTGAGACCGCGCCCGCCCGCCTCGAAGAAGGCCCGGGCGGTGGCGGCAAAGGCGTCGGGTTCGGCCGGCAGGCGGTCGTACTGCATGGCTTGGCTGGTCTGGGCCGCGAACGCGGCATGAATATCCGGTGACAGTGAATGGGCTACCGGATTGCCGATTACCGCGTAGCGGTCGGTCATGGCGCGCCGGCGTCGGCCAGCCACTGGGCCGCGTCGACCGCGAAGTAGGTCAGCACGCCGTCGGCGCCGGCCCGCTTGAAGGCGGTCAGGCACTCCAGCACGGCCTTGCGCTCTTCCAGCCAGCCGTTGGCAGCCGCGGCCTTGAGCATGGCGTATTCGCCGGAGACCTGATACGCGAAGGTGGGCACGCCGAACGTGGTTTTCACGCGATGCACGATGTCCAGATAGGGCAGGCCGGGCTTGACCATCACCATGTCGGCGCCTTCGTCCAGGTCGAGGGCTACCTCGCGCAGTGCTTCGTCGCCGTTGCTTACCGGCATCTGATAGGTGTGCTTGTCGCCGCCGCCCAGATTGCCGGCCGAGCCCACCGCTTCCCGGAAAGGGCCGTACAGGTCCGATGCGTATTTCGCGGCATAGGACAGGATCAGCGTGTTGACGTGGCCGTCGGTCTCCAGCGCGTCGCGGATAGCGCCGATGCGGCCGTCCATCATGTCGGACGGGGATACCATGTCGGCGCCGGCCGCGGCATGGGCGCGGGCCTGGGCCACCAGTTGTGCCACCGTGGGGTCGTTGACCACGTAACCGCTTTCGTCCAGCAGGCCGTCCTGGCCGTGGCTGGTGTATGGGTCGAGTGCGACGTCGGTGATCACGCCCAGCTCGGGGAAGGCCCGCTTGAGCCGGCGGATGGCCTCGGGCACCAGACCGTCGGGATTGGCGGCCTCGGCGCCGTCCGGCGTCTTGCGGGCCGGGTCGATCACCGGGAACAGCACCAGCGCCGGCACGCCGGCGGCCACCGCGCGTTCCGCCTCCGACAGCAGGCCGTCGAGCGTATGTCGCCGTACACCCGGCATGGCGGCCACGTCGACCGGTTCGCCCTCGGTAATAAACACGGGGTAGATCAGGTCATCTGTGGTCAGGCCCTGTTCGCGGGTGAGGCGACGGGCAAAGGCGCTGGCGCGGGTGCGCCGGAGACGGGTCTGCGGGTAGCGTCCGGGAAAGGCCTGGACCATATTGCTTGCTCCTGCGGCGGGCGCGGCGCGAGTATATCAAGGGCGGGTCGGAAACCCGTCCGGTGACAATCGAGGCTTTGATGCGAGATACCCAACCGCTGTTTCAGCAGACCAATTTCCCGGCCCTGCGGCGTACCCGGCTCGAGACGCTGCAGATGAACCTGGGCTACCTGTGCAATCTGGCCTGTACCCACTGTCACGTGGCGGCCGGGCCCCGGCGCACCGAGTTGATGGACCGCGAGACCATGGATGTGGCGCTGGCATTCATCCGCCGCCAGTCCATCGGCACGCTGGACGTGACCGGCGGCTCGCCCGAGATGAACCCGCATTTCGAGTACCTGATGCGCGAGGCCAGCGCACTGGGTACCCACCTGATGGACCGTTGCAATCCCACCATCATCGAGGAGCCGGGCTACGAATGGGTGCCGGACCTGCTGGCCGAACTGCAGGTGGAGGTGGTTGCCTCGCTGCCCTGCTACACCTCCGACAATGTCGATCAGCAACGCGGCAAGGGCGTGTTCGAGGCCAGCATCAAGGCTCTTCGGAAGCTCAACGAGCGCGGTTACGGCCATCCCGGCTCCGGGCTGCAACTGAATCTGGTCTACAACCCCGCCGGCCCCACGCTGCCGCCGCCGCAGGAACAGCTTCAGGCGGATTACAAACAGTTTCTGGGCGACGAGTTCGGTATCGTGTTCAACCAGCTGTTCACGCTGGCCAATATGCCGATCAAGCGTTTCGGCAGCATCCTGCTGTCCAGGGGGCAGTTCAGCGATTACATGGCGCTGTTGCACGAATCCCACCGCGCCGAGAATGCGCGCAACGTGATGTGCCGCAGTCTGGTAAGCGTCGACTATCGCGGATACGTCTACGATTGCGACTTCAACCAGATGCTGGACATGCCGCTGGGCGCGACGAACCGGCCGCGCACCCATCTGCGCGATTTGCTTGACACTGGCTTCGACGGCAAGCCGATCGCTGTGGCCGACCACTGCTACGGTTGCACCGCGGGGCAGGGTTCATCGTGCGGCGGGGCCCTGAACTGATCACCGGCGCGTGACTGCCAACAAAGGAAGACGACCATGAGCACAGCCAGCGTTGTCGAGCGTTACACCCAAGGGGCGCAGGCCCGGGAAGAGGCTTTATGCTGCCCGGTGGACTACGACCGTAGCCTGCTGGAAATGCTGCCGCTCGAGATCGTCGAGCGCGACTACGGCTGCGGCGATCCCTCGCGGTACGTGCAGACAGGGGATACCGTGCTGGATCTGGGTTCCGGTGGCGGCAAGATCTGCTACATGGCAGCCCAGCTGGTGGGCGAGCAGGGCCATGTCATCGGCGTCGACATGAACGACGAGATGCTGGCTCTGGCCCGCCGCCATCAGGCTGACATGGCCCGGAAGCTGGGCGGTGACCGGGTGACCTTCCACAAGGGCCGTATTCAGGATCTCGCGCTCGATCTGGCCGACACCGAGGCCTTTCTCGCCGATCGGAGGGTGGCCGACACCAATGATCTGCTGGCGCTGGAAGCTCATCAGGACCAGCAGCGCCTGTCCCGGCCGCTGATTGCCGATGCCAGCGTCGATCTGGTCATCTCCAACTGCGTGCTCAATCTGGTGGCTGAGCGCGACCGCCGGCAGATGATCGACGAGATCTTCCGGGTACTGCGTCCGGGCGGCCGGGTGGCCATTTCCGATATCGTGGCCGACCGGCCGATCCCCGAGGCGTTGAAGCGGGACCCGCAGCTCTGGAGTGGCTGTATCTCCGGTGCATTCCACGAAGCGGCTTTTCTGGAGGCGTTCGCGGCAGCCGGGTTCCATGGTGTGGCTTATGACAAGTGGCAGAACGAGCCCTGGCAGGTGGTTGACGGCATCGAGTTCCGCTCGGTCACGCTGGTGGCTACCAGGGGCTCGACGCAGGCCGAGCGCGACGCCGGCCAGGCGGTGCTCTATCGCGGCCCCTACCAGGCCGTCACCGACGAGCGCGGCCACACCTTTCCCCGCGGGCGGCGGCTGGCGGTCAGCGACCGCGATTTCGAGCGGCTGACCGGCGGCGCCTACGGCGAGGATTTCGTCGGCATCATGCCGGGTCAGCCGCAGGATGCGCCCTGGACGCTGGTTCACGGCATCGCGCGCCCGCCCGGTCCGGCCGGCAGTGATGGTCATACGGATGGCAAATCGGGGCGCGGCTGCTGTTAAGCTACGCTCCCATGACGGACTCCACTGCCGCCCTGAGCCGGTTCCATGGCTGACAACGCACAGCTAGCACAATGGCTGCAAGCGGTTGGCCGTGGTGACGAACAGGCCTTTCAGAGCCTGTATCGGGCGACTTCCGCGCATCTCTATTCCCTGCTGCTCCGTATGTTGCGCAACGAGGAGCGGGCACAGGATGCGTTGCAGGACACCTTCGTCAAGGTATGGAAGAAATCGCATACCTACTCCCCGGATCGGGGGTCACCGCTGACCTGGCTGTTGTCGGTGGCCCGCTACAGGGCACTGGACATGCTTCGGCGCCAGCGGCCGGAAACCGGCATGCCGGAAGATCCGGACATCGAGGCGCTACTGCTGGTGGACGAGAACTCGCCCGGACCACAGGACGAGAACGTCACCGAGGAGGCGCTGGCGGCGGTGCGGACATGCTTGGGCACATTACAGGCGGATCAGCGTCGTAGTGTCATTCTGGCCTACTACGAAGGGCTGACCCATCAGGAATTGGCGGCACGCCTCGGGGCGCCGCTGGGAACCGTCAAGAGCTGGGTACGACGCGGGCTGATGCGCCTGCGCGAATGCCTGGTGGAAAACCGTTAGATGAGCGATCACGAGCCACAACCCGAGGATACGCGCGCCGCCGAGTACGTGCTGGGCACACTCGACGCCGAGCAGCGTGTGGCCGTCGACATGGCTCTGCAGGCCGGCGACGAGTCGCTGGCGCGCGAGATCGCCTGGTGGGAGCAGCGCCTGGGCCAGCTCGGGCTGGAGCTCGAGCCGGTAGCTCCGCCGGCCTACGTGTGGTCGCGCATCGCGCTTGGCGCCGGCATCAGCCGTCCGTCGGCCGGAGAGCGGCGCCGTCGCGGGCGGCGTCTCTGGCAGGGGCTTGCCAC
Organism: Spectribacter hydrogenoxidans; assembly: GCF_031846275.1. NCBI lineage: Bacteria > Pseudomonadati > Pseudomonadota > Gammaproteobacteria > Salinisphaerales > Salinisphaeraceae > Spectribacter > Spectribacter hydrogenoxidans. Next base: position 122,992 of record NZ_JAVRIB010000006.1, read on the forward strand.
GGCCGCCAGCCTGGCCGCGGTCGCGCTGGCGCTGGTTCTGGTGCTCGGCCCGAATCGGCCGGGGGTCGATCGCGATGCACCGACCTACGCCAGCGTCATCCGTGACGAGCCCACCGGCGCCGGCTGGCTGGTGACGACGGCCGGTGGCGGTGACCGGCTCGAAGTCACCGCCCTGCGCGGCTATCCGACCGACGCCGACCACTCGCTGCAACTCTGGCTGCTGCCCGAGGCGGGTAATCCGATTCCCCTTGGTCTGATGCCGCAGGCCGGGCGCCACGAGATGGGCTTGCCGCCACAAGCGGCCGATGCGCTGTCGGCCGCGGCCAAGCTGGCGGTCTCCCTGGAACCGGCCGGCGGTTCGCCCACCGGACAGCCCACCGGGGAAGTACTCTGGGTCGAACCGCTGACCGGGCAGCCCGGCTAGGCGAGCGGCCATGAGCACGACCGCGTCAGATGGGCGCCGCCCGGTTCGCCCGGCCGACTGAGCGACAGGCCGCCCGTGATGCGTCCCTGCGCCTCCCTCAACGCTGAACCCGGGCAGATATCGGCCTGGCTGCAGGCGGTGGCCGCGGGCGACCAGCGCGCCTTCCGGCGCCTCTACCAGGCCACCGCGCCGAAACTTATGGCTTTGCTGATCCGTATATTGGGGACAGAGGAAGCCGCCGAGGACGCGCTACAGGATGCATTCGTCAAGATCTGGCAGAAGGCGGGCAGTTTCGCGCCGGAGCGCGGATCGGGTCTGACCTGGATGCTTACGGTGGCGCGCTACCAGGCGCTGGACATGATGCGCCGGCGCCGGCCGATGGGATCCATCGACGACGCCTCGGCCGAGACGAGTGCCGCGCTGGCCGAGCGGGCCGCGTTGCAGCCGGAGAACCGCGAGGAAACGATGCAGACACTGGCCCGGATACAGGACTATCTTGGTGATCTGCCCCGCGATCAGCGGCGGGCACTGATGCTGGCCTATTTCCGCGGCATGCCCTATCGCGAGCTGGCCCAGCGCCTGCGGGTGCCCGAAGCCACTATCAAGACCTGGGTACGACGTGGCCTCGCGCGCCTGCGCGAACGCCTCAAGGAGCGGCCATGAGCACCAGCGATCCTGACAGCGAACAGGCCTATCTGGCCGCGGAATACGTGCTCGGCGCGCTGGAACCCGAACAGGCGAGCATGGTGGCCGAGCGTCTCCGGTTCGACGCGGTCCTGCGTGACGAGGTCGCCGTCTGGGAGCACCGGCTGTCGATGCTGGCGCGGGACCTGCCGCCGCATCCTCCGCGGTCCGGCGTCTGGCAGACCCTGGTTGACCGGCTGGGGTTTGATAACTGGCGTCAGCAGCTTTGGTTCTGGCGCGGCATGACCGCCGCCTCGATGATGGCCACACTGGTGCTGGCGGCGGTACTGGTGTTCGCGCCGGGTACCCGACCCGGGATGTCGCCCGCCGACGCGCCGCTCTACGTCAGCCTGATTCGTGACGAGACCCGCGGCGTGGGCTGGTTGGTCACCGCGGGGCCCGATAAGCACGAACTTCGCGTGAAGACCCTGGGCAGCTATCAGGTGCCCGGGCACAAGTCACTGCAGCTGTGGCTGCATAACCCTAGCGGGGAACTGGTATCGCTGGGGCTGCTGCCGACCGACGGCGAACAACGTTTCGTTCTGCCGGCCAACCTGGCCGAAGCGTTGTCCGATCGTGCCACGCTGGCGGTGTCGCTGGAGCCGCCCGGCGGTTCGCCCACCGGCCGGCCCACGGGCCAGACGGTGTCGATCGCGCCGGTCACCGCGGAAACCAGTTAACGAGCCGACGCCGCGTCATTCAGCGACCAGTCATAGCGGTAGCCGGCGATGCCCTCGGCGGCATCCAGGCGGGCTGACAGGGCTGGTTCGGCAAAGCGCCGCAGGTGACTGATGACACCGGTTTCGCTGCCGCCGAAATCGACCTGATACCACTCGTAGATCTTCGACACCAGCAGCCGTCCATCGTCGAAACGCGCCCCGCGCCGGCTGTTGACGTAGGCCCGGGCGTTGTCCCGCAGCTGCTGGTTGACGCGATCCCCGAGATACGCGCTGTCGCGCAGGTTCGGGCAGCCCACCGACGCGCAGTTGACGCCGTAGTGGGTCAGGCCGTCCCCCCAGATGGGCCGCAGGATACGGTGCTCGATATCGTCCAGGCTGAGGGGCTTGCCATCCACGGTGAGCAGTTTCTGCTGCCAGGCGTTGCTGCCCAGTCCGAACAGGCCGCCGCCGATGTCGCGGATGCTGTCTACCGGATATTTTTCCAGAATCAGTCGCACGGTGGCCGCGTTGTACAGATTCAGCCAGTAGGCGCGCTGTACCGGACGGCTGTAATCGGCGATGGCCACGTTTTCCAGCCGGCGGATATAGGTGTCGAGCGCCTTCCGATCCGCCGGACTCACCGCGCCGTAGCGGACCCGATTCAGGCCCAGGGCCGGATCCGGCACCACATGGGCACGCAGGAAATCGCTCCAGGCGGCGTGATCGATGGTAGCGGTGCTGTTCTCGTCGTGAGCGGTCCAGTGTTCCCACAGGTCCGCGCTGGGTGCGGCCTGGGTGGTGGCCGGGAACAGCAGGCAGGTGAGCAGTGCGCCGATGATTCGCATGGGCTGGTCTCTGTCCGTCGTGATTGAGGTTAGGGCGTGTTAACAATTAGCGCGACGCCGCGCCGGCGACCATTTTTCCGCAAGACAAGGCGTCGCGAGCGCAGTGTAGCCAGCCTACTCAAGCGAGCGACAACGCAGGATTGCGGGAAAATGGTCCCGTCCCGAAGGGCTGCGCCCCAAATTCGCCCAGTCGGCGTTGCTCGTCGTTCATTTGGTGAAACCAAACTTCTCTCCTCGCGCCTTGCCTGGCCAAATTTTGGACAGCAACGCGGTGCCGCGGTAATTGTTAACACGCCCTAGAAGACCGGGTCCGATCGTGATTGCTCGCCGGCCTCGCGCTTGACCCGCCGGCGGGGCTTCGGGAAAGCTGCCGCAAAGCCGCCGCCGGAACGGATCATGTCCGCAGTCTATCTACTCGCCATCGATCAAGGCACGACCAGCAGTCGTGCCATCGTGTTCGCCCGTGACGGCAGCATCGTCGGCAGCGCCCAGCGCGAGTTCCGGCAGCACTTCCCGGCCGAGGCCTGGGTGGAGCACGATGCGGATGAAATCTGGCAGGTCACGCTGGCCGTGTGTCGCGAGGCACTCACCGATGCCGGTGTGGCGGCCACTGACATCGCCGGCTGCGGCATCACCAACCAACGCGAGACTACCGTAATCTGGGACCGCGCCACCGGCCGGCCGGTTCACCGCGCCATCGTGTGGCAGGACCGGCGTACCGCCGACTGGTGCCGAGAACACGGCGGCGATGAGCGAGAAGGCTGGTTGCAGGCGCGCACCGGCCTGCTGCTGGACCCATACTTCTCCGCCACCAAGATACGCTGGCTGCTGGACAACGTGGACGGTGTGCGTCAGCGGGCCGAGGCCGGCGAACTGGCCTTCGGCACCATCGACACCTGGCTGCTCTGGCAGCTCACCAACGGTCGCGAACATGCCACTGACGCCTCCAACGCCTCACGCACCCTGCTGTTCAACATCCACAGTCAGGACTGGGACGATGAACTGCTGGCCTTCTTCGGCGTGCCGCGGGCGCTGTTGCCCGAGGTGCATGACAACGCCGCCGATTTCGGCACCATCGACGCCGACCACCTTGGTGCGGCGATTCCGGTGGGCGGCATGGTGGGCGACCAGCAGGGGGCGCTGGTCGGGCAGGCCTGTTTCGAGCCCGGCATGGTCAAGTCCACCTACGGCACCGGCTGTTTCCTGGTGCTGAATCTCGGCCGCGAGGCGGTCACCTCGCGCCACCGGCTGCTTACCACCGTGGGCTATCGCCTGAACGGCGAGACCACCTACGCGCTGGAAGGCAGCATCTTCGTGGCCGGCGCCGCCATCCAGTGGCTGCGCGACGCCCTGCATCTGATCGAGCAGGCGCCGGAAACCCAGGCCATGGCCGAGTCTATCGACGGCACCGACGGCGTGTATCTGGTGCCGGCGTTCACCGGCCTCGGCGCACCCTACTGGGACCCCGAGGCCCGCGGTGCGATCTTCGGGCTGACCCGTGACACCGGCATCAAGCAGATCGTGCGCGCGGCGCTGGAATCCACCTGCTACCAGACCCGCGATCTGGTGGAAGCCATTGGCGACGATGCGGTGACCCCCACCGAGCTGCGGGTGGATGGCGGCATGGTGGCCAACGACTGGGTCTGCCACTGCCTGGCCGACGTGCTGCAGATGCCGGTGGCCCGGCCCGCCGTGATCGAGACCACGGCGCTGGGGGCGGCCTATCTGGCCGGCCTGCAGGCGGGCGTCTACGACTCGCTGGAGGAAATCGGCGCCCTGTGGCGGGCCCAGCAGACCTTCGCGCCGCAGCGCGAGGCCGCGGCCATGCAGGGGCTGTACGACGGCTGGCTGGAGGCGGTTCGCCGGGTCCGCTCGGAGTAGCCGGCCGGGCCAGCTACTGTGCCCGGCGCAGGGTCAGGTTGAGCCGCGCCTCGCCCGCGAACGGGTGTGAGCCCGACCGCAGCGGCGCGATGCCGTGATAGCGCAGCCGGGCAGCCGCACCCCAGACCACCACGTCGCCGTGCTCCAGCGGCAGGCGCAGTGACCGGTCGGCGCGTCGCTCGCCGCCGAACAGGAAGGTGGCCGGCAGACCCAGCGAGACCGACACGATGGGCGCGTCGAAATCCCGCTCGTTCCTGTCCTGATGCAGCCCCATGCGCGCGCCGGGTTGATAGCGGTTGATCAGGCAGGCATCGGGGTCGAAACCGGGAAAGCTGGCCGCTTCGGCAGCGGTCACGGCAATATTCCTAAAGACATCCGGCATGGCCGGCCACGGGTGGCCGGTTTCCGGGTCTTCACGGGTGTAGCGATAGCCGCGCCGGTCGGTGGTCCAGCCAAACTCGCCGCAGTTGCTCATGGCGGCGGACATGCGGTGCCCGCCCGGCGTCTGCATGTGACGGAACGGGGCTGCCGCAGTTACCTGTTCGATGGCGGCAGCCATTTCGGTCTCGTGGTCCCGGGCGAAGCCGCGCAGGATCATCGCACCGGCAGCCAATTCCTCCCAGTGTCCGGCGGGGGCGAACAGGTCTTTGGTGTGACCGGCTGATCCGGTCACGGCCGGGTCTCGCGCGCCAGCAGTGACCGCTTGCGATCCACACCCCAGCGATAGCCGGATAGATTGCCGTCGCTGCGCACCACCCGGTGGCAGGGAATGGCCACGGCCAGATGATTGGCCGCACAGGCCCCGGCCACCGCCCGGACCGATCTGGGCCGGCCGATGCGCGTGGCGATCTCCGTGTAGCTGGCGGTCTCGCCCGGTGGGATCGCGCGCAGAGCTTCCCAGACCCGCTGCTGGAAGGCGGTGCCGCGGATGTCCAGCGGCAGGTCCACGCCGGTGTTCGGAGATTCCACCAGCCCTACCACCCGGGCGACCAGTTGCTCGAAATCAGGGTCGCCGCCCACCAGTTCCGCTTTGGGGAAGCGGTCCTGCAGGTCGCGGATCAGGGTGTCGGGATCGTCGCCCAGATAGATGGCGCAGATGCCGCGCTCACTCGCTGCCACCAGGATCGCGCCCAGCGAACTCTGACCGACGGCGAAGCGAATGGCGGTATTGGTGCCACCGGCACGAAAGTCCCCGGGCGTCATGCCCAGCACCGCGTCGGCCTGGGTGTAGAAGCGGCCGCTGGAACCGTAACCGGCCTCGAAGATGGCCCGGGTCACCGGTACGCCCCGGCCCAGTTCCTGCCGCAGACGCCGCTCGCGATGGGCGGCGGCGTACTGCCGTGGCGTCAGGCCGGTGAGACGCTTGAACAGCCGGTGTAAATGCGACGGGCTGAAGTCCACATGGGCGGCGATTGCATCCAGGCCGGGGGCGATCTCGGCCGTCTCGATGAATCGGCAGGCCGCGGTTACTACCGCCGCATCGGCCCCGGTGGCCGTGGGCTGGTTCGGGCGGCAACGCTTGCAGGCACGAAACCCCGCTGACTCCGCCTGCTCGCTGTCTCCGAAGAAGCGTACGTTCTCGCGTCGTGCCGGTCGCGACGGGCAGGAGGGCCGGCAATACACGCCGGTGGTGATTACCGCGTAGACAAATCGGCCGTCGGCGGCGCGGTCGCGGGTGGCGACGGCGGTCCAGCGCGATGCGTCATCGCGATTGGTTGCGGGGTCGGGTGCAGGCGTGCCCATGGAATGAGTCTCCGTGATTGACGGTCTGCAGCCAAGCGTAGCCACGCCGTCGATCGCCGACACTCCGTATTCTGCCCTCGAAACCGCGCCCATGAAAAAGCCGGCGCGAGGCCGGCTTTTCCAAGTCCGGCCATGGCTTTCGGCTACAGCAGGTTTTCCACCGCGGCGCGTTCGTCGCGCAGTTCGGTTTCGGTGGCGGTCATCTTCTCGCGGGAGAAGTCGTCCACGTCCAGGCTCTGCACGATCTCGTAGCCGCCGTTGCTGCAGACCACCGGGTAGGAGTAGATCACGCCCGGCTCGATGCCATAGCTGCCGTCCGACGGGATGGCCATGCTGACGATGCCGTCGCTGCCGAGCACCCAGTCATGGATGTGGTCGATGGCCGCCGACGCCGCCGACGCCGCCGAGGACGCGCCCCGCGCTTCGATGATGGCCGCGCCGCGCTTCTGCACGGTGGGGATGAAGTCGCTGCGGTACCAGTCCTGATCGACCAGATCGGCGGCGGCCTTGCCGTCGACCTTGCAGTGGGCGATGTCGGGGTACTGGGTGGCGCTGTGGTTGCCCCAGATGATCATGCCCTCGATATCGGTGACATGCTTGCCGGTTTTCTGTGCCAGCTGGGTCAGGGCCCGGTTGTGGTCCAGCCGGGTCATGGCGGTGAACTGGCGCGGGTCGATGTCCGGCGCGTTAGCCGAGGCGATCAGCGCGTTGGTGTTGGCCGGGTTGCCCACCACTAGCACCTTGACGTCGCGGCTGGCGTGGTCGTTGAGGGCCTTGCCCTGTACCGAGAAGATCTCGGCGTTGGCCTGCAGCAGGTCGGCACGCTCCATGCCCTTGCCGCGGGGCCGGGCGCCCACCAGCAGGGCGACGTCGGCCTTCGCGAAGGCCACATCGGGGTCGTCGGTGGCGACGATGTCCTGCACCAGCGGGAAGGCGCAGTCGTTGATCTCCATTACCACGCCCTTGAGCGCATCCATGGCCGGCGGAATTTCCAGCAACTGCAGAATGACCGGCTGATCCGGTCCCAGCATGTCGCCGGCGGCGATGCGGAAGATGAGCGAATAGCTGATCTGACCGGCACCACCGGTGATGGCCACGCGTACGGGGTTTTTCATGGAATCTCCTGCAGCCTCAAAGGCGCGCGATGATAGCCGAAATCGCCCGGGGCGTAAAAAGCAACCGGATTGGCAGCCGATGCGTACATCGGGGATAGTAACGGCCGCCCGGCGGGACGGCCGGGCATTTCCGAAGGAGAATCTATGCGCGTTGCCGTGGTGGGCACCGGCATTGCGGGTCTGGGTGCGGCCTGGCTGTTGCAGCAGGCGCACGAGGTGACGGTGTTCGAGGCGCAGGCCCGGCCCGGCGGCCACACCCATACCGTGGATGCGGGCGACCAGCCGGTGGATACCGGCTTCATCGTCTACAACGAGCCTGCCTATCCGCGGTTGAAGGCGCTGTTCAAGATGATGGGCGTGGCCACGCAGGCCAGCGACATGTCGTTCGGGGTGTCCGTCGATCGCGGCCGCCTGGAATGGGCGGGGGACAACTGGCGCACGCTGTTCGCCCAGCCGAGCAATCTGTTGCGGCCCTCGCACACACACATGATCGTCGACATCCTGCGTTTCAACCGGCAGACGAAGAAGCTGTTGGCCGACGACGCGCTGCCGGATCAGTCGCTGGGCGAGTTCCTGGACGAGCAGGTTTACGGCCAGCCGTTCCGCACCCGCTATCTGCTGCCCATGGCCGCGGCCATCTGGTCGGCGCCGACCGCCAGCATGCTGGCGTTTCCGCTCGCCAGCTTTGTGCGATTCTTCGACAACCACGGCCTACTCAACGTCAGCGACCGGCCGCAGTGGCGCACGGTCACCGGCGGCAGCCGTGAGTACGTGAACCGGATCATCGAATCGCTGGCCCGGCCGCCGCGGCTGGAAACGCCGGTAGCCCGCGTCGAGCGCCGGGCCGACGGGGTGGCGGTGATCGACCATGCCGGCCGCGCCGAGCTGTTCGATCAGGTGGTGCTGGCCTGCCATGCCGATGACAGCCTGACCATACTGGCCGATACCACGCCCGCCGAGCGGGAATTATTGGGCGCCTTCGGCTTCCAGGACAATCACGCCGTGCTCCACAGCGACACCGCGCTGATGCCTCGCCGCCGGGCGGTGTGGTCGTCCTGGAACTATCTGACCGAAGACGATGGCATCTCCGGCCAGCGGGTTGCCGTGACCTACTGGATGAACCGCCTGCAGTGTATTCCCGGGGACCGGACCTATCTGGTCAGCCTGAATCCGTTGCACGAACCGGACCCGGCTACCGTAATCAGGCGCATGGACTATCGCCACCCGGTGTTCGATCGCGCCGCGGTAGCCGCGCAGGAGCGGCTGGGCGAAATCCAGGGCCGCGACCGGGTGTGGTTCTGCGGCGCCTGGTGTGGCTACGGCTTTCATGAAGATGGGCTGGCGGCCGGCGAAGCGGTGGCGCGCGGGCTCGGGGTCACGCCGCCCTGGGAGGCGCGCGTTGGCTGAGTCGGCCCTCTACGACTGCCGCATCGTGCATCGTCGGCCGGCGCCGCCGCGCTATCGTTTTGTCTACCGGGCATTCTATCTGTGGCTGGACCTGGGCCGCCTGGATGCCGATCTGGCGGTGCTGCGTCTGTTGTCGCGCAACCGATTCAACCTGATGTCGTTCCACGACCGGGATCATGGTGCCCGGGACGGCGGTGACCTGGCGGCCTGGGCGCGTGATCGGCTCGCGGATACGGGCGTTGATGCCGAGGGCGGACGCGTGCGTCTGCTGTGCATGCCGCGGATTCTGGGTTACGGCTTCAATCCCATCAGCCTGTACTACTGCGACAACAAGGCCGGGACCCTGGTGGCAGTGATTGCCGAGGTGCACAACACCTTCGGCGAGCAGCACAGCTACGTGCTGCACAACGACGGCGGCCCGCTGGACCTGACCCGCAGTCATGACAAGCCCAAGGCATTCCACGTCTCCCCGCTGCTGGAACGGGCCGGGCGCTATCGCTTCCGGCTGGTGCCGCCGAACGCGCGCATGGCACTGGGTATCCGCCTGCTGGCCGATGACGGCAGCCAGCGTATTGCCACCGCTTTGTCGGGTCACCGGCGGCGGCTGGATGATCGCAACCTTTTGGCCCTGTTCCTGCGTATACCGCTCATGACCGTGAAAGTGACGCTGGCCATTCACTGGCAGGCGCTGAAGATCTGGTGGCGGGGTGCCCGCTTCCATGCCAAACCCGAACCGCATCGACCCAATATTTCCTGATCCCATGTCCAAGCGTGAAGAGTCTCTCCCCCGCGTCAACGAACAGCTGCCCTGGCTGCTGCGGCTGGCGCTGAGTCGCATCGGGCGGCTGCGTTACGGCCGTGTCGAGGTGCTGCTGCCCAACGGCCAGCGGCGCGAGTTCGAGGGCGAGATGCCCGGTCCCAGCGCCACGCTGCGGCTGTGCGGCCCGCGCGCGATGGGCCGGGTGCTCACCGGCGGCGAACTGGGTTTTGCCGAAGGCTTCATGAACGGCGACTGGGATACGCCCGATCTGGCGAATCTGATCTACCTGCTGCATCTCAACGAGGAGTATCTGGTGCCGCAGGTGCCGGGGGTGACGCGGCTGGCTCGCGCCTGGAGCGGTTGGCGACATCGGCGCCGGCGCAATACCCGGCGCGGTTCGCGGCGCAACATCGCCTATCACTACGATCTGGGTAACGACTTCTACGGCCTCTGGCTTGACGAGACCTGGACCTATTCCAGTGCGGTGTTCGACACGCCGGAGGTGGATCTTGCCGGGGCCCAGCGGTACAAGTACCAGCTGTTGCTGGACCGGCTGGAAGTGGGGCCCGGCGACCACATCCTCGAGGTCGGCTGCGGCTGGGGCGGGTTTGCCCGTTATGCAGCACAGGCCGCGGATGTCCGTGTCACCGGCATCACGTTGTCCACCGAGCAGCTGGCGTTCGCCCGTGACCGGGCGGCCGAAGCCGGTCTGGCTGATCGCGTCGACTTTCGTCTGCAGGACTATCGCGACGTGCGGGGGCAGTTCGACGCGGTGGCCTCGATCGAGATGTACGAAGCCGTGGGCGAGGACTACTGGCCGTCGTATTTCCGTGCCATACAGCAGGCCCTCAAGCCCGGCGGCCGCGCGGCGATCCAGGGCATCACTATCGATCACGCCCAGTTTCCGAGCTACCGCGATGAAGTCGATTTCATCCAGCGCTATATCTTCCCGGGCGGCATGCTCGCCTCGCCGGAAATCTTCGAACGGCAGGCACGCGAGCAGGGCCTCATGCCATCCGATGCCCGCTTCTATGGCGACCATTACGCGGAAACCCTGCGGCGCTGGCATCAGGGCACCTGGGCGGCCCGGCAGGCGATTCGCCGGCAGTTCGACGACCGCTTCCTGCGCATGTGGCGTTACTACCTGGCCTACTGCGAGGCGGGTTTCCGTTCCGGTAATATCGATCTGATGCAGATCACCCTGCAGCGGACCTGACCCGCCCGTGCACTCGCCCCGGACGCTTCGGGAGCTGCTCGGTTACGGCGTCCTCGGCCTGCCTCTGGCGGCGCTGGGGCTGCCCCTGGTGGTGTACCTGCCGGCCTACTACGCCACACTGCCGGCTCTGAGCACCGGTCTGGTGGGCACGCTGCTGATTGTCGCCCGCTTCTTCGACGTGGTGTCAGATCCGGCCATCGGCTGGGCGTCGGATCGCTTTCCCACGCGCTTCGGCCGGCGCCGGCCCTGGATCGCTGCCGGTGTGCCCCTGCTGATGGTGGCCGCCTGGTATCTGTTCGTGCCGCCGGATACGGCCGGCTGGGTCTATCTGCTGATCTGGAGCGTGCTGGCGTACCTGGGCTGGACGCTGATCTATCTGCCCTACACCACGCTTGGGGCGGAGCTTTCCGATGACTATGACGAGCGTTCCCGCGTCACCGCGTTTCGCGAGGGCTTCTTCGCGCTAGGCACGCTGGTAGCGATTGCACTGCCCGCACTGATCGCCGGCGGCCAGGGCGGCGATGCCGCCGGGCTGGCGGCGGTGGCCGTGTTCCTGCTGGTAGGACTGCCGCTGGCGGCCGGGGCCTTCCTGTTGCTGGTGCCGGAGCCGGTCCATATCCGCCGACAGCCACCTGACTGGGCGCGCGGATTGCGCCTGCTGGCAGGCAACGCGCCATTCCGGCGGCTGCTGATCGCGTATCTCCTCAACGGCGCGGCCAACGGTCTGCCGGCCGCGCTGTTCATGTTCTTCGTGCTGCATGTGCTGGGTGGCGATCAGACCGTGGCCGGCGCCTTTCTGGCGGTCTATTTCCTGTCCGCCATCGCCGGGCTGCCGGTATGGCTGTGGCTGGGGCGCGGCTGGAGCAAGCATCGGCTGTGGTGTACCTCGATGCTGTTCGTCTCGGCGGTGTTCGCCTTCGTGCCACTGCTGGGAGAGGGGGATTACCTCGGCTACGCGCTGATCTGCATTCTGGGCGGCAGCGTGCTCGGCATCGACCAGGCCATTCCGGCGTCGATCCAGGCCGATGTCATCGACGAGGACACGGCGGGTGGCGGTGACGGCCGGGCCGGTCTGTATTTCGGGCTCTGGGGCATGGCTACCAAGCTGGCATTCGCCCTGTCGCTGGTGGCGTTTCCGATTCTCGAATGGTCGGGCTTTGACGCATCGGCTGAGGCTAACAGCGAGTACGCCCTTACCGTGCTGGCGCTGCTCTACGGGGTGCTTCCCGTTGCGGTCAAGGTAGGCGTGGTGCTGCTGATGTGGCGTTTCCCGCTGGGGCGGGAGCGGCATGCGCAGCTGCAGGCGAGCATCGGATCGCCGTCATAAATTGGTAACCGTTTCGTCGCAAAAGAAACACTGTGCCGACATGTCCCGGTGACACGCTCCTCGGCTGGAAGCATTCACCTAGGGAGATATGTCGATGTCACTGTTTCGAATTGCGGGGATCGCGCCCCTGCTGGTTTTCCTGTTGGCTGCCGGTTGCGGTGGCGACAATAACGGTTCGGCCGGCGGCAACGGTGCACCGTCCGTGTCAGCCAATGCCGTTGCGGTTGCACCCGGACCGGAATGCCCGGCCGGCGGCGTCGAGGTGGAAACCGGCATCGACGAGAATCTGAACGGCCTGCTCGATGACGAGGAAGTCGACGAGTCGGCCGTGCTTTGCAGCGGCGAGGCCGGAGCCGACGGCCTGTCCTTGGCCGTTCTGGTGGACAATCAGGTCGGCGACGCCTGTAACGCTGCCGGCGTGCGGGTGCGTGTGGGGCAGGACGACAACGGCAACGGCACGCTCGATGCCCCGGCCGAGGTGGACGATACGGCGATCGCCTGTGGTGCGGGTACGACGGGTCTGCGTCTGGCGCAGATCGGTCGTTATGAATCAGGTATTTTCGACGAAAGTGCAGCGGAAATCGTGGCTCACGATCCGGATTCTCAGCAGCTGTTCGTGGTCAATGCGAATGATGCGGCGCTGGATGTCCTGGATATTGCCGATCCGACCACACCGGTGCTGGCCGCCACCATCTCCGCGGGCGACAACTGGGTGGACGCCGGTGGCATCAACAGCGTTGCGGTGGCCGATGGTCTGGTGGCGGCTGCGGTGGAGAACGACGACGGCACCGCCAATGGTCGCGTGCAGTTCTACGATGCGGGCTCACTGGCCTTTCTGGGCCAGGTCGAGGTCGGCAACCTGCCGGACCTGGTGACCTTTGCCGGCGCCGATACGGCGCTGGTGGCCAACGAGGGCGAGCCCTGCAGCGACTATAGCTGTGACCCGGAAGGCTCGGTCAGCGTCATCGACGCCAGCGACCCGAGCAATCCTACGGCCATGACTGCCAGCTTCGCCGACTTCAATGCCGGCGGGCCCCGGGCCGCCGAAGTGCCGCCGGAACTTCGCCTGTTTGGCAACTTCGGGCGAACGGCGCTCACGGTCACCGATACCGATCCGGCCACTTTGACGGTCAACGACGCCAGCGGTCTGGCGGCGAACGATTTCTTCACCCTGGCCAGCAGCGAGGGCGATCCCATTCTCTACCGGGTGGCCTCGGTCAACGGCAACGTGATCACGCTGACCGACGAGTTCGACGGGGATTCCGAAGTCGGCGATCCCGCCACCGTCCTGACCGCGTACCTACATGATGGCCAGTCCAGCGTGGCACAGGACCTGGAGCCCGAGTACATTGCGGTTTCACCGGACGGGAACAAGGCCTGGGTGACCCTGCAGGAGAACAACGCGGTGGCCCAGATCGATATTGCCACGGCCTCGGTCGATGCCCTGATCGCGCTGGGTTTCAAGGACCACAGCATCCCCGGCAACGAGCTGGATGCCGGCAACAACGACGATCGCGTCAACATCCGCAGCTGGCCCCTGATGGGCATGTACATGCCCGATGCTATCGCTTCCTTCGAAGTGGGCGGGCAGACCTACTACGTCACCGCCAACGAGGGTGATGCCCGGGAATATGACGCCCTCGTCGAGGAAGTGAAGGTCGAGGACGTGGGCATCGACCCGGATATCTTCGCGGACGCAGCCTTCCTGGAAGACGACGTCAATGTGGGTGACATCAATACCAGCATCGCTCAGATCGGTGACGTTGATACCGATGGCGACGGCCTGCTGGACGATATCCGCGTGTTCGGCGCCCGCAGCTTCAGCATTTGGGCTGCCGACGGCACCCGCGTGTTCGATAGCGGCAGCGATTTCGCGGTGGAAACCGCCAACCGCTACGGGCTGGATTTCAACAACGACAACGCCGAATCCGACGGCGACGGTCGCAGCGACAACAAGGGCAGCGAGCCGGAAGCGGTCACCGTGGCCGAGTTCAATGGCCGTCAGTACGCGTTCATCGGCCTAGAGCGCATAGGCGGGATCATGGTCTACGACGTGACCAATCCGGCCTCACCGACGTTCGTGCACTACGACAACAACCGGAACTTCGCCATCGATATCGAGGATGAAATCGATGATGGTGGTCTGGCGGCCGGCGCCGCCGGTGATCTCGGTCCCGAGAGCATCGTGTTCATCCCCGCCGCCGACAGTCCCCTGGGCGACGGTGTGCCGCTGCTGGCGGTGGGCAACGAGGTTAGCGGCACCACCACGATTTACCGGGTGATCGGCAACTAGCGGATCATGCCGTCGTGACTTGACCCCGGCAGCTTCGGCTGCCGGGGTTTTTTCATGGTGCCGATGCCAGCATCCGGCTCAGATCCGCCGCCATCTGGTCGGCGGTAACGTCCTGATTGAACAGCAGCCTTGCCCGCCCCTGCCGGTCGAAGGCGAAAACGGCGCTGCTGTGGGAGACGAGGTAGAAGCCGTCCTCGTCGGGTTCGCCGTAGCCGTAGGTCACGCGGAATCGCTTGTGCAGCGCCTTGAGCTGTTTCTGGCTCCCGGTTAGACCGATCACCTGATCGCCGAAGCCACTGGTGTAGTCCCGCAGTCGCGCAGGATCGTCGCGATCGGGATCGACGCTAACGAACAGCACTCGCACCTCGTCGCGTTGCGCCGCCGGCAACTGCTGCAGAGCGGCCTGGATGCGGGCGAGGGTGATGGGGCAGATATCGGGGCAGTAGGTATAGCCGAAGAACATCAATCGCGGGTGATCGGCCTGGGCGGCCTCGGTCACCACCTCGCCCGATTCGTTAGTAAGTTCGTAGGCCACATCCGGCATGACCCCGGCGATGTCATGGCCGTTCCATTCGGGTTCACCGCCGCTGCAGGCGGCCAGCAGGCTCGCTCCCAACGACAGCGCAATCAGGTGTCGGCGTGGCATGGGCATCAACTCGTCGCGGATAGAGGGGCGGCGCCGGACGCGGTCTGCCGGCGCTCGTGGTTGAACAGGAACCGGATCAGGATCAGAGTCGAAATCACGCTCATCATCGCTGCGGGTATCCAGGTGACCAGGCCGCCCAGTTGCTGGTCCAGCAGCGGTGACACCGGCCAGGCGCGGCCGCATACGGCGTAGACATCGAATATGACGTCGGGGTTCAAATAGATCCAGGCGCCCAGCGCAATCTGCGGCACCATCACCGCCCAAAGCACTAGTACCCGCAGGCCGATGCTGCGGGTCACCGGGGTGGCGCCAGGCGGCCGCGGATCGAGCATGAACCACCAGAACAGCAGTCCGTCCACCGCCATGCTCAGGTTCATCAGCCAGTACAGCCGGGCACTGAGCATAGCGTCGAAATGGATCGACGGCGTCAGCCAGTAGAAGATCAGGCCTACGAACAGGAAGCCCGCGATGAACGGCTGCTGCAGGATGCGGTAGAGCAACCGAATGGGTGGGCTTGCCACGATCAGCGCGCCCAGCCGCCTCAGCCAGCCCGGCGCCCCGGCCGCCAGCACTGCGGAAGGCATCGACAACGCGATCAGGAACGGGCCCAGGTGATGCAGGATCAGGTGCTGGATGCGATGGATGAAGAACATGTACTGGGCGTAGTAATCCACCCCGGTCTGCATCACCACGTACATGCTGCTCAGCCCGATGCCGAAGGCCAAGGCGGCCGGCGCATCCCGCCATCGCCGCCGACGGACCAGGCCGCGCGCATAGCACCAGGCGGTCAGCGCGAACAGCGCAATCAGCCACCACTGGGTTTCCCAGGGTAGCAGCAGAAAGGCCCAGTCGGTCATTGCGTTATTGGTTGCGGGTTACCAGTCGACAGGTTTCTGATAGCGAAGCAGCGCGCCGTTTGGGCCGTCCGCCGGCAGGAGAACGGCATGCGCCAGGTCAGCGGCGGCCTCTGCCGCGGTGCGCGGCGCGGTCGGTCCGCCCATATCGGTGGCGACCCAGCCTGGATCGACGGCGTTGATTTTAACCTCCCCGCGGGTTTCGTGCGCGGCGATGCGGGTCAGCGCGTTGACCGCGTTCTTGGCCACCCGGTAGGCGGTCATGCCGGGCCCCGGCGGCATTCCACCGTATCCGGAAGTGAGATTGACGATCCGCCCGAATCCCCGTTCGTTCATGCCCGGCAGCAGACCGTGCACCAGCCGCCAGGCGCCGAGGAAATGCACCTCGAAGGCGCGGCGGATGGCGGCCTCGTCGACCTCGAAAAAGCCCGCGCTCAAGTCATCGAATATCCCGGCGTTGTTTACCAGCGCGTCGACGCCTGCCGGATCGGCTACGATCTCGTCCAGCAGGCGCTGGCAGGCCGCCGCGTCGGTCACGTCGAGTGCCCGGCCGGTCACGCTCGTGCCGGTGTCGGTCTGCAACCGCCGCGCTTCGGCGGCGATACGGGATGCATCGCGGCCGGTCAGCAGAATCTCGTGGCCGGCGCCGGCCAGCAGACGGGCGGTGGCCAGCCCGATACCACGGTTGGCGCCGGTCAACAGGATTTTCATGGTAGTGGCCGGGCGGCAAATCGCGCCTGCAGTGCGAACGCCCGTCGGTTACCCGCCTCGATGGAAACCGTGAGGTCGAGTTCGGCCTGCCCCCGGTCGGCGAAGTCCGCCGCGAATCGACCCTCGTCGCGACAGCGGGCCGTGGCCAGCAGGTCCTGTCTGACCGGGCGCCGATAGTCGGCGTCGGCGTGCTGGACCACCACCATGCCCCGACCGTCGAGTTTCATGCTGGCCAGACCCCAGCCGGCCACCAGCGCCACCGTATACAGGCTGCCGCCGAAGGCGGTGCCATAGTGATTGGCATTGGCCCCCAGCGGGGCGGTGACGGTCAGCATGTCGTCACCGGCATCAGCCAGCGTGATCTGCATGGCCGCCGCCAGCGGAATATGCTGGTCGAGCAGTACCTGCAATGCCTTGCGTTGCTCGTCGGTCATGGGTCGACGACCGTGATCGGGTCGCCCACGGTCAGGCCCAGCTGATCCGCGGCGCTGCCCTGATTGACCGCGACTTCCGCCAGGCCCAGCGAATTGACGTACCAGAAGGCCTCGCCCGGGGCGACCGCGCCGAAGGTCTCGGCCCGCGGTAGGCGACGGTCCGCTGTGATCAGCTGGGTCTCCGCCGGCCAGGTCCGTGACCGCAGACCGGTCATTGCGTTGCCGTAGGCGTCAATGTAGATCACGGCCGCCCGATCCGCGTCCGCCACGGCTGCCGCCGCGCGCGGCGCCAGGCGTTGCGCCGGATCACCGCCGCCGGCGAGGTGGCCGGCCACCGGCGCGAACAGGTCGCGGCCGTGAAAGCTAGTGGACAACCGATCCGGCCGCCAGGTGATGTCGTACCAGCTGGCCTGTTCGGCACGCGCGGCGACCACGTCGAACAGGCCGTTGTCGGGGCCGACGTACCAGCGATCATCCGCCTGCAGGGCGACGGGGGCACGGTGGGTGCCCACGCCCGGGTCCACCACCCCGAGCAGCACGCTGGCCCGCGGCAGGTCGGGGGTGAGTGCGGCCAGCAGGTGGGCGGAGGCCGTCGGGTCGAAGGCCGGGGCGTCGTTCAACAGATCGACCACCGGGCAGTCAGGGGCGCAGCCGGCGAGCACCAGACGCATCTGGCCCAGGTAGGGGCCGTGCGGGCCGAAGTCGGTGAACAGGGCAATCAACGGGAGTCTTCGTCCCGGTCCCATTCGTCCTGGCTCAGATCGCGCAGCTTGCTGCGGTCGACGTGTTCGAGTTCCTCGCGGGTACGCCGGATGTGGGCTCGCACGAAGTGGGCGATCCCCAGCCCGATCAGGACCAGCAGCAGGGTCAGCAGCAGCATGCGCATCAGTTCGTTTCCCGTTTATCAGCGTCGGCCATGCGCTGGGTGATTTCGGCGTCGCGCGCCGCCCAGAGTTCGTTCAGCCAGGCCCGGAAGCGTTCGGCATAGTCCGGGTCGTTCTCGTAATCGCCCCGGCGCAGGGCCTCGGGGATGTCCAGCCTGTGCAGCACCGCATGCACCTGCGGGATGCGGCCGCAGGCATAATCCCAGGCGCTGGGGTGGTCAGTGCCCGAATAGGTGACCATGAGTTCCACCACCCCGTCCAGCACGTCCCCCATGGCATTGAGCATGAACGCAGTACCGCCGGCCTTGGGCCGCAGCATGGTCCGGTAGGGGGATTGCCGGGCCGCCCGCTTGGCCGGAGTCGAGCGGGTGCCCTCCGCGTAGTTGACCACGGTGACCGATTGATGGCGATAGATCTCGCAGGCCCGCCGCGTGGTGTCCATATCGCGTCCGGCCAGCGCCGGATTGCGTTCGATCTGCTCACGCGTGTAACGGCGCATGTAGGGGAAATCCAGCGCCCAGGTGGCGAAGCCGATGAAGGGCACCCACAGCATCTGGCGCTTGATGAACCAGCGGGGGAAGGGCAGCGTCCGATCCAGGGCGCGGATCAGCACCGGGATGTCGGCCCAGCTCTGATGATTGCCGATCAGCAGGTAACGACCATCGGTGTCCGGCGGAATGTCGATATCGACCATCACCGGCTGGCAGGAGATGTAATCGGTGGTCCAGGTGATGGTGCGCACCCAGGCGCGGCAGAACCACAGCATGTAGGCGACACAGGCGCGTCGGAACCCCGCATGCGGCACCAGCAGCTTGGCCACGGCGCCGGGCAGGAAGCCGGTGAACAGCACCATCAGCGACAGGCTCACGACCAGAGCCGCGAGCACGCCTCGAATTGTCGGGGGCAGGGCCACCATCATCGCCGGTCGGAGTGGCCGCCGGCCAGCCGGGTCGTCGTGTCCATGGGCCGGATTTTACACCGGCCGCTGACAACGTTTCAGTGGTGGTCGCTGGCGCTGAGCTCGTGCACGGCATCGACCAGGGTCGCCACGTGGTCGGGATTCACCTCGGGCGTGACGCCGTGCCCGAGGTTGAAGATGTGGCCCGGGCCCGGGCCGTAGTCGGCCAGAATCTTGCCGACCTTGTCCCGGATGACGGCCGGGTCCGCGTAGAGCGCGGCGGGATCGAGATTTCCCTGCAGTGCTACCCGATCGCCCACCCGTTGCCGGGCCGATCCGATATCGACGGTCCAGTCCAGTCCCACGGCGTCGCAGCCGGTATCGGCAATCGCCTCCAGCCAAGCCCCGCCGCCCTTGGTAAACAGGATCACGGGCACCCGATTGCCCTGCGGGTCCGGCCGCAGTCCGGCCACGATGCGCTGCATGTAGGCCAGCGAGAACTGGTGGTAGCCGGCGGGCGTGAGCACGCCGCCCCAGGTGTCGAAGATCTGCACCGCCTGGGCGCCGGCCGCAATCTGGCCGTTGAGGTAATCGGTGACGGCATCAGCCAGCAGACCCAGCAGTCTTTCCAGCGTGGCCGGATCGTCATAGGCCATCGCCTTGATGCGGCGGAAATCCTTGCTGGGCCCGCCCTCGACCATGTAGGTGGCCAGCGTCCAGGGGCTGCCGGCGAAGCCGATCAGCGGCACCCGGCCGTCCAGTTCCCGCCTGATGGTGCGCACCGCGTTCATGACATAGCCGAGATCGTCCTCGGCATCCGGTTTGCCGAGGCGGGCGATGGCGGCCGCGTCCTGCACTGGGTGCTCGAACTTGGGCCCCTCGCCGGGGGTGAAGTACAGACCCAGGCCCATGGCTTCCGGAATGGTCAGGATGTCCGAGAACAGGATGGCCGCGTCCAGATCGAAGCGCCGCAGCGGCTGCATCGTGACCTCGCAGGCCAGCTCGGCGTTGCGGCACAGGTCCATGAAACTGCCGGCCTGATCCCGCGTGGCCCGGTACTCGGGCAGGTAGCGCCCGGCCTGGCGCATCAGCCAGACAGGTGTGCGGTCCACCGGTTCACGGCGCAGGGCTTTCAGCAGTCGATCATTTTTCATAAGGCGAGCGGAACCGCAAAGGACGCAAGGAGCGGACAGGGCCATCATGGACAGGCACGGCCTTTGTGCTCCTTGCGGTTAATGGCTTTTCGACAGGGCGCCAGCGATCTCGGATTGAATGGCTTGCGCCGCTGCTACCGGGTCTTCGGCGTCGCGGATGGGCCGTCCCACGACCAGGTAGTCCGATCCGGCCCGGATCGCCTCACGCGGCGTCATCACTCGCTTCTGGTCGTCGTCGTTATCCACCGGGCGGATACCGGGCGTGACCGCAATCAGCCGGTCCGGCGCCTCGGCGCGCAGGGCGGCAACCTCCATGCCGGAGGACACCACGCCGTCGCAACCGGCCGCCAGCGCCCGTCGCGCGCGGGACAGCACCAGGGATTCCACGTCGCAGGCGAAGCCGAGATCGTTCAGGTCGCCGCGATCCAGGCTGGTGAGAGCTGTCACGGCGAGAATTTTCAGCGGCCCGCGCGTGGCTTGGGCGGCCGCTTCCATGATGGCCTGATTGCCGTGCACGGTGGCGAAGTCCACCTCGCGCTCGGCCAGCCGCGCCACCGCGCGGGCCACGGTGGCCGGCACGTCGAACAGCTTGAGATCGACAAACACCTTCTTGTCGCGCTCTCGCAGCCAGTCGATCAGGTCCAGAAAGCCCTCCGACAGTGCCAGTTCGAGTCCGATCTTGTAGAACACCACCGTGTCGTCAAGCTGCTCGACCAGCTGCCGGGCGGCGATGTGGTGCGGTACGTCGAGTGCGACGATGAGACGCTCGCGGGCAGGAATCGTGGTCATCAAGTGCCTGTCAGCAGGAAATCGATGGCGCCGAAAATGGTATCGCGTTCGGCGGAAAGGTCGGCCACCCAGTCACACAGTTCCCGCGCTGGCAGGCCGGCGAGGTCAGGCGACGCCAGGATAACGCGTCGGTCCGCGACGATGAACGCCGGGTGCAGACGGGTCAGGCGGGGGCCGAACACCTCGGCATCGACCAGCGGTGCCACCAGACGGCTATCGATGGTCACGATATCCGACTGGAGATCGAGCAGGAACGGAACCTGCTCCGCGCTTGGTCGCGGATTGCGATAGGCCTGATACTGCGCCATTCAGAAGGAAACTAGGTCCCGGTTCCAGAGCCCGTCCCGCTCGATGCGCTCATTGTAGGCCCGGATGGCCTCCCGGTTTTCCTCCTGCCAGCGCAGCGCTCGCATTTCCCGATTGCGTTCGACGAGTGTCTGTTCGAACAGCTGCGACAGGTTGACGTTCAGCGCACGCGCGTCGCGCAGCACCGATTCGTCCACGGAAAGATTGATTCGCGCCTTGGACATGCGTGCAAGTATGCGCATGAATCATGCGCACGGCAAGCCCTACAATTTGGAGGGTGTGCGTCCGTTTCGTTTAACCGCGAAGGTCGCCAAAGACGCAAAGGTTCTCTTGATAAATATCCTTTGCGCTTCTTTGCGTCCTTCGCGGTTCAAGACCCGCTTGCCAACACCTCAAACGCCAAGGTAGTCGAGAATGCCCTGGCCGGCCTCCCGCCCCTCGAACACCGCCGTGACCACGAGGTCCGAGCCACGGACCATGTCCCCGCCGGCAAATACCTTCGGGTTGGAGGTCTGGAAGCGGAATTCGCCGTCGCCGGCCGCGATCACGCGGCCGCCATCATCCACGTCGATGGTGTGGTCGTCGAACCAGTCCTGCGGGTTGGGCCGGAAGCCGAAGGCGATGATCACCCGGTCGGCCGGGATCACTTCCTCGGTGCCGGGCACCGGTTCGGGTCGCTGGCGGCCGCGGGCATCCGGGGCGCCGAGCTTGGTGGTCACTACCTTCACGCCCTCAACCTTGCCGTCGCCCACGATTTCCACCGGCTGACGGTTGAACTTGAACTTGACGCCTTCTTCCTTGGCGTTGGCCACCTCGCGAGCGGAGCCGGGCATGTTTCCCTCGTCCCGACGGTAGGCGCAGGTCACGCTTCTCGCCCCGTGGCGGATCGAGGTGCGGTTGCAGTCCATGGCGGTGTCGCCGCCGCCGAGGACGACCACCCGCTGGCGCTGCATATTGATGAACTGCCTGGTGTCGGTTTCCAGGCCCAGTTCGCGGTTGATGTTGGAGACCAGGAAAGGCAGGGCCTCGTATACCCCTTCGAGCTCCTCGCCGGGGAAGCCGCCCTTCATGTAGGTGTAGGTGCCCATGCCCATGAACACGGCGTCGTGCTGGTCTAGCAACTGTTCCATGGACACGTCCTTGCCCACCTCGACGCCGAGGCGGAATTCCACGCCCATGCCTTCCATGACTTCGCGCCGGGTCTCGACCACTTCCTTTTCCAGCTTGAACGGGGGGATGCCAAACGTCAGCAGGCCGCCGATGCGCGGGTATTTGTCATACACCACGGCTTTGACGCCGCTTCGGACCAGGATGTCAGCGGCACCCAGGCCGGCTGGCCCCGCACCGATCACCGCCACCTTCTTGTCGGTCCACTTCACGTGGGATACGTCCGGCCGCCAGCCCTGCTTGAAGGCCTCGTCGGTGATGTACTTTTCCACCGAGCCGATGGAAATGGCCCCGAAGCCGTCGTTCATGGTGCAGGCGCCCTCGCACAGACGGTCCTGTGGACAGATGCGGCCGCAGATTTCGGGCAGCGTGTTGGTCTGGTGCGAAAGCTCCGCTGCCTCGAACAGATTTCCCTCCTCGACCAGCTTCAGCCAGTTGGGGATATAGTTGTGTACCGGACACTTCCACTCGCAGTACGGGTTGCCGCATGAAATGCAGCGTCCGGCCTGCTTGGCCGCCGTTTCCTTGTCGAATTGTCCGTAGATTTCGGCGAATTCATGGATGCGCACCGAGGCCTCGACCTTGGGCGGATCCTGCCGCGGCATTTCCAGGAATTGCAGGTTGTTCTTTGCCATGAGCGAGCTACTGAATAGATTGGCGACCCGCAGAGGACGCAACATGCATGAATCGTTGCGTCCTCTGCGGCTCTAGATATCCGGCGAGGGCTGGGCCGCACCGTTCGAATTAGGCTGCCCGGTTCAAAGTGTCGAGCACGGTGTTGACGTCCTCGGCCTTGGGCTTGGCCAGCCAGAACTGTCCGACGTAATCGCGGAAGTTGTCGAGGATCTGTTGACCCCAGGCGCTTCCGGTCGCCTCGACATAAGCGACGATCAGCGACCGCAGGTAGTGTCGGTGGGCCTCCATGTTCTCGGCCACCACGCGATGGATGTCGATAAGTTCATGGTTATAGCGGTCCACGAATTCACGTTTCTCGTCTAGCACGTAGGCCATGCCGCCAGTCATGCCGGCGCCGAAGTTGGTGCCGGTGTGGCCCAGCACGACGATGCAGCCGCCGGTCATGTATTCGCAGCCGTGGTCGCCCACACCTTCCACCACCGCGTGGGCGCCGGAATTGCGCACGCCGAAGCGCTCGCCGGCCAGGCCGGCGGCGTACAGGGTGCCGCCGGTGGCGCCGTACAGACAGGTGTTACCGATGATGGTGGCTTCGTTGGTCTTGTAGGCCACGCCGGCTGGCGGGCGGATCACGATGCGGCCGCCGGCCATGCCCTTGCCGACATAGTCGTTGGCGTCGCCGGTCAGGTCCAGGTGCAGGCCGCCGGCATTGAACACGCCGAAGCTCTGGCCGACGGTGCCGGTCAGTTTGAGCGTGATCGGGGCGTCGGCCATGCCCTGGTTGCCGTGGCGCCGCGCGATTTCGCCGGACAGGCGCGCCCCGATGGAGCGGTTGTTGTTCTGCACGCGGTAGCTGAACTCGCCGCCGCGCTGGTGCTCGATGACGTCGAGCGCGTCCATCACCATCTGTTCGGCCAGCTCGCCCTTGTCGAAGGGTTCGTTATGTGGCTCCAGGCAGTAACGGGGCACGTCGTCGGCCAGGCCGCCCTTGGACAGAATGGGCGACAGATCCAGGTGCCGCTGCTTGTCGGTGTCGCCCGGGAGCAACTCGAGCAGATCGGTACGCCCGATCAGTTCCTCCAGCGAGCGCACGCCCAGGCCGGCCATCAGCTCGCGGGTTTCCTGGGCCACGAAGCGGAAGAAATGCTGCACCATTTCCGGCAGCCCGATGAAGTGCCGGGTGCGCAGGGTCTCGTTCTGCGTGGCCACGCCGGTGGCGCAGTTGTTCAGGTGACACACTCGCAGGTACTTGCAGCCCAGGGCCACCATCGGCGCGGTGCCGAAGCCGAAGGATTCCGCCCCCAGGATGGCGGCCTTGATCACGTCCACGCCGGTCTTGAGGCCACCGTCGGTCTGCACCCGCACCTTGTCGCGAAGGTCGTTGGCGCGCAGGGTCTGGTGGGTCTCGGTCAGGCCGAGTTCCCAGGGTGTTCCCGCGTAGCGAACGGAAGTCAGCGGCGAGGCGCCGGTGCCGCCATCATACCCGGAAATGGTGATCAGGTCGGCATAGGCCTTGGCCACGCCGGCCGCGATGGTGCCCACGCCGGGGCCGGACACCAGCTTCACCGAGACCAGCGCCTGCGGATTGACCTGCTTGAGGTCGAAGATCAGCTGCGCCAGATCCTCGATCGAATAGATGTCGTGGTGCGGGGGCGGGCTGATCAGCGCCACACCCGGCTTGGAATAGCGCAGGCTGGCGATCATCTCGTTGACCTTGTGGCCCGGCAGCTGGCCGCCCTCGCCGGGCTTGGCGCCCTGGGCGACCTTGATCTGCAGCACCTCGGCGTTGACCAGGTAGTGCGGGGTCACGCCGAAGCGGCCGGAGGCCACTTGCTTGATCTTCGACATCTTGTCGGTGCCGAAGCGGGCGCTGTCCTCGCCGCCTTCGCCGGAATTGGAGCGCCCGCCCATGCGGTTCATGCCCTGGGCCAGGGCTTCGTGGGCCTCGGGCGACAGGGCGCCCAGGCTCATGCCGGCGGAGTCGAAGCGCTTGGTGATTGCCTCGATCGGTTCGACATCGTCGACCTTGATCGGGTCGATGTCGTCGCGCAGCTTGAACAGGTCGCGCAGCACCGTGACCGGGCGGTTCTGGACGATGTCGGCGTAGATCCGGTACTTGTCGTAGTCACCCGTCTGCACGGCGTCGTGCAGGGTGGCGATCACGTCCGGATTGTAGGCGTGGTATTCCTGCCCGTGGACGAACTTGAGAATGCCGCCCTGGTTGATGGCCACCCGCGGATTCCAGGCAATGGCGGCCAGGCGAGCCTGATCACCGTGCAGGTCGGCGAACATCGCGCCCTGGACCCGGCTGGTGGTGCCGGTGAAGCACAGATTCACCACCTCGTCGTGCAGGCCGACGATCTCGAACAGCTGGGCCCCGCGATAACTGGTGATCGTGGAGATGCCCATCTTGGACATGATCTTGTACAGGCCCTTGTTGATGCCCTTGCGATAGGTCGAGCACAGCTCCTGCGCGGGCGTGCCCTGGATCTGCCCGCAGCGGGCCAGATCATTGAGGCATTCATAGGCCAGATACGGATGCACCGCGGTGGCGCCGTAACCGATCAGGCAGGCGAAGTGGTGGGAATCCCGCGCGGTGGCGGTTTCCACCACCAGGTTGGCGTCGCAGCGCAGATTCTCGTGCACCAGTCGATGATGTACTGCGCCCACGGCCAGCAGCGCGTGAACCGGCATCCGGTCCTGCTGGATGTGGCGATCGCACAGCACAAGAATGGTGGTGCCCTCGCGCACCGCGGCCACGGCCTCGTCGCAGATCCGTTCGACGGCCGCCTGCAGCCCGCCATCGGCCCGGCTTTCGTCCGGGGTGTACTGGAGGTCGATGAGGGTGTGCGCGTAATCCGCGTCGTCAAGCGCCAGCAGTTGCCGGAACTTGCCGGTGGACAGTACCGGGGAATCCACCACCAGCCGCTTGGCCCGTTCGGGGCCCTCGTCGAACACGTTGCGTTCCCGGCCGAAGCAGGTCTCCAGGCTCATCACGATGCGTTCGCGCAAGCTGTCGATTGCCGGATTGGTCACCTGGGCGAACTGCTGCCGGAAATAGTCGAACAGCACCCGGTCGACGCGTGACAGTACCGGGAACGGCGTGTCGTCGCCCATCGAGCCAGTGGCTTCCTGGCCGGCTTCGGCGAGCGGCCGCAGCACTTGGTCGCGTTCTTCGAACGACACCAGGAACAGCTTTTCGTAAACCTTGACCTGGTCGCGTTCCAGCCAGTCGTCGAGGTCATCGCCGTCCAGGCGTGATTCCAGCTCGCGGGCGTGTTCCTTGAGCCATTGCTTGTAGGGCGCGCGGCTGGCAAGGCGTTTGTCGATCTCACGCGGCTGGATCAGCTCGCCGGTATCGGTATCCACGGCAATCATGTCGCCGGGCTTGAGCCGGCCCTTGGCCACCACCTGCTCCGGCTGGTAGTCCCAAACGCCGATTTCCGAGGCCAGGGTGATGTGCCGGTCGTTGGTGATCACCCAGCGCGCCGGGCGCAGGCCGTTGCGGTCCAGGCAGCAGGCGGCATAGCGGCCGTCGGTGAGCACGATGCCGGCCGGGCCGTCCCAGGGCTCCATGTGCATGGAGTTGTATTCGTAGAAGGCGCGCAGGTCCGCGCTCATGTAGTCCACGTTCTGCCACGCCGGAGGCATCATCAGGCGCATGGCGTAGAAGATGTCCATGCCGCCGGCCAGCAGTACTTCCAGCATGTTGTCCAGGCTCTGGGAGTCCGATCCCTCCATCGACACCAGCGGCTGGATCGAGGCCATGTCCGGCAGCTTGTCGGAGGCGAACTTGCCCGCCCGTGCGGTGGACCAGTAACGGTTGCCCATGACCGTGTTGATTTCGCCGTTGTGGGCGAGGTAGCGGAAGGGCTGGGCCAGGCGCCACTGGGGCAGGGTGTTGGTGGAAAACCGCTGGTGGAATACGCACAGCGAGGTTTCCAGCCGCTCGTCGGCCAGATCCTGGTAGAAGTCGGGCAGGTAGGCCGGCATCACCATGCCCTTGTACGAGAATACCCGGGCGGACAGCGACGGCACGTAGAAGGTGTCGTCGTCGGGCAGGGCGTTTTCGGTGCGCCGGCGCGCGAACACCAGCTTGGCCTCGAACAGGTCACCATCCATGTCGTCGGGGGCGTTGACGAATACCTGCTCGATGACCGGAAGCGTCTCGGTCGCCTGGGCGCCGCAGACGCCGGAATCGGTCGGCACCACGCGCCAGCCGGCTACCGCGAGTCCTTCGCGTTCCAGTTCCCGACCCAGCGCATCGCGTGCGGCGTCCGCCAGGGTTTCGTCGCGATGCAGGAAGACCAGCCCCGAGGCGAAGCAATCGGCGAGTTCGATGCCGGCTTCCTTGGCAATGGTGCGCTGGAAGGTCGCGGGCTGCTTCATCAGGATGCCGCAGCCGTCGCCGGTCTTGCCGTCGGCCGCGACTGCACCGCGGTGTGTCAGCCGCTCCAGCGCCTTGATGGCGGTGTCCACCAGCCAGTGGCTGGGGGTGTCGTCCATGTTGGCGATCAGGCCGAAACCGCAGGCGTCCTTTTCGAACTCGGGACGGTAGAGTCCCCCGGTCATCTTGTGCATAGCGTCATCCTCGGTGCCGCGGTCGCCGCCGGCACCTTTCCCGCGGGCGGCAGGATCAGGAACAAGCGGGAACGCGCCGGTTTCAGGGCCGCCCGTTGTGGATGGTGGCGGCCGCGGCGATAGCTGCGAACCCCCGAGTATAGCGGTTCGATTGCCGGCGGGCAATCGGGCGAGGATGGCCGGATGCTGCAAATAACGCGCTAAATCAGCGCGTTAGGGGTGCGCGGCTATTCCGCTCGGGCGTTCCCGACCAGGGTTCGGGACAGCGTGTCGGGGCTGAAGTCGCCGGTCACCACCGCCTCACCCAGCGCCCGGAGCAGCACCAGCCGCAGCTGTCCTGCGACCACCTTCTTGTCGCGGGCCATCAGCGCGCGCATGTGTTCGGGCGTCAGACCGCGCGGCGGACGGGTCGGAAGGCCCGCCCGCTCGATGAGGTGTACCGCCCGGGCGCGATCGTCCTCGCCGAGCCAACCCAGCCGGACCGACATGTCGGCGGCCATGCACATGCCGGCGCCCACCGCCTCGCCGTGCAGCCACTCGCCATAGCCCAGACCGGCCTCGATGGCATGGCCGAAGGTATGCCCCAGATTCAGTAGCGCCCGCACGCCGCCTTCACGCTCGTCCGCGGCCACCACCTCGGCCTTGTTTCGGCAGGAACGGGCAATGGCTTCGGTCAGCAGTGCCGGCTTCCGCGCGCGCAGGCCGTCCATGTGGGTCTCCAGCCATTCCAGGAATCCGCGGTCCCGGATCAGGCCGTACTTGATGATCTCCGCCAGCCCGGCCGACAGTTCGCGGTCCGGCAGGGTGGCCAGGACGTCGGTGTCGGCAATCACCGCCCGAGGCTGATGAAAGGCACCGATCATGTTCTTGCCCAGCGGGTGGTTCACGCCGGTCTTGCCGCCGACCGAGGAGTCCACCTGCGCCAGCAGCGTGGTGGGCACCTGGATGAAATCGATGCCGCGCTGGTAGATGGCCGCCGCGAAGCCGGCCAGGTCACCGATCACGCCGCCACCCAGCGCCACCAGCGTGCCGTCGCGGCCGAAACCGGCACGCAGCAGCCTGTCCAGTACCTGTTCGGTCCGGGCCAG
The DNA here is from genome assembly GCF_031846275.1 of Spectribacter hydrogenoxidans. Classification (NCBI taxonomy): domain Bacteria; kingdom Pseudomonadati; phylum Pseudomonadota; class Gammaproteobacteria; order Salinisphaerales; family Salinisphaeraceae; genus Spectribacter; species Spectribacter hydrogenoxidans. The sequence goes on from NZ_JAVRIB010000006.1 coordinate 151,491, forward strand.
GGTCTTTTCCGCTTCGCCGTCGGGCAGCACCAGCGTTTCGGGCTCGCCCAGGGCGGCCACGATCCGATCCAGGTAAAGCGGCGCCACACAGTCATTGGTGACGACCAGAATCTGGCCGCTACCGCGATGGCGTTCATACAGTTCGGGTTGTGCCAGCAGCCCCGGCCCGATGTAGATGGGGTAGGTCCGCTCGCCGAGGTCGACGGCCAGCTGTTGCATTGGGCCCTCTAGATCTCGGCCGTGCCGATGCTCTCCAGGCGCTCCACGATCTCGCGCGCCAGGCGTCGGGCCGGCTGGTCGCCGGTCTTGACGGTGAGATCCGCAATGCTCCGGTAGAGCGGGTCGCGCTCTTCCATCAGCTGGGTCAGGGTGGCCTCGACGTCATCGCTGCCTTCCAGCAGCGGGCGATTGCGGTTGTTGCGGGTGCGTGCCAGCTGCTGTTCTAGCGAGGTCTCCAGATAGACCACCACGCCACGCGCGGAGAGCAGGTCACGATTGGCCGACTCCAGAATCACGCCCCCGCCGGTGGCCATGACCGTATTGGTCTCGTTGACCAGCGTGGCGATCATGTCGCTTTCGCGCTTTCGGAAGCCGTCCTCACCCTCCATGTCGAAGATGAAGGAGATGTCCACGCCCGTGCGTTTCTCGATTTCCTGATCGGAATCGATGAACTGCATGCCCTTGATTTCGGCAATCCGGCGACCGACGGTGGTCTTGCCGGCGCCCATGGGGCCGATGAGGTAAATGTTCGGGTTGGCTGCCATGAAACCTACTAGGTCGTCTCCAAAGGCGCATCGTCGAGAAACATGCGGGCGCGTGTTTCTGCTCGATTCAGCAAACGACGCGCAGCCGGGATTCTAGAGCAAATGGCGCGAATCTTCGACTCCTGCTGGCTGCTGGGATTGGAGAGTGATGTCGGTCACGGCGCGGCGGTAGTGTTTACGGTGGAGATGCCCCGGCTGATCACCCCGCTTGGACTGGTCGCCTCAATGCGGAATACGCCACTTTCCGGTTCATCTCCGGCCTCGACACGGAATGTAGCGGTAAAAGGCAGCCCACTCGGCGGGCCGGTGCGGTTGGGTACGACGAAAGAAGTCGGGCCTTCCAGCGTGCCCACCGAGGTTGTGCCGGTTACGGTGGTGTTGGCGGCAGGAATTTGCCCGTTGGCGTCCTGTACGGTCACGTTCACCGTGCCCGCACCCTCTACCGGAATTTCCAGCGGATCGGGTGAGATGTCCACGAAATAACTCGAACCCGACATCACTATGACGATATTGCGGCGCACATTGAGCGTGTTGGCGTCATCGCAGACCGCCGGATCGTTGCACAGTAACCCGGTGAAATTGCCGCTGGGGCCGGTGTAGCTCCCGTCGTTATTAAAGTCCACAAACGGTTCGTTCGTATCACGCACCCCGTTTTCGTTGTCATCGCGGAATGCTTCGGGGAGGTCCATGAAGGTTTCGCCGGCGTCAAAGCGGCCGTTTGAGGGATTGGCGTCGGTAAAGCTTTCTTCCCCGATGGTGGTGACCCGTACGGTGGCGCGGCCGTTGGTCGGGCGTGGATTCTGGCTGACAAATTCCACCGTGCAGTTGCCTCCGGTGGTTTCGCAGCTGCCGGGGATCGAGCCGCCCTCGGTGAGGAAGTTAACGGCGGTGCCGTCGGGGACCGGATTATTGAACCGGTCAGCGGCCCGGACGGTGATGGCAGTCGTGGTGCCATCGATGTCGAAGCCCTCGATATTCAGGGTATCCGCGCTAACCGAGAAGCTGTTGTTGTCCGGGATGCCGGTCGTTATCGCCAGACCGTTGGATTGTGCGGTGGTGGTTACCCCGTCGCGGGTCGCGGTGGCAGTGACCTGAACGGTTGCGGCCTGCGTGCCGCTGCTAATTGTTGTTTGCGCGATACCCTCTGGTCCGGTGGTGGCTTGCGCATTGCTCAAGCTGATGCCGCCCACGGTGGTATTGAGCTCGAAGGTCACGAGTTGATTGGGGACCGGGCCGCCACTGTTGTTGGTGACCGCGAACGTCACTGTCGACTGGCCGGGTAGCGCCCCCGAACCTTGAATGCCGATGAGAGGATTGCTGGCACCCTGGAACTGGATCGCGCCCAGTGGTGCTTGTTCCGTCTGCAGCGTGACGGTGGCCTGCAGTGAACCGCCGTCGACATCGGTGCGGGCAGTCACGGTGTCTGCACCGCTACAGCCGCGGGCGGTGTAGGTGGTCGTCACATTGCCGCTTTCGTTCGCGACCACAGCGGGGTCGATTTCGGCGAGACTTGATTCTGCGCATGCCGAGGTGAAAAACACGTCGGAGCCATCTGTTACCGGATCGCCCTCGCCGTCAATCAGGCGGAGGCTGAGTGTTGCTCTCTGCCCGGCTTGCAGCACGGTCTGGTTGCTACCGATCACGCCTTCGTTGAAATTGCCGCCATTATCGACGGAACCGATTCTTACCGAGTCATCGACCGGCCCATTATCCGGGTCACCATCGCCATTATCGTTATCACCCTGCCCGGATGTGGTGCCGCCACAGCCGGTTGCCAGGGTGACGAGCCCGGCGATTAGAAGGAGTCGGAAGTCGAACTTGTGCATGGCTTTCTCGGTCATTGGCGGGTCTCGGACTGGCTCAGCAACTGAATCGGTATCAGTTAATGCGCAATCCTTCCTTGAGAATCTTGGGCGTGACGAACAGCAGCAACTCGCGCTTGTCGCGCTGCTTGGAAGTGTTGCGGAAGAACGCGCCCAGCAGCGGGATGTCGCCGAAGACGGGTACCTTGTTGACCACGTCGCGATCCTCCTGCTCGTAGATGCCGCCCAGCACCACGGTTTCGCCGTTTTCGACCAGCACCTGCGTGGTCAGGCTGCGGGTGTTGATCGAGGGCACCTGGCCGCCGCCCTGGACGTTGATGGAATCGCCCTGGGTGTCCTGGGTGACGAACAGGTCCATGATCACGCGTTCGTCCGGGGTGATCTGGGGGGTGACGGTGAGACTGAGCACTGCTTCCTTGAACTGCACGGTGGCGGCGCCGGATGAGGCGGCCTCCAGGTAGGGGATTTCCACGCCCTGTTCGATCTTGGCTTCCTTGGCGTTGGCTGTGATCACGCGGGGCGAGGAGATCACTTCGCCGCGGTTTTCCGATTCCAGCGCGGAAAGCGCCAGATCCAGATTGAACGTGTTGCCGATGATGCTGGTGGTCAGTGTCCCGGCCGGGCCGGCTACCGGCAGGTTGACGGCGAAGCCGGTATCGGCAGTGTAGTTGCCGTCGCTGGGGGACTCGAAGGCGGCGTTGTCGGTGGCGCTGGCGGTCACGCCCAGATTGCGGGCGAATTCGCGGTTGGCGACCACGATGCGGGATTCGATCAGCACCTGGCGTACCGGGATGTCCAGCCGGTTGATCACACGGCGAATCTCCTCGAGCTTGGCGCGGGTTTCATTGATCAGCAGGGTATTGGTGCGCTCATCCACCGTTACCTGGCCGCGGGACGACAGCAGCGACACTTCGCCGGATTTCAGCAGCGCGGCGAAATCCCCGGCCCGGGCGTAGTTGATCTGGATGATCTCCGAAACCAGCGGGGCGGAGTTGCTGGTGGCCTGCTGGGCCTCGAGTTCGGCCTGTTCGCGGGTGGCGATTTCCGGCAGCGGGGCGACTAGGATGACGTTGCCCTGACGGCGCATGCCAAGACCCTCGGATGCCAGGATGATGTCCAGCGCCTGGTCCCAGGGAACGTTGTCCAGTTCCAGTGCCATGGCGCCGGATACGCTTTCCGATACCACCATGTTCACCCCGGCCACGTCCGCCAGAATCTGCAGCACGGCGCGCACGTCCACGCTCTGGAACGACAGCGAGATGCGTTCGCCAGTGTATTCCGGCTCGCGGCTGCGCTGCTCCTCGGCCGTGACCGGCTGCAGTTCGATGACGAAGGTGTCGTCGGACTGGTAGGCCACCTGCTCGAACTCCGCGCCTTCAATGGGCGTGATCGCCAGACGCGTTGCGCCGTTCCGGGCCAGCGCGTCGATGTATTTCACTGGGGTGGCAAAGTCGATCACGTCCAGGCGCTTTTCCAGATCGGCCGGCAGCTGCACGCCGCTCAGGGTGGCGACGATGCGCTGGCCTTCGTTATTGACGTTCACCGGGCCAGGCGTGCCGCTCAGTTCGAGCGTGACCCGGCCGCCGCCGGATTCTGTCCGGCGAAAATCGATGTCGGTGATGCGCTGGCCGGAGGTCGGGGCCGGCCTGTCGCTGGCGGCCGTCGTTTCGCCGGTCCCCTGACCCAGGCGGACCAACACCCGATTGCCCTCGCGGCTCAACTGGTAGGGCACGATCCGCGAAAGCTCGAGCACCACCCGCGTGCGGTCGCCGCCCTCGGCCAACGCAATGGCCTGCAGATTCCCGGCGTCCACGCGCCGATAGCGCGGTTTGGCGGCCAGTGTGGTGCCCGGCAGGTCGAGTGACAGGCGGGCCGGCTGGTCCACGGTGAAGGCGCTGGCCTGCGGTGCCGGGCCAGAGAGGGTGAGCGTGACCAGCACCTGGTTGCCGGCCAGCCGGGCGTGTTCCACCGATTCCAGTTCCGTAGCCGCGGCCTGGGCCGAGAAACTGCCTGCCAGCATCAGCCCAGCGAGCAGGGCAGTCCAGCGACCGGCGGGGCGGTTGAGACGCTGTTTCATGGCATGCATTCCGTTCAAACCCGTTGATTGCCGCGGCTGGCGGCTATTGTTCAAGCGCGATGCTGGCATCGCGTTTCATGTAACCACCAAGCCCGTCGGGCACGATCTCCACCAGCCGGATGCCGGTCTTGTCGATGGCCACGATCTCGCCGAAATTCTTGCCCATGTGGTTGCCCACCGTCACCCGGTGCACCACGCCGTCCGGAGCGCTGACCAATGCATAGTGCGTGCCGGCGACTTTCAGGGTGCCGGCCATGCGCAGGGCGTCCAGCGGGAATTCCTCCAGCGGCTCGCGATTGCGGTTGAAATCGGGCGAGATGCCGGAGTTGCTGCGGCGCTGTTCCTGTTCGGTTCCCTCGGTAAAAGGCACGAAGGGCTCGCGTCGGTCGTCCGGTCGGTAGGCAAACGGCTCGTAGGCGCGCATCTGGGGTATCGGCTCGATGTCGTCGGACTTGCGCGCCTTGATCTCGGCGGCATAGGTGCGCAAATCCGACATGTCCTCGCTGCAGCCGGCCACCGCCGCTGCCAGGCCCAGCAGAATCAGCAATCGCGCGGCGCGGCGTCCGATCACTGGTCGTCCTCCGTGGTCCCGGCGGTTTCGTCGCCATCCAGATAACGATAGGTGTTGGCGACCACACTCATGCGCAATTCCTGGCCCTGGCTGTCCTCCGCGGGCTGGATGCTGACGTTGTCCAGGGTGACGATGCGCGGCAGCGCGGCCACGCCGGAAACGAACGCGCCCAGTTCGTGATAGCTGCCGGTGACCACCAGATCGTTGGGCAGCACGGCATAGAAGTCCTTGACCAGTTCGGGGCGCGGTTTGAACAGTTCCTCTTCCAGCCCGCTGGCCAGGCGCGTCTGGGAGATGTCATTGAGCAGGTTGGGCACCTCGGTCTGACTGGGCAGTTGCCGCAGCAGATCTCCGAATGTCTGGCGCATCTCCGCCAGCTGTTCCTTGTAGGCGTCGAGGTTGGCCACTTTCTTCTGCTTGCGTTCGAACTCGGCGCGCAGCGAGGTTTCCTGCTGGCGGGCACGGTCGAGCTCGTCGCCCTTGGGCAGCACGAAATACCAGCTGCCCAGCCCCAGCAACACGGCGGACAGGATCACCACCGCTCCGACATAGGCCCAGGCCGGCCAGCTGCCGACATTGTGCTGGTCCAGTGCCCGCAGTTCGTCGAAGAATTCGTTGACTCTCATGGCGCCTCGGCCTCCGACTGGCCGCCCTCGTCATCCGGTTTCTGCGGGTTCACGGTACGGAAGTTGAGCGTGAACTCGGCCGCTCGCTGGGAACCGCCGCTAGTGCCCTTGATCACCACCAGCCGCGGATCGTCGAACCAGGCGGAAGCATCCAGGTTGACCATGTAGGCCGAGACCCGCCCATTGGATTCGGCAATGCCATTGACGGTGGTGGTCTTGCCGTTCTGCTTCAGCGAGGTGAGGTAGACGCCCTCCGGCAGCGTTTCCACGATCTGGTCGAAGTAGTGGACGATCTGGGAGCGTGACTGCTGCAGCTCCTCGATGATGCGCATGCGGGTGATCAGGTTGTCCCGGGTTTGCTCCAGCGCTTCGATTTCCGCGATCTGCTTGTCGATTTCGGCGATCTCGGCCTGGAGGAAACGGTTGCGCGCCTGCTGGCTGTCGATGGCGCTGTTGTAGGCGAAAACCCCGAGCGCCACCAGGCCCAGCGCCCCGAGGGCGGCCACCCCGAGGGCGGTCAGGAACTGTTTCTTGCGCTGTTCGCGACGGGCCTCGCGCCAGTCCAGCAGGTTGATGCGAATGAGTGTCTGCATGATATCGGTCAGCCCAGTGACCGCAGCGCCAGGCCGGTCGCCACCATCAGGGCCGGGGCTTCCGCATCCACACGGCTGCGCCGGGCGCCGCCGCTGGCCTTGAGGCCGGCCAGCGGGTTGCCCGAGGCGGTGGCGATTTCCAGCGTGCGGCCGACGTGGTCGTCCAGCCCGGGAAACAGGGCGCAGCCGCCGGTGATGATGATCTGATCCACGCTCTCGATTTCGCCCGATTGCGAGAAGAACAGCTGCAACGAGCGGTCGATCTGCTGGGCCAGCTGTTCGGCAAACGCCGGCAGGATGGACGCCAGGTAATCGGCCGCCAGTTCGCCGCTGCGCAGGCGGGCCAGCGCGGCATCGGATGAATCCAGCCCTTCGTGACGCTGGATTTCCTCTACCAGCTGGCTGCCGCCGAAGGCCTGTTCACGGGTGTAGATGGTTTCGCCGCTGTGCAGCACGTTGACGGCCGTGGTGGTAGCGCCCACGTCGACAACCGCCACCGTGCGTTCCGCGCCCTTGTCCGGCATCTGTTCGATCAGCAGGCCGCAGGCGTTCTGCAGCGCATAGCTTTCAACATCCACCAGTCTGACCTTCAGACCGGCGATCTCGACCGCCGCGACCCGCATCTCCACGTTGTCGCGCCGGCAGGCTGCCAGCAGCACCTGCTGCATGTCGCTGTCGCGGGGCGAGGGGCCCATGATCTGGAAGTCCAGGCTGACTTCCTCGATGGGGTAGGGGATGTAGGCATCGGCTTCGAAGCCGATCTGCTGTTCGATCTCGTCCTCGGTGAGGGTGGCGGGCATGTCGATTAGCTTGCTGATCACCGCCGAGCCGGACACGGCCACTGCCGCCTGACGCTGCCGGCAGCCCGATTTCTGCATCGCGCGGCTGATGCTCTGCGCCACCAGTTCGGGCTCGACGATCTGGCGGTCCTGGACTGCATCGGGGGACAGAACTTCGCTGGCGAATGCCTGGATATGGGGCGTACCGAGGCTGCCCCCGAGTTCGAGCAGCTTGACCCGGCCGGCGCTGATGTCCAGCGCCACCAATTCCGGAGACTCGCGCCCCGTGATCGAATCCAGCAGACCCATCAAACTCCCCCAGTACCAAGGCCGGCGGTCAACGGCGCGATTCGCCCCTTACCCCCAAGGCTTTCTGCAAGCCGCTGACTTGTAATCAATATCCTGACCCATCCAGCCTGAAAGAACCATCGCAGAAGTTATCGGCGCCGACAAGCTGCCCTGAAGCGCCAACGCCAGAGGCTGCAGGTCGTACCGGGCCCCGGTATCATGGCACTTGGTTTTTTCGCGTGCGTGCCGCCGGTGCCACGCACGATACTCCAAGTGGAAGCTTACATTGCCGCGTGCGATCAAGGTTCTTGTGGTTGTTCTGGCGGGCATGCTGTCCGCGTCGCTGCTTGCGGTGGGCGTGGTCGGCGGGGCCTATCTGTATTTCGGCCCGCAGCTGCCCGAGCCGGGCGAGATCGGCGAGGCTCAGCTCAATGAGCCGCTGCGAGTCTATACTGCCGACGACCAGCTGATTGCGGAATTCGGCACCGAACGGCGGTTGCCGGTCACCTTCGAAGACATCCCGCCGCGGGTGATCCACGCCTTTCTGGCGGCGGAGGACGACCGTTTCTTCGAGCATCCGGGGGTGGATTATCAGGGCCTGCTGCGAGCGGCCTGGAATCTGCTTCTCACCGGCGAGAAGACCCAGGGTGGCAGCACCATCACCATGCAGCTGGCCCGCAACCTGTTTCTGTCGCGCGAGCGCACCTACACGCGCAAGATCAAGGAAATCTTTCTGGCATTGCGCATCGAGGCGGCACTGTCCAAGAACGAGATCCTCGAGATCTATCTTAACAAGATCTATCTGGGCAATCGTGCATACGGCGTTGGCGCGGCGGCTGAGGTGTACTACGACAAGACGCTGGCGGAACTCTCGGTGGGCGAGGTGGCGACACTCGCCGGCCTACCCAAGGCCCCGTCGCATTACAATCCGGCGCGCTATCCGGAGCGTGCCCGCAGCCGGCGTGATTACGTGCTTGGCCGGATGGTGGCACTGGACTACATCACCCGGGACGAGTACGAGACCGCGGAGTCGCAGCCGGTGGAGACCGCTACGCGGGTGGCGGACAGCCGTTACGAGGCCGATTACGTGGCCGAGATGGTGCGCCAGGAAGTGGTGGACCGTTTCGGCGAGGATGCTGCCTACACCGCCGGCTACAAGGTCACCACTACGCTGCTCAGCGAGCGCCAGCGGGCCGCCAACCGCAGCCTGCGGCGGGCATTGCTGGCCTATGACGCCCGGCACGAATGGCGCGGTGCGGAAGCGGCGATGCCGGCGGCCGAGGTGGGTGATGCCGAGGCCATGAACGACGCCCTGGCCGGGCGCCCGGACGCCGGGGGGCTGGTGCCGGCGGTGGTGCTGTCGGTCGGTGCCGACAACGCCAATCTCTACACCGAACCGCATGGCGAAGTGACCGTGAATCGCGGCCGGGTCGCCTGGTTGAATGACGGCGATTCGCTCGCCAGCCTGATCAATCGTGGCGATATCGTGCGTCTGGCCTACACCGGCGACGACGAGCAGACCTGGTCGCTGGTGCAGATTCCCGAAGTGCAGGGGGCGCTGGTCGCGCTCGACCCACGCGACGGGGCGATCCAGGGCCTGACCGGTGGCTTCGACTTCAGCCTGAGCAAGTTCAACCGGGCAGTGCAGGCCCGGCGCCAGCCGGGCTCCTCGTTCAAACCATTTCTGTACGCCGCTGCCTTGGACAATGGCTTCACCCCGGCCAGCATCATCAATGACGCGCCGGTAGTGTTCGATGCCCCCGGCCTGGGTCGCGACTGGCGGCCCGAGAATTACAGTGGCCGCATTCACGGGCCCACCCGGCTGCGCGAGGCCCTGATCCATTCTCGCAATCTCGTGACCATCCGGCTGCTGCGCTCGGTTGGCATCGACACCGCCATCGACTACATCAGCCGCTTCGGGCTGCCGGTCGACCAGATGCCGCGGGATCTGTCGCTGTCACTGGGTAGCGGCACCTTCAGTCCGCTGCAGATGGCCCGCGCCGATGCCGTGTTTGCCAACGGCGGTTTCCTGGTGGAGCCCTACTTCATCCGCGAGATCCGTGACGGACGCGACGAAACGGTTTACCAGGCCGAACCGCTCACCGCCTGCCCGGAATCCTGCAGCGGGGCCGACCAGCCGTTCGCGCCGCGCGTGATTCCGGCGCAGACCGCCTGGCTGATGAACAGCATGATGCAGGACGTGATCCAGCACGGGACCGGGCGGCGGGCCGCGCAGCTGGGCCGCCAGGATCTGGCCGGCAAGACCGGCACCACCAACGAGCAGCGCGATGCCTGGTTCACCGGGTTCAACGCCGATCTGGTTGCGGTAGCCTGGGTGGGCTTCGACAAGCTCGAGCCCCTGGGTGCCGGGGAAACCGGCGGGCAGGCGGCGTTGCCGATGTGGATTGACTTCATGGGCTCGGCCCTGGCGGATCAGCCCGAGCACAGCATGGCGCGGCCTTCCGGACTGGTCAGCGTGCGTATCGACCCGGAATCCGGGCGGCTGGCCGAGGGCGGCGCCGACGGCGTATTCGAGATCTTTCGCGAGGAGAACAAGCCCGAGGCCGGCGCACCCGGTCAGGACGGCGGTACCGAGGAAGTCGAACAGCTGTTCTGATCACGCCGATCCCGGCATTGATCAACCAGAGGGTTCCCGGCGATGGCCAACGGCAAACGGGTAGAGGCGATGCGTCAGCAGCTGGCGCAGACCGCAGCGCAGATGATCCAGGAGCAGGGCATTCGCGACTACCGCCTGGCCAAGGAAAAGGCTGCGGCCCGGCACGGGGTCGACATCCGTCGCGGGCCACTGCCGCGCAATACCGAGATCGAGGCGGCGCTGGCGGAGTATCAGCGGCTGTTCGCCGGGGCGGATGCGGTCGGCCAGGTGGCCGAGTTGCGGCGCGCGGCCCTGCAGGCCATGCGTGAACTCGAGGCGTTCCAGCCACGACTGGTGGGGGATGTGCTAAGTGGTCTGGCCACCCCGCACAGCGATGTCCAGCTGCATGTGTTCGCCGACCACTCGGAGGCCTTCGATTTTCATCTGCAGGATCGCGGCATTCCGTTCGAACTGATTGAGCGCCGGTTCCGTTATGGCCGAGGCGGCTACCACCACTACCCGGCATTCCGTTTCGCTGCTGGCGGGGTCGGTTTCGAGGCAGTGCTGTTCCCGTTGACCGAGCTGCGCCAGGCGCCAAACAGTCTGGTCGACGGCGCACCGCTGGCCCGGGCCAAGATCGAGGAGGTGGCGCGGCTGCTGGCCGATGATGTCGCCGGCATCTGAGAAACCCTTGGTCGGCGGTCGCTGGCCGGCCACTCTGACCGTGCTGATGGGGACCATTTCGGTGGTCCTGACCACCACCATCGTGAATGTGGCCGTGCCCGGCATCATGGCCGACTTCGACATGAGCCAGCTCCACGCGCAGTGGCTTTCGACGGGTTTCCTGGCCGCCATGACCGCCACCATGCTGGCCAGCGCCCGGGTGGTGGAGCGGCTGGGCCAGCAGCGCACCTTCCGCATCACCCTGTGGCTGTTCGTGGCCGCGTCGCTGCTCGCGGCGGCGAGCTGGAGCACGCCGGTCATGATTGCGGCGCGCATTCTCCAGGGGGCGGTGGCCGGTATCATCCAGCCGCTGGCGCTGGTGGTGATCTTTCAGGTGTTTCCCGATGACGAGCGCGGCCGGGCCCTCGGCCTGTACGGTATGGGTGTGGTGTTGGCGCCAGCGGTGGGCCCGGCCGTGGGCGGCTGGCTGATGGATGTATCCAGCTGGCGCGCGGTGTACCTGGCGGCATTGCCGTTCTGTGCCGTCGGCCTTTGGGGTGCCGGACGCACGCTCGACAATCAGCGCGCCGAGACGGTGGTTGCATTCGACTGGTGGGGTATGGTCCTGCTGGCCGCAGGGCTGGCGCTGTTGCTCGGCGGGCTGGCGGAGCTGGGGCTGGCGCAGGCGTGGATTCCGCCGGGCTGGCTGATTGCCGGCGGCCTGGGATTGCTGGCCGGATTCCTCGCCCTGCAGCGGCGGCGGGCCTCACCGCTGGTCAACCTCGACGTGTTCCGCCGGCCAGCGTTTGCCCTGGCCTTCGTGCTGGCGCTGGTCTACGGGGCCGGGCTTTTTGGCTCCACTTATCTGCTGCCGCTGCTTGTGCAGGGGGTGCAAGGGTTGTCCGCCACCATGACCGGGCTGGTGCTGATGCCCGCGGGGCTGGCGTTGGCGATGGTGTTTCCGGTATCCGGCCGCCTGAGCGATCACTGGCCGGCGCATCGGCTGATCATCGCCGGGCTGGTGCTGGTGGCGCTGGCGTTCTTCGCCCTGGCGACCACCGGGCCGGCTACCGGTTTCGTGGTGCTGGCGGCGTTCATCCTGCTCGGCCGCATCGGGCTGGGGCTGATTCTGCCGGCGCTCAATCTGGATGCCCTGCGCGGGCTGCCGGACGGCCTGATGCAGCAGGGCTCCGGCGTGATCAACTTCGCGCGGCAACTGGGCGGTGCATTCGGCGTCAACCTGTTCGCGTTGCTGCTGGACTGGCGCGTGCGCCAGCATCTGCACGCGCAGGGCGAGTCGTCGCTGACGCTGCACAACCTGTATCAGCCGGGTGCGGCCGACCCGGCCGGCCTGCAGGCATTGACGCGGGGCTTCGCAGAGACTTTCATGGTGCTCGGTTCGTGTTTCGTCCTGGCGGTGATTCCGGCGGTGGCGATGGGAGTGCGGCATGCGCGAGTTCGAGCGAATTCTTTTGGCCTATGACGGTAGCGAGCGTGGTCGGGTGGCCCTGCGCGGGGCGCAACCGCTGCTGAAACTGCCCAAATCGGAGGTTCATCTGCTGGCGGTGGTGCCGCTGGCCAGCGCGGTGGCCGCGGCGGAGGGCTTCTACACCGAAGCCATGTACGAGGCCGAGCGTGATCGGGTGGAGCAGATACTCGCCGAGGGCGTCGAAATTCTGCGCGAACTCGGGGTCGAGGCGCGCGGCCATCTGCGGGCCGGCCTGCCGGCCCAGGAAATCGCCGAACTGGCGGAATCGCTGGAGATCGACCTGGTGGTGGTCGGTCATCAGCAGCGCGGGCCGCTGACGCGCTGGTGGCAGGGCTCCGTGAGCGCCTCGCTGCTGGACCGGCTTACCTGCGCCATGCTGGTGGTGCAGGCCTGCGATCCCGCCCTGTCGGAAGATGGGACTCCCTGACTTGTTTTCGCTCGGCCTGCGCCGGAGTCCCTTGCAGGGGCCGCCGGCGGCGCGGATCATGCCGGCATGGTTGACTCCCATCGCAAACCCGTCGCCGATCTGACCTGGGAAAATCGCTTCCAGGCCCTGGGCACGGCCTACGGCCGGCCTCAGTCGCCCACCGAGCTGCCCGGGCCCTTCCGTATTGCGGTCAGTGACGAGGCTGCAGCGCTGATCGATCTGGATACCGATGACCCCGCATTCGTGTCCACGTTTGCCGGCAATCGGACGCCCGCGGGCAGCCAGCCCTTCGCGCATCGTTACGCCGGGCATCAGTTCGGTATGTGGGTGCCCCAGCTCGGCGATGGCCGCGTGGTGTCACTCGGCCAGGTCCGCAACCGCGCCGGCAAGCTCTGGGACGTGCAACTCAAGGGCGCCGGCAAGACCCCCTATTCACGGCACGCGGACGGCCGGGCGATGCTTGCGTCCACGGTGCGGGAATACCTGGTCAGCGAGGCGATGGCCGGCCTGGGCATTCCCACCACCCGGGCGCTGTGCGTGATCGGTTCGACCATGCAGGTGGCGCGCGACACCTGGCACCCGGCCGCGGTACTGACGCGGCTGGCACCGACCCATGTGCGGTTCGGCAGCTTCGAGTATCTGTTCTATCGTTCGCAGTTCGATGACCTTGCGCCGTTGGCGGATCATGTCATCGAACTGGAATTTCCCGATCTCGCGGACCAGGCGGCCGGGCCGGCGCGTTATCAGGCTTGGGTGGCCGGCGTGATCGAGCGCACCACCGACTTGATGGCGGCCTGGCAGAGCGTGGGCTTCGTCCACGGTGTGATGAACACCGACAACATGTCGGTGGCCGGCCTCACGCTGGATTACGGGCCCTTCGGCTTCATGGACGATTATCAACCGGACGCCGTGTTCAATCATACGGACGAGACCAGGCGCTATGCCTTCGACCGCCAGCCCGACGTCGCGCTGTGGAACCTGGGCTGTTTTGTGCAGGCCATCCTGCCGCTGCTGTCGGACGATCCGGATATCGCCATCGGCCTCGGGCAGGATCTGCTCAAGGCCTATCGGCCTGCTTTCGACGCTGCTTACAGTCGCCGGATGGCGGCAAAGCTGGGCCTGCCGGATACCCCGGCCACCGCCGATCTGCGCGATCGGCTGCTGGCACTGATGGCTGGGGATCATGCCGACTTTACCCGCAGCTTCCGGGGGCTCTGCTCGGCGGCGGCCGGGGACGAGGCCGCGTGGCTGGCAGCCTTCACCCGGCCGGACGAAGCCGCGGCCTGGCTGCGGGACTGGCGTGCGGCCTGGCCGGTGTCCGCGACAACGATGGCCGAGCGCCTGGCGGAGGCCAATCCCCGTTACGTCCTGCGCAACTATCTGGCCGAGCAGGCGATTCTCGCGGCGCAGGCGGGTGACCATGCCGAGATCGAACGGCTGCAGCGTTTGCTGACCCGCCCCTTCGATGAGCAGCCGGCCATGGCCGACTACGCACAGCGGCCACCGGCCTGGGCCGCCGATCTGGCGCTGAGCTGTACTGCCTGAATCGCCCCGTCGCAATGGAACCCGCCGGGTCACGGTCTAATGCATCGAATCGATGACACGGGTGGCCGCCGGGCGGACATGAGCAGCAAGCAACATCAGTTCGACGCGATGACGGCGGCGGTGGCTGACGATCTGTTCCGCTACGCCGTGTGGCTGTGCCGGGACCGCGATCTGGCCCAGGACCTGGTGCAGGAAACCCTGCTGCGGGCCTGGCGCTTCATGGACAAGCTGCGGGACTCCGGCGCCGTCAAGGCCTGGCTACTCACCACCCTGCGGCGGGAACATGCCCGGTTGTACGAGCGCAAACGCCTGGACCGGGTCGACATGGACCTGTCCTTCATCGAGGACGAATCCGGGCGTGACCCGTTTGCGGACGCTGAACGGCGGGAGCTGCAGCGGCGTATTGCCGCGCTGCCGGAGGACTATCGCGAGCCGCTGGCCATGCAGGTGATCCTGGGCTGCAAGGTGGCCGAGATCGCCGAGGCCATGGCCTTGAGCGAAAGCGCCGTGATGACCCGGCTGTTCCGCGCGCGCAAGCAACTTATGGACGGCACCGACCGGGCCGTGGAGAGTGTGCAATGAATTGCCTGGATTTCCGCCGGGCCTGTCAGGCAGACCCGCAGCATCTGACCGCCGAGCAGCAGGCGCATCGTCTGCAGTGCGCCGCCTGCAACCGTTTCGCGGCCGAGCAGCTGGATTTCGATCGGCGTCTGGCCTCGGCCCTGCGGGTACCCGCGCCCGAGGGCCTGACCCAGCGGGTGATCTTCGAACGCAGCCTGCGTGGCCGCCGCCGGCGCACCGGCTGGCTGGCGGTGGCGGCGTCGGTGCTGGTCGTGGTCGGTGCGACGGCGGCACTTCTGGTACCGCCGTCGGATTCGGATATCAGGAACTTCACCGCGCACATGACGGCCCATCCCGTGGATCAGGTGCCGCTGGCGGAACCCGATGGCATGGCGCTGCAGCGGGTGGCGGCTGATCTGGCGCTGCCGGCGGTATCGGATTTGTCCGCCATTGTCCGGGCCCAGCTGTGCGTGGTGGACGGGCATCGCGGTGCCCATCTGATCGTGGACTCGGGCGAAGCCCCGGTCACCGCGTTCGTCATGCCCGGCATGACCGCCGAGCAGCTGTCCGGCCTGGCAGCGGTGCCCGGTCTGTCCAGCCAGGTGGTGAGCACCCGTGACGGGCTGATCCTGCTGTTCTGCCCGGATCAGCGCCGGTTGGCCGAACTGGGCGAGCGCATGCGCCGGCAGCTGGGCTGGCGGGTCTAAGGACTCTTTGATTCATTCCCCGCAACCTGTGTTTGCGTCCCAGACCGCGTCACAACAAGGCGCCCGGCAGGTCCCACGGCCAAGTCGGGTAACGCGGGTGTGACGTGGTCTGGACCAAACCCTTCGGGCCGGGCCTTTGCGCGCGTCTGGACGGCGTCATTCGTCGCTTATTTGCAATCAGCAAACCGCACTCCTCATTCCTTGCCAGCCACGCGCAAAGACTCCGGCACAGGTCTCGGCGAATAAATCAGAGAGTCCCGCTTCTCCGCAACGCCCTAATTCCCATGGGTGCGTCCCGCGCCCGCCCCGGTTAACCTTGGGCGCTTCGGCCGGCCGCGTGGCGGTCCGGACCGCTTCGTGGTTACTGTCGGGGAGAATGCATGCTGGGGGTCGTGGGAATCCTGATCTCGCTGGGACTGCTGATGTTCCTGGCGTACCGCGGTGTATCGGTGATTCTGCTGGCACCGGTGCTGGCGCTGGTGGCCTGCCTGTTCCAGGCTGACGGGGTGCCGCTGCTGGCCACCTACACCCAGGTGTTCATGCCGGCCATGGGCGACTTCGCCGCCCGCTACTTCCCGATCTTTCTGCTCGGCGCCATCTTCGGCAAGCTGATGCAGGACTCCGGCTGTGCGCGGTCGATTGCCCTGCAGTTCCGCGACTGGTTGGGCGAGCGCCACGCGGTGCTGTCGATCGTGCTGGCCTGCGGGCTGCTGGAATACGGCGGCGTATCGGCCTTCGTGGTGGCATTCTCGGTCTATCCGCTGGCCGCGGCCCTGTTCCGGGAGCTGGACATTCCCAAGCGGCTGCTTGGCGGCACACTGGCGCTGGGGGCCTTCACCTTCGCCATGACGGCGTTGCCGGGCACGGCACAGATCCATAACGTGATTCCCATGTCGTATTTCGGCACCACCGCGTTTGCCGCGCCGGTGCTGGGTCTGACAGCGGCCACGATGATGGTGGGCGGGGGCGTGCTGTGGCTGAACCTGCGGCTGCGGGCGGCACGCCGGGCCGGCGAGGGTTACGGCACCGGCCATACCCGTGAGCCGGAAGCCATCGACGGCGAGGTGCCGGGCTTCTGGACTGCCCTGCTGCCCATTATCGCCGTGATCGGCATCAATCTGATCATGGTCCGCTACGTGATGCCCGGCTGGGATACCAGCTATCTGGGCACGGATGCCTACGGCAACACCGATTTCGAATCCGTGCGCGGCCTTTGGGGCATCATCCCGGCGCTGCTGGTGGCCGGCCTGCTGGTGGCGGCGGTGCATTTCCGCTCGCGGGCGCGGCTCAACCGGACGCTGACCGACGGGGCAATGGGCTCCCTGCTGCCGATGTTCAATACCGCCAGTGAGGTGGGTTACGGCACGACCATCGCCACGCTCGCCGCGTTTGCCGTGGTCAAGGAGTCGGTGCTCAACATCTCCCCGGGCAACCCGCTGATTTCCGAGATGGTGGCGGTAAACGTACTGGCGGGTATTACCGGGTCGGCGTCGGGCGGCCTCGGGATTGCCCTGTCCGCGTTGGGCGAGACCTACAACGAACTGGCGGCGACCCTGGGCGTGAATCCCGAGTACATGCATCGTATCGCCTCGATGTCCTCGGGCGGATTCGATTCGCTGCCGCACAACGGCGCGGTCATCACCCTGCTGACCATCTGTGGCCTGACCCATCGGCAGGCCTATCCGGACATCGCGATTGTGTCGCTGCTGATTCCGTTTCTGGTGACCGCTACCTGTGTCGCCGCGCTGAGTCTGATTTTGTAATACCGAGGTCTTGTTTCTCGTTGCGGCCCGGATATGCTAATTTGTCAGCGCTTTGTGTCGGGATACGAGGGCCCGGTAGACCCAAGGCAATTCCCAATCAGGAGAAACGATTATGACGGGTAAGTGGATCAAGGTTGCAGCTCTGGCGGCGCTGGTCGCCGGTGCAGCAGGTTGCTCGAACAGCGAGCTCGAGGCCCAGGTCGAAGAAGCGATGCGCACGGCAGAAGCTGCGCAGAGCACGGCTAACGCCGCTCAGAGTTCGGCTGATTCGGCCCAGCAGACTGCTGATCGTGCGATGAGCGCGGCGCAGGAAAGCAAGTCCTGCTGCCAGGCTAACTCGAAGCGCATCGAGCGCATGTTCGAGGCCTCTCAGCGCAAGTAATCGGAACGGCTGATCCGATTCGTCAAAGCCCCGCTCCGGCGGGGCTTTTTCGTTGATATCGGGAATGGCGGCGTCGTCAGTCCCTGGCGGTCAGCTGGGTGCCCCCGATGGCAGCGGGGATGCCGTGCTGCCGTGTCCCCATCGACTCGGCCAGTTCCCAATCGATTGGCGTGTCCGGCCGGTTCCGGGTGGCGTTGATGACGGACTGGACCAGCGGTGTGTAGCTGTCCACCCGGTTCTTGCCGTCGGCATCGGGCGGATGTGCCTCGAGATAGAGTTCGCCCGCGTGCCAGCCCGTCTTGTAGGGCTGGTTGACGATGGTTACCGGGGTGCCGGGGTCAACCATGGAATAAAGCGCGGCGATGTCTTCCGGGTACAGGCGGATACAGCCGTGGGAGACGCGCAGCCCGATGCCCGCCGGCTTGTTGGTGCCGTGCAGCAGGTAGGCGGGAAAGCCCAGATAAAGCGCATGCCGGCCCAGCGGGTTGTCCGGCCCGGGCGGCACCACGCGGGGCAGGGGGTCACCGGCCTCGGCGTGTTCCTCGCGGATGGATTCGGGCGGCGTCCAGGTCGGGTCTGCCGCGGTCCGGGTGATGGTGGTGCGGCCCAGCGGCGTGTCCCAGCCCTCGCGGCCGATACCCAGCGGGTAGGTGATGACCTTGCCTTCGTACTGGCTGCCCGCCGGCGGAAAGTAGTAGAGCCGCATCTCGGCGATGTTGAGCACCAGCCCGCGGCGGTCAGCGTCGGGCAGGATGTATCGCGTGGGCAGGGTCACCGGCGTGCCGGCGCCGGGCAGCCAAGGGTCGACGTCCGGATTGGCCAGGCGTAATTCGCGATAGCCGATGTTGTGACGGCGGGCCAGCGCCACGAACGTATCCGCTTCCCGGGCCTCGACGGTGATGGTCTTGCCGATGAGGTCGCTGTTGTCCGACGGCGCCGGGTAGACGGCGGCCTGGGCGGCGGTGGATGCCAGCAGGGTGGTGATCAGCAACCAGAATCGACGCATCGACAACATTCCCGCGTACAGCCCGGTTCTAGCGATGGGCATGGAAAGGTGGACACAAAAAAAGGCCGGCATTTCAGCCGACCCCCTCGTGATCGCCATAATACCAGTAATCAGGGGGCCAGGCGCTGCAACCGCCAGCGCTGGTCGCTGCGCCGATAGACCAGTCGATCGTGCAACCGATTGCGCCGGCCCTGCCAGAACTCGATGGCCCGGGGGCTCAGATTGTAGCCGCCCCAGTGTGCGGGCCGCGGCACCGGGCCGTTGTCGCCGAACCGCTCCGCCGTCTGTTCATAGGCGCGCTCCAGGGTCTGCCGGTCGGCAATGACGCGGCTCTGGGGTGAGGCATGGGCACCGATGCGGCTGCCGCGGGGGCGCGAAGCGAAGTAGCTGTCGGAATCGGCGGGCGGGATGGGGACGATCTCGCCCTCGATGCGCACCTGGCGTTCCAGCCGGTCCCACCAGAACACCAGCGCTGCGTGCGGGTTGGCGTTGATTTCCCGCCCCTTGCGGCTGTCGTAGTTGGTGTAGAAGCGAAAACCCTGGTCGTCGAACCCCTTAAGCAGCACCGTCCGGGCGGAGGGCTTGCCCAGTGGATCGGCGGTGGCCAACGTCATGGCGGTGGGATCGAACAGATCGGCCGCACGGGCCTGCTCGAACCAGGCGGCAAACAGTGCCATGGGGTCCGCGGGGACCCGGTCTTCGGTGAGATCGTCCTGATCGAGTTCGGCATGCCAGCCGCTTTCACCGGGGTTGTCGCTCACTCGACGGTTTCCATGGTGAAGCCGAGCCTGACGGTTACCTGCCAGTGGGCGACGACACCGTCCTCAACATGCCCGCGGGTGTCGGTGACCTCGAACCAGCGGATGTGGCGCAGGCTCTGGGCGGCCTCGTGCACGGCGTTCTCGATTGCTTCCTGAATGCTGTTCGGCGAGGAACCGACGAGTTCGGTGATCTTGTAGACGTGTCCAGTCATGGCAGCCACTCCGTGGTTGTCGGCATGGGGTTTTCAGCCTAGGGCTTGAGCGGTTGCTTGCGCAACGCCTTGCCGGCTGGCGTTATGGACCCGGATGGGCGGGTCGAACCGGCCGGTGGCCATGCTAGCCTAGCCCGCTTTCCAGCGGGAGACAGTCATGCGTGCACTCAGAATCGACCGGACCGACGACGGCACTCGCGCGGCGCTGCAGGATGTCAGCGTTGACGAGCTTACCGAGGGTAACGTTGTCATTCGTTCCCATTACTCGAGCATCAACTACAAGGATGCGCTGGCGGTGACCGGCAAGGGCAAGATCCTGCACCGTTATCCGCTCAACGGCGGCATTGACGTCGCCGGAGTGGTGGAGCAGTCCGGGGACGACCGTTTCAAGCCCGGCGACGAAGTGGTCGTCACCGGCTATTTCCTGAGCGAAAAGCGCGATGGCGGTTTCGCCGAGCAGGTGCGGGTGCCGGGCGACTGCGTGGTGCCGCGCCCGGACGGCCTCACGCTGTTCGAGACCATGGCGCTGGGCACCGCCGGCTTCACCGCGGGCTACGCTGTGCGCCGGTTGCTGGAAAACCACCAGACGCCGGACATGGGCCCGATCGCCGTGACCGGCGCCACCGGCGGCGTCGGGTCATTCGCGATCAGCCTGCTGGCGGCCCGGGGGTTCGAGGTCAAGGCGGTCACCCGCAAGACCGGCTCGGCCGGCGATTATCTGCGCGGGCTGGGCGCGGCCGAGGTGATTTCGCCCGACGACATCCCCGAAGATGGCAAGCCCATGTCGAAACCCGGCTGGGGCGGGGGCGTGGACAGTGTCGGTGGTGAACTGCTTGCGCGGCTGATCAAGCAGGTGGTGCCCTACGGCAATGTGGCCGCCATCGGCCTGGCTGGCGGGGTCAAGCTGGAAACCACCGTGCTGCCGTTCATCCTGCGCGGCGTGGGGCTCCAGGGCATTCACTCGGTGGAATGCCCGATGGACCGGCGGCTGGCGATCTGGGCCGACCTGGCCGGCGAGCACAAGCCCGTAAAGCTGGACGAGATCGTCAGCCAGATCGTCACCCTCAATCAGGTGGCCGACGCCTGCGAGGCGATCATCGCCGGCGAGATCACCGGCCGCACCGTCGTCGACCTGCGTGGCTGATACCGACGGCTTCGCACTGCACCCGCGGCTGGCGTCGGATACCACGCCAGTCGTGGAGCTGGCGCTGTCGCGGGTGTTGCTGATGGACGATGCCCGGTTTCCCTGGCTGATCCTGGTGCCGATGCGCCCCGATCTGCGTGAAATCTACGATCTGTCCGCCGGGGATCAGGCGACTCTGTGGCAGGAAGTCAGCCGGGTAGGGGAGATGCTGATGCGGGAAACCGGGGGCGACAAGCTGAATGTTGCCGCCCTCGGCAATCAGGTGCCGCAACTGCATGTGCACGTCATCGCGCGGCGCACCGATGACCCAGCCTGGCCCGGGCCGGTTTGGGGTGCAGGGCAGGCCGAGGCTCGTGACCAGCGGGTGCGTGATGCGATTGTTCGGTCATTGCGGGAGGCGATTGAATCCTGATGCCGAGTCCGGGCCATGTTTCCGACAGCGATCAGCAATAATCAGAATCACAAATGGAGGCGTCGATGACCGCCGAACAACTCGCCATCCTCTCTGCCGGCGTGTTCTTCACCACCGGGCTGCTAACCGGTATCTGGAAGTGGCGGGCCATCATGGCCAGCCCGAATGCCGAAGCGCCGTATTACGTCAACGTCGCCCATCGCGCGGCGTTGCTGTACAGCTTTGCTGCGCTGCTGCTGGCGTTCTTCGCGGCGCGCAGCGTGTGGCCGGAGCTCTGGAATCTGGCCGGAGTGATCGGCAACGTGGTGTTCTATGCCGCAGCCATCCTGATGTACTGCATTCACGGGTTCCTGCGGGATACGGACAACCAGCTGGCTCGGCCACATCGCCTTGGCAAGAGGGAAATGCCGGCCTGGCAAATGACCCTGTTCATGACGTTGCTGGCAGTAGGCGAGGTCGGGGGCTTTCTGATCCTTTTCACCGGCGTGCTCGCGGCCTGGTGGGGTTGAATTGCAGCCCGCCGGGCGAGCGGAAACCCGGCAGCTGGGTCATCGTGCCGATTGCCCGCTCGGTCCCGGCGCGCGCCGCCGTGGTGGTTCAACCGTCGCCCGGTAGCGGATCGTCCGCGGCGAAGGCGTCGACCACGTTCTGCATGATGCGGGCGCAGTCGTTGTCACCCATGTTCCAGGGCAACGCCTGGCCGAAGGCGATGGAGCCGGTCGCGAACACCGCGCCCTCGTTGCGGGTTTTGAACAGCACCATGTCCGCCCGCACCTGGAAGTCCTGCGTGCCACCCAGGCCGGGAAAGTTGAACATGACCTCTTCGGAGACGTGCGGATAGTTGTCCGAATGTCCTTCGGAGGCGGCGAGCAGCCACGCGCCGGGCGGGGTACCCAGACCAAGGTCGTAGCGGTCGAGCTCCAGACCGGCTGCGCCGCCCAGCGCCAGGCCGTTGTCACCGAAGACCTCGCCGTCCACGCCGTCAAGAACCCAGGACACCGCGGGATCCTCCGCATCCGGCAGCTTGCGGTAGGCACTGGACTCGTCCATGCCCTCGCTGGCGAAGCCTACGCCCACGGTCTTTTGGGGGCTGCGGCCGCGGTTGCGCCAGATACCGCTTTTTTCCCCGGTGGTGGCCAGGTAATGCTCGCCGGCGGCCGCCTGCCAGGCACGCGACCCGGAATCGAGCTTGCGCACCTCCATGCACCATGGTTCGTCGTCGCGAAAGCCCACCACCCAGTAGTAACCGTTGGCGCCGGTGTAGATGACGCGACCCCCGTGGGCGAGATACTCCTCATGGGCGTCGAGCATGCGCTCCGAGTAGTACTCCGAGTGGGTGCCGTTGATGACGACGTTGTAGGGCTCGATGGCGGCGAGGCCGTCGCGGTGCAGGTCCTCGTCCGTGATGACGTCGTAGTCGTGGCCGCTTTGCTCGAGCCACCAGACGATCGACAGATCGGCCGGGAACTGCCACGGCACGCCGGTGGCGGCCATCCGGTGCTTGGGCCGCAACCCCATGATCGGGCGGCGATAGGAGGTGTAGCACACGCCCTGGCCGTCGTTGTGGTGGTCGTAGGTGGAGCGCCCCCACTCCGGGTGGGTGCCCAGCAGGTAATCGTAGTCCGTCAGCATGAGGGTGTGGCCGGTGATGGCCTGGACCTCCGGCGCGTCCAGCACGAAGTGCTCGTTGGCGTAGGCCAGGTAGCTGGCCGTGGGCATGAGCATGGCGACCTTGGCGCTCGGCTCGGCCGGTCGCACGAAGAACACGATGTGGTCCTCGGTGCCCCCGCCGCGCAGCCGCGCGGCGTAAACCCCGCTGGCCAGGCCCTTCGGCACCGTCCAGCTGAATGCGGGCCGCCAGCGGCAGTCGACGATGGCGTCGTCGTTGAAATAGATCCCGCCGTACTGCTCGGGCGCCAGTCGGAAGCAGTCGTCCTTGCCGCGCCAGTTGTAGCCGGTCATGGCGCGCACGGGGCGGTTGACCCCGATGCCGTGCAGCGCGTGCGGCCCGACGTCGTGCACAATGTCGCCGATGCCGTCCGCGGTGTAACCAGCGGCGGTGTCCCAGCGGGCCAGCACGCCAGAGCGCGGCGGCTCGCGCCCACCCGAGAGATCGTCCAGCACAGCACCCTCCATGGCCCCCGCCTGCACGCCGCAACGATCTATCTTGCCGTTGTACAAGCCGGTCACGCGGCGCCCGAGGTTATCATCGGCGGTCTCGTAGCCGGCGAGCAGCAAGTCGCCGTCGTGGGCGGCCGGGTGTACGCTCAACTCGCCGGCCGCGCGATCGTCGTCGTCGAGGCGCAGCGCCGGGCCGAGCAAGCTGTTGTAGGCGTTGACCACGGGGGTCTGGTAAAGGGTGACCCGGCGGGAATCGGCTTCGTAGGTTGCCGCCACGAAGTACCAGAGGCGCGCGCGCAGGGGCTTGGTGGTGGCGACTGCGGCCTCGCGGCGGCCGTCGCCGGCCCAGAAGGTCAGCCGCCCCGCGTCGTCCAGGCCGAGGGCGTAGCCGCGGGTGGTGGCGTCGTCGTACTTGGCGATGATGGCTTGGCGGCCCTTGTTCGGCGTGGTCGGCCACACAAAGGCGTGCAGGGTGAAATCGCCCGTGGGGTTGAGCCGGCCGTCGGAGTCCGCCACGCGCACGAAACTGCCCGCCTGGACGGCCTGGTACGACAAGGCCACGCGGCCGTTGCAGTCGGCATCCACCTCGCGCTCCTGGAAGCCAGGGCCCTCCGGATGCTCGTCGCCGTGGAGTAGGCGAACGATTTGCACCTTCGCTTGCTCCACCCCCTCGGCGCTGGCCATGAAGCGTAGGCTCTCGCCCGGCCGCACCGTTATGCGGTCGCAATATCCGGTGATGTAAGGCTTGATCATGATCGCTTCCCGTCCGCGGGTGTCACTGGGCCCGCAAGGTTTCGACGTGCTTGAGGAACACGGCGTGGTAGGCCTCGTTCTCGTCCGTATACACGGTGTCATCGATGGGCTGCGGCGGCTCGCCCGGCGTCACCGGCAGCGCGATGACCTGGAACTCGCGGCACGGCTTGCGTACGTACAACCCAAAACGCGGTGGTCGCCGGAAGTAGTTAAGCACCCGCTCGAGCGCGTCGCTGTGCTGGCCCAGTGGCTGGCGCCGGTGCTCCTCGATCAGGTCGTCGTCGATCAGGTCTTTCACCTGCTCACGCAGGCGCGCGTCAAAGCGATGCAGTACCAGCAGCTGGCGATCGGCAGGCAGTTTGGTCGCGGCCATAGGCCCTCCTCTGCGTGAGAACGCGCCATGTAGCTTGCGATACCTCGGGGCGGGACGCCACAGGTCCAAATGCATGACCCGCACGCTGCAGCTGGCGCTTCGTCGAGTATAGGAAGAACAAACGCCCGTTCCTGAGTAGTAGATCGTGGTCTGTCGCGGGGGCTGTTTCATTCACGGGGTTTGTCCGCTTGTTTTGTGGCGTCGAGGTGCTCTGGCTGCTGCGTGGCGGTTACGAATTGACGGTCTGGCGGGCAGAATATGGGCTGGCGCCGGCGCTGGTAGGAGCCGGCGTGTAGCGAGTTAGCAGCCGTGAGTCGAGTTCAGCCAAGTTTTGGGTGAAACGCGAGAACCCCGGGGACCGTAACCATAACCCTGACTACCATGCCAGGAGGAGTCGCCAGGCTTGGCCTGCGGCTGCGCGCACCGGCGGGGTCGGGAGCCCAATTTTTCGGCAGCCCCTAGGGGTCTCGGCGCGCGGCCACGAAAAGGCTTGTGACCGCGATGAAGATCAGCGTGAACAGGCTCACCACCGTGGTGCCCTCGAAGATGTCGCCGGTGCGCCACGTGGTGCCGGAGGGGTCGGTGACCTCGGCGTCCGGCAGCAGTACGAGGTTGAGCGGATACTGCAGACCCATCACCCCGAGCTGGATCGCGGGCAGGGCCCACCACAGCCGGTCCTGCCCGGTGCGCACCATCCCCGGCCGCCGTGCCGGCAGCAGGGCGAAGAGTTGGAAGGCGATGTAGGTGGTGATCATCCAGCCGATGAAGTTGGACAGGGGCACGCCGAAGTAGCCGCCGCCATCCTTCCATATCCAGTTGCGCGCCACCGTGCCGCCGATGGGGTCGATGCAGGCGTCCCAGGCGGTGGTGATGAACATCGCTACTACCGGCGTGGCGAACAGCGCCAGCGCGCCCCGGTCGCGGTCCGGTTCCCCCAGCAGCAGGTTGGCCAGCGCCCAGCCCAGGTAGCCCGCGCTGAAGTAGGCGAAGCCGACGATCACCGGCACGTAGAACAGCTTCGGCCCCATGGCCGGGGTGTGCTCGAAATTGCCGAAGGGCAGGCCCGTGGCGATGCTCAGGTTCTCCGTCAGGTTCACGACCACGAACATGATTGCCAGGAAGGCGAGCATGGCCGGCAGGCCGTAGCGCTCGCTGCCGTGCACCAGGCCGAACAGGCTGAGCGACAAGAGTTGGACGTAGTAGGCCTGCGAGCCGATCCCCGGATAGAACAGGCCGGCGAGCAGCGCCACGAACCAGACGCCGGTCAGGGCCAGGCACAGGGCCCGCGCGCCGGGTGGCGCGCGGTGGGTGAGCGTTTCTGACATGGGGCGGACTCATCGCATTGTTGTCATACGATCTGCCCATCTTGCCCCGGAGGCGAGCGTACGTGCTACCGGCACCGTGTCCCGCCGCAGGATGCGCAGCACGTTCATCCGCTCGGGCAGCGCCAGTCTGCGCAGCGGCTGGTTCGCCAGCAGGCGGTTGTGCAGCTTGACGGCGCGCACGTCCTGGCCCGCCTCGGGACGGAGGCGCTGGCAGGGCCACGCACTCGCTCTCAATGTCGGAGCCCCCGGCTGGCGGCACTGCGGCGTGGTGCGAGTCATGGTTCGCCTGGAGCAGTCCGGCGGGCGAACCGCCGGCGCGAGTCAAAGGCGCTTAGTAAATCCCGCGCGTTTCCGGCGTCTCCAGGCGGCCAGCATCCACGATCAGGTTGATGGTTGCCAGTTCCTCGCCCGAGAGGGAATCCATGCCGTTGACCGCCTCGATGAAGCGCGCGCGCTCGGCGTCGCTCACGAGGTCGGCGGTGTAATCCGCCAGCTTGGCTTCGTAATCCGGGCGCTGCCAGGGGGTGTCGCCGCCGGGGTGGGCGTTGGCGCGGGTCTTCTCGTCCGCCACCTCGGAGCCGTCGGCCAGCGTCACGATCATGCGGCCGCCATAGGCCTGCACGTTCGGGTCCTGGTCGTGGTAGAGGTCCTCCCAGCGCTGGTCGAACTGCGTCTCGATGCGGGCCATCAGCTTGCGCAGCTCGTCCTTCTCGGCCTGGGTCATCTGATAGGCGCGGTCCTTGTGGAACTCGCCGGTCTGGATGCAGCGCGCAATGGCGAACATGATGCTGTGATCCAGCGTGCCGCGGGGTGAATCCGGGTCGATCTTCTGCGGATCCTGCGCATCGGTGCCGATCACGTGGTGGGTGTAGTGCTAAAGGACCCCGATCCCTCTAACTTTTTAACTCTTTCAGTCTTTTCCCTACCATCCGACTAATTTTTAAGGCTTTCGCTTGGACTTTCCAGGCCACGGTAGGTGGCCATCCAACTCCGGCAACAGATCATCATCGTCTTTGCCCTGTCGAATGACTCCTGAACGCGTTTCCTCGGCGTCTTCACACCAAATTAGCGTCAGGGTTTGATCGTATTTATCCAGATGAATGGCCGCTTCGAAAAATTCACCATCCAGATTGATACGTTCGAACCAATCGTCGATCTCAAGTATTGCTGGCTCCGTTTCTTGCTGCCCGGCCCGTGCTCTGAACGAGGCCGAATCTTCAGGTATCGATGTTCGAGGCGTTATCCATCCGTTGGCATCCCGCAGTCGTGGAGACCGGGATGCGTAGCGCACCTTGCCCGCCTCCGAAAAAACAAATGCACATGGCAACGGCGCCACGGCAGCGAGCCTTGATCCCGTAGCCGACAAAGTAGCTTCGAAATCGGCAGCCAGGCTTTGAATGGCGGAAAAGCCGAATTCGATCTGTTCAACCTGCGGCTTAAACAGCGTGTACGGGAGCAGCAATTCCGCCGCAAACAAGTCGCAGTGCCGCTCGCCCTCTGGCTTGCCTCTGAAACTCCATACTGGGGCGGTTTTATGCTCTGACGGCAGCTGCAGAATGTAATGTCCTAATTCGTGACAGGCCGTAAATCGTTGCCGCTCATTCGAGTCATTGGCATTGACCACGACAATCAATTTGTCATTGGCTACGAGGCTATATCCTGCCTCATCCGCTCCGAGATCAGAGTCCGTTTTAAGGCGCCCACCAACGTGAGTGATATAGCCGTCCACCGAGCAGGGAACGGTATTCTGACCAATTTCTCGGATGAATTGGCGCGCTCTTAGAACAACTTGTAGCTCATCCATCGTCATCACTAAGAATAAGCCTGACTTTCCTAATCAAGGATTCAGGATCCGGCCTGCCGGTTCCTCTGAAGGCAACGCTGGCCGCAGTTCGATATTCATCCGGTGCAACATCATCGTTCTCGAGAACGTATTGGGCCAGTGCTGGATCGGAATCGGGCGCTTGAACGGCAACAAGCAAAATTTGCTTCTCGCGCTCGCTCACGTTCAGTGCGACAGCCAAGCGCTCAAGCAGCCTGAGAGACGGCGTGTGTTTGTCGCCGCGCTCCAATCGATGAATGTATGCGTGATCGACATCGATCTGCCTGCCCAATTCGCGGAGGGATAACCCTTTCCTGTCGCGGAAAAATCGAATAATGAGACCGAGTGCGGTGTCTGCCATGAACTATCTACTTTGTGTTGTGGAACTTATCTGGTAAACTGGTGTCTAGATATGCATACACCCCTATGGGCTTGCTCGGGTAACGAGCTATTTTTTGGCAACGACTGTTGTCTGAGTATACATACTATCAAGTTATTCACAAGTATTTGGAAAAGGGACGAAAAACATGGAACGACAAATACCAAGGGATCCGTTAGGCGCGGCCGCCCCGTTGCACGAAATTCTTCTGGCGGAAACCGCCATACAGATCGAGTTGCCACCAAGCCTGCACCGGCTCGCCGTTCAGCGTTACGAGGCTGTCGCCGAGCATATTGAGCGGGGAGGCAGCCCTTTAAAAGATCGGGTGACCGTCTTTTACCCGCAGGGCTCGATGGCGATCAAGGCGACCATTCGCTCTCGTCGTGATGATGGCGCCTACGATCTGGACATTGTGGCAGAACTGCTGTTGCTGGCCGGCACCCCACCACAGGCAGTGCTAGATCTACTTTTCGAAGCCATACGCGGCGAAAAAGGTTCACGCTACCACGATAACGTAGAGCGACAGACGCGATGTGTGACCGTCCGTTACAACGACGGAATGCATCTGGATATTACGCCTACGATTCTTCTCGATGAGGGCGATCCACGCCGCTCCTGGCTTTTCCATGCCAAGCCGCGCACTCCGACATCAACACACAACAGATTTGAAACCAATAGCTTTGCTTTCGCGGACTGGTTCAATGAACGAGCGCCAGTCGATATGCAGTTCCGCGAATCGTATGGGCGAAGGGCTTTAGCCAGGGACCAGTTACTGGTCGAGGCAAAGGCGGAATCCGAACCAGTCCCTGACCATTCCACCGAGGAAGGCGGCAAGTCCGCCCTCGTCGTCGCGCTGCAACTCCTTAAGCGCAATCGCAATCACGTTTTCAAGGACCGGGGCTGTCGCATGCCGCCGTCTGTTTTTCTCAGCTCATGCGCCGGCAAGACCGCCAGCCCCGGCAAAACGATAGGCGCTCATCTCGAGGCCATCGCGTGGCATGTGCTTCAAAAGCTGCTTAGCTGCCAAAACGCGGGGAAGCTGGTTCATGAAACGAATCCACGATGTGGAAATGATTGCTTCACCGACAGGTGGCCGGAAACCCTCTCCGCACAAAAGCAATACATCCAGGATTTACGCCTTTTTCTCGAGCAACTTGATGAGTTGAAAGCGCCCGGCAGCCTGAAAGATAAGCAGGAACTGCTTGCCAAGATGTTCGGTGAGCAGCCTACTCGGTCTGCCGTCGAAAAGTATGCCGCAGAGCTGGGAAACACTGTACGAAGTGGAAAAGGTGCAGTCAGACGCTCAGGCAAGGTGATTCCGGCTACCGCTACGGGATCTGCGGCCAGCCAGGGGCGGGCTACCCCCAAGCATACGTTCTATGGCGGATGGGTGAAGTGAAGTCGCTTCGAGAGCAGATCGAGGCCATGCGCGTCAGATGGCCCGATTTTCGGCCGTATTGCGCTCCCAACAACGAAGTGAGTTGGCGAGGCACTGTTGTTCCCCAGCAACAGCCGTACGAATTGCTCGTGCATTACGGCTTGCCGCGCCCCCGAACGCTGATCGAGATGATCCGGGCCGGATACGGATGGCTTCCGTTTCTGAACGAGATGCACCGCCTCTTTCCGATGGTCAGGGTTATAAATCCGCCCCTTCAGCCGAATCCCGATGCTGAGGAAGAAGCGCCATTGCCGCACGTATACATGTACGATCTTGCGCCACAGCTTTCGCCCCTCTGCCTGTTTGATCCGGCACGCGGCGAGTGGTCTCACGACTGTTTGATAGCGGAAACAACCCTGCTCTGGGCCTGTGAATGGTTGGCCTGTTACGAGGTTTGGCAAGTTACAGGCCGGTGGGTTGGCGGAGGACGGCATGATTGATTCAAGTCAGGATCGCCGCAACGTTCTGCGCCGGTCAGCGGGGACTATTTGGCACCAAAGGGTTCAGCAGCCCTGGCCAGAAGATCGACCATTCAGAATATTGTCGATAGACGGTGGCGGGATTCGTGGAATATATCCCGCGAAATTCCTGGCGGAAATCGAAAGGAGGCATCAAGCGGAAGGGAGTATCGGGCGGTACTTCGACCTCATAACTGGCACTTCGACAGGGGGCATCATTGCCCTGGGACTTGGATATGGCCTGTCCGCGGGAGATATTTCGCAGCTGTATCTGGATGAAGGCGACAAGATATTTCCGGTCGACTCATTTCCTGTCCGTGTTTTGCGGAGCGCAAAGCAATGGGTTCGGTCGGCTTACGGCTCCGGCCCACTGAACGAGCAGTTAGAAAATATCTTCGGCGGGGCGCTTTTAGGCGACACCAAAACCCGACTGTGCATACCCGCGTTTGAAGGCGTCCATGCCGAACCCTGGGTTTATAAAACTCCCCATCACCCGGACTACGAAAATGATCAACACGAGCTGTTGGTCAACGTGGCCTTGGCGACATCGGCGGCGCCCACCTTTCTGCCAGCTTTGCAAAACAATGGCTACACCATGGTGGATGGGGGCTTGCTGGCCAACAACCCGATAATGGTAGGCGCAATCGATGCATTGGCGTGTTACCAATTGAGTCGCCGACAGGTTCAGGTATTGAGTATTGGATGCGGTGGCTCGGGATTTCGCGTGTCCCACAAAATGCGTCGCGGCGGATTGTGGCAATGGAAAAAAGCCATCTCTGCGTCAATAGACGCAGTGTCCCACAATATTCTCGGACAGGCGCGCTTGCTATTGGGCGCTGATAACATACTTCGTGTGGATTTGCCGGATTCGATAAAGCCGATCGGGCTGAGCGATTTTCAACGGGCTAGAAACGAACTGCCGCAAATAGCCGAAATGAAGGCTGTCGATCTATTTCCAGAAGTCGCCGAAAGGTTTCTCGTCAGCCCGACCAACTACAAACCAATAACCATTTGAGAACAAGAACAACAAGGGACGGACCCCAATTTTTATGGGAGAGTGGCTCACGCGGCCATTGTCGCGAGTGCCGGCACGGGCCGGCCGGGAGCCGGCCCGTGCGCCACGAGCTTTAGTAAATACCGCGCGTTTCCGGCGCCTCCAGGCGGCCGGCATCCACGACCAGATTGATGGTGGCCAGCGAATCACCCGACAGCGAATCCATGGCGTTGACCGCCTCGATGAAGCGCGCGCGCTCGGCGTCGCTCACGAGGTCGGCGGTGTAATCCGCCAGCTTGGCTTCGTAATCCGGGCGCTGCCAGGGGGTGTCGCCGCCGGGGTGGGCGTTGGCGCGGGTCTTCTCGTCCGCCACCTCGGAGCCGTCGGCCAGCGTCACGATCATGCGGCCGCCATAGGCCTGCACGTTCGGGTCCTGGTCGTGGTAGAGGTCCTCCCAGCGCTGGTCGAACTGCGTCTCGATGCGGGCCATCAGCTTGCGCAGCTCGTCCTTCTCGGCCTGGGTCATCTGATAGGCGCGGTCCTTGTGGAACTCGCCGGTCTGGATGCAGCGCGCAATGGCGAACATGATGCTGTGATCCAGCGTGCCGCGGGGTGAATCCGGGTCGATCTTCTGCGGATCGTTCGCATCGGTGCCGATCACATGGTGGGTGTGATGGCTGGTTTCCAGCACGATCTTCTCGATCTGATCGAGGTCCACGCCGTCGCCCTTCTTCGGCAGTTGATCGCGCAGCTGCAGCGCCAGGTCGATGATCGCCTGACCCTGATATTCGAACGCGTGCTGCTTGGGATAGGTCTTCATGATGTTGCGCAGCGCATCGACGCCCGGCTCGGCCAGTTCCACCTTGTAAACGGCGTTCTCATCGTCCCGGCCATTGAGGAACCGGCGGATGATGCTGTCGACACCTTCGTAGACCGGGTTCGGCCCCTTGAGCCCGTGCAGGGCGTGGTTGACGGCCTTGATGGAAATTTCCGCCGAGAAGCCGGGCACGAATTCCTTCTGCGCACCGATGTCACCCTTGCGGGACTGGCGCGAGGAAATCGCGTTGTGCACGGCAAAGTTGATCGCGTGGTAGGCCTGTTCGGTGGTCAGCCCGAGCATCGACGAGATGCCGGCCGCGGTGCCCGCAGCGATGTGGGTCATGTGGTCGACCTTGTGCTTGTGCAGACAGATGCCGGTGCCGTCACCGGTGCCCACCAGCGCCACGTGCACCTCGTAGGCCACCACGATGCCGCGCAGGATGTCGGCGCCGGTCACGCCCAGATGCTGGCCGACCGCAATGATCGGGGAGATGTTGTCGTCCGGGTGGGAGTATTCCGCCGCCAGATAGCAGTCGTCGTTGTCCAGAAAGCGCACTCCCACCGCGTTGGCGAACGCCGCGGGCAGCGGCGCGAAGTGATCCTCCAGGCCCCAGATCGTGGCCTTGCCCGTGCCCTTGGAAGCCAGCGCGTCGGCGCGCGCCACCTTGACCGCCGTTTCGTTCGCCGCACCCAGGGCAATCGCGGCGTTGTCGATGATCCGGTTCTTGGCCATCGCCACGGCTTCTTCGTCCTGCGGGGCGTCTTTCGCCCGGGTGGCCAACTCGGCCAGCTTCCAGGCCAGTTGCTGTTCGCGGGCGAGCTCGCCGCTGGCTTTTTCGGCCTGAACCGTGTGGATCGTGGCGGTCATGCAAATAATTCCTCTGGTTGATCGGGTTACACGCTGGAGATGTCCTCAACGGGGGCGCGATATTAAACGATCGCCGGCTCGAATATAAGGACAGGCAAAGGATGCCGTCACAGGGCGTGCCTGTGCTGGTGACACTGCTACGATTGCGCGATAGCGCCTAAATGGAACGAAATGCCGTTGTTCAGCCGCCGGCGAGGGTTCCCGCGTAGCGGGATCGCCGGCAAGCGGATTCGGCGGCGGATTTCGTCGACTCCTGGATAGCCGATGCCCCTGAGCTGGAACGAAATCCGCGACCGCGCCACCACCTTCGCCCACGACTGGGCGGACGAGTTCTATGAACGCGGCGAAGCCCAGACCTTCTGGAACGAATTCTTCCAGGTCTTCGGCGTAGATCGGCGGCGCGTGGCTACATTCGAAAAGCATGTCCGGAAACTGGGTGACAAGGCCGGATTCATCGACTGCTTCTGGCCCGGCACCCTGATCGCCGAGCACAAATCCCTGGGCAAGGACCTGGACTCCGCCTTCCTGCAAGCCCTGGACTACTTCGCCGAACTCAAGGACCGCGACCTGCCCCGCTACGTGGTGGTCTCGGATTTCGCCACCATCCGCCTGCACGACCTCGAAGACAATACCGACCACGAGTTCGCGCTCAAGGAACTGCCCGGGCAGATCAAGCGCTTCGGCTTCATCGCCGGCTACAAGCCGCAGGTGCTGCGCGCCGAGGACCCGGTCAACGTCAAGGCCGCCGAGCGCATGGGCCGGTTGCACGACGCCCTCAAGGCCAGCGGCTACGACGGCCACAAGCTGGAAATGCTGCTGGTGCGCCTGCTGTTCTGCCTGTTCGCGGAAGACACCGGCATCTTCCAGCCGGCCCAGGCCTTCCGGCTGTGGCTGGAGGAACGCACGGCCGAGGACGGCAGCGACCTGGGGGCGGCACTCACCCACGCCTTCCAGGTGCTCAACACCGCGCACGACAAGCGATCCGGTTCGCTGGACGAGCAGCTTGCCGCCTTTCCCTATGTCAACGGCCGCCTGTTCGAGGAAACCCTGCCCATCGCCGCCTTCGATTCGGCCATGCGCGACGCCCTGCTCGAAGCCTGTGCGCTGGACTGGAGCCAGATCAGCCCGGCGGTATTCGGCGCCATGTTCCAGTCGATCATGGATGCCGACGCCCGCAGGAATCTGGGCGCCCATTACACCAGCGAACAGAACATCGAAAAGCTGATCAAGCCGCTGTTCCTGGACGAGCTGCGGGCCGAGTTCGAGCGGGTGAAGAACAACCGTAACAAGCTGTTCGAGTTCCACAAGAAGCTGCGCACCCTCACCTTCCTGGACCCGGCCTGCGGCTGCGGCAACTTCCTGGTGGTCACCTACCGCCACCTGCGGGAACTGGAACTGGACGTGTTGCGTGCCGCCGCCAGCGGCTCCGGCCAGCTGTCGCTGGACGTGCACGGCCTGATCAACATCGACGTGGACCAGTTCTACGGCATCGAGATCGAGGAATTTCCGGCCCGCATTGCCGAGGTCGCCCTGTGGCTGACCGACCACCAGATGAACGTCAAGGTAGGCGAGGAATTCGGCATGTACTCCGCCCGCATTCCGCTGACCTCCACCCCGCATATTCACCACGGCAATGCGTTGCGGATGGACTGGGAAGCGGTGGTGCCGAAGGAAAGGCTGGACTACATCCTCGGGAATCCGCCGTTCATCGGTGCCAAGTTCATGAGCAAGGCGCATCGGCAGGAATTGTCGGACGTGTCCGGCGAAACCCGAAATGTCGGTTTGCTCGACTACGTGACCGGTTGGTACTTCAAAGCGGCCGATCTGATCCAGGGCACTGCCATTCGCTGTGCCTTCGTATCGACCAACTCGATCAGCCAGGGCGAGCAGCCCGGGCTGCTGTGGCCGCCGCTGTTCGCCCGGGGCCTAAAGATCGACTTCGCCCACACCACGTTCCGCTGGAACAACGAGGCCCGCGGCAAGGCCGCCGTGCACTGCGTCATTGTCGGATTCGGGATCGGCGACCAGCCCGGCAAGGTGATCTACGAATACGATGACATCGCCGGCCCGCCGCAGGCCCGCGACGCGACGAACGTCAACCCCTATCTCGCCGATGCGCCGGATGTCTGCCTGCCGCGGCGCCGCTCACCGATCTGCGATGTCCCGGCAATCGGCATCGGTAATAAGCCCATCGACGGCGGGCACTATCTGTTCACGCCCGAGGAGAAGGCCGCGTTTCTGGCACGCGAGCCGGCGGCCGCGGTGTATTTCAAGCGCTGGATCGGTTCGCGCGAATTCCTGCAGGGCATCGAGCGCTGGTGCCTGTGGCTGGGCGACTGCTCGCCGTCGGAACTGACCAGCCTGCCGGCCTGCCGCGAGCGCATCCGGGCCGTGCGCGAATCCCGGCTTGCCAGCAAGAGTGCGCCTACCCGCCGGCTGGCGGATACGCCTACGCGGTTTCATGTGGAGTTTCTGCCGGAGGATGATTTTCTGGCCGTACCCAAGGTGTCTTCCGAGCGCCGTCCGATCATCCCGGTCGGCTTTTTCAGTCCGGAGACTATGGTCAGCGACCTCGTATTTACGATCCCCGATGCTGGGCCTTACGAGTTTGGTGTCATCAGCTCAAACATGCACATGGCCTGGGTCCGCTACACCTGCGGTCGTCTGGAGAGTCGCTACCGCTACTCCAAGGACATCGTCTACAACAACTTCCCCTGGCCCCGGAACGTCTCTGACAGGAAGCGCGAGGCGGTGGAAACCGCCGCCCAGGGCGTGCTCGACGCCCGCCAGCAGTTTCCGGACGCGACCCTGGCCGATCTCTACGATCCGCTGACCATGCCGCCGGCCCTGCTCAAGGCCCACCGCGCGCTGGACCGGGCGGTGGATGCCGCCTACAGCAAGCGGAGATTCAAGGGCGACGCCGACCGGGTGGCATTCCTGTTCGAGGAATACGCAAAGCTCACCAGTCTGCCGTCGGCGGACAGGGCACGGTCCTAGCCATGTGTCTCGAGCCCGAGTTCTTCGAGGCGCGGGCGCGCTACATCGAACGGTGTGTCGCCCACGGTGAGCAGACGCTGGAGGATTGGCTCGAAACCACCGGATGGATGCATGACGATCTGGTGCAGGCGGGTCTGCTCGCGCCGAGAGAGATCGCCAGCACGGCCGACCTGATCGACCACCGGCTGACCGCGGCCGGGCGCCGCTATCTACGGTCGCCGCGCGGCTACGAGGTGCTGCTGGTCCGGGCAGGGAGGGCGCAGCGGCTCGGCAGCCGTCTGGCGTCATCGCAGTAATCGGATGATTGGCCGTTGCGCCTGGCTCAGGGGTTGGTGGACAGGATGCGCGTTTGGTTTGACGCCGAGATGGCTGGATTAAGTTCTCTTATATGAGAGCTTTCTGTGTTATTTGTTGTCCGATATGAGAACATTGTAGCCGTGATGTTCTCGAAAGGAAGAACAAATGACGGACAGCATGAAGACACTCGAACGCGAACAGACCCGGCGGCAGGTCAACGAGGCCGTTGCGGCGGCACGTCTGCGCGTGCCCCGGCAGGGCTGGATTCGTACCGTGCGTACCGCGCTCGGCATGTCCGGCGCCGCACTCAGCCGCCGCGTCGGCGGCGGGCGCACCTGGGCGGCCAACATGCAGCGTTACGAGCGCGAGGAGCGGGCCACGCTGAGATCCATGCGCGAGGCGGCGGCGGCCCTGGGCTGCCGGTTCGTCTACGCCATCGTGCCGCCGGACGGTGAAGCCGTAGAAGACCTGATCGAAGCCCAGGCCGGGCGGCGGGCGCGGCAGATCGTGCGCGACGCCTCCGTCCACATGGCGCTGGAGGCCCAGCAGCTCGGCGCGGCCGACACCGCGGCGGAGATCGAACGGCTGAAGAAACAGCTGCTGGCCGAGATGCCGCGTGATTTCTGGGACCCGGCTGACGGCGATGAATGAGCCCTACGGCGCGACGCCGCTCGATCCCGACGAGACCCGGGGGCTGCGCTTCGGGCATATCGAGACCCGCACCGAGCTGGACCGGATGGAGCAGGCGAACATCCAGGACGGGATGGTCTGGCTCGGTCGCCAGCGCAATCCGGATGTACTCAGCGAGGCCTTCGTCCGCGAGTTGCACCGGCGGCTGTTCGGCCAGGTCTGGTTGTGGGCGGGCAGGTTTCGGTGCAACGAGAAGAACATCGGAGTGGCACCGGAGCAGGTCGCCGTCGAGCTTCGCAAGCTGCTGGGCGACTGCCGATTCTGGGTCGACAACAACACCTGGCGGCCCATCGAACTGGCGTTGCGGTTTCACCATCGCCTGGTCTGGATTCATCCGTTCCCGAACGACAACGGCCGCCATGCCCGGATTCTGGCCGACGCGCTGTTGGTGCACGAACTCGGCGTGCGCCCGATTGCCTGGGGCGGCAACGGGTTGCTGGCTGATAGCGAACACCGCAATGCGTATATCGAGTCGCTGAGGGCGGCGGATGCCGGGAACTTCGGTCCGCTGCTGCGGCTATTCGGGGACGGCGCGGGGTGATCCGCTTCCGGAACTGCGCCCCGTAGCGCGCATGCCTGGATCCGGGTGCGGTAGGCTGGCAGTTCATTTCCAGGTCAAACGGGAGCCTTGCCTGATGCGCTCATTCATTGCGTTACTCATGGGGATGTTTCTTCTGGCCGCCTGCTCGCAGGGCGGTGACGAGGCCTCGTCGGGTGGCGGCAGCGCCGCTTCGGAGGAAGGTGACTCCACCAGCCTCAGCATCGATACGGAAGATGGCGGGGTGTCCTACGAGAACAAGGACGGCGGGGGCGATACCTCGATCTCGATCGATACCGACGAGGAGTAGTCGGCCGTTGAGTGCCGCCGGCCGGATGGATCGGCCGGCGGCATGACGCAGGGTAACCGGCAAGATGTGTTTCCTGATGAGGCGGATGATGGTAATGTGCGGATCTGGTTAACCGTACGGTAAGCAGTCATGGCCAACCCGCATGTGGACGTTCTGATCATTGGCGCCGGTGTCTCCGGCATCGGCACCGCCTGTCACCTGCAGCGCGGCTGCCCGGACAAGAGCTTCGCGATTCTGGAGCGCCGCGACGACATCGGCGGCACCTGGGACCTGTTCCGCTATCCCGGCATTCGCTCGGATTCGGACATGTACACCTTCGGTTTCGATTTCCGTCCCTGGAAGGAGCCGAAGATCCTGGCCGACGGTTCGTCGATCAAGAGTTATGTGCAGGCGACGGCGGATGAATACGACGTGCACCGCCACATCAATTTCGGCCTGAAGGTCGAATCCGCCGAATGGTCCAGCGCCGATGCCTGCTGGACGGTCACCGCAGTGCGCGAGGCCACCGGCGAAACCGAGACCTTCACCGGCAGCTTCCTCATGGGCGCCACCGGGTACTACCGTTACGATGAAGGCCACAAGCCGGACTTCCCGGACGAGGACAAGTTCAAGGGCACGATCATCCATCCCCAGCACTGGCCGGAGGATCTGGATTACGCCGGCAAGAAGGTAGTGGTGATCGGCAGCGGGGCCACGGCGGTGACGCTGGTGCCGGCGATGGCCGGTACCGCTGAAAAGGTGACCATGCTGCAGCGCTCGCCCGGCTACATCATTTCGCTGCCGGCCATGGACAAGATTTCCGAAGCCCTCTACAAGGTGTTGCCGGATAATCTGGTCTACCGCATGACCCGGGCGCGCAACGTCGCCATGCAGAGGGTGATCTACAACACTTCGCAGCGTTTTCCCGGCTTCATGAAATGGTTGCTGCAGCGGGGTGCGCGCCGGGCGCTGGGGCCGGATTTCGACATGCGCCATTTCGAGCCCGACTACAACCCCTGGGACGAGCGCATGTGCGCGGTGCCCAGCGGCGACCTGTTCAAGGCGCTGCGCAGCGGCGAGGCCGATATCGTGACCGATCACATCGAACGGTTCACCGAAACCGGCATTCGCCTGCAGTCGGGTGAGGAACTGGAAGCTGACATCATCATCTCGGCCACCGGTCTGGACGTGCGCCTGCTCGGCGACTTGGATCTGACCGTGGACGGCGAGCCCGTGGACATCTCCGAGCGCGTGCTCTACAAGGCCACCATGCTGGAAGGCGTGCCCAACGCCGCCATCATCTTCGGCTACATCAATGCCTCGTGGACGCTCAAGGTGGACATCGTGGGCCAGTACCTGTGCCGGCTGCTCAAGCACATGGACGAGCAGGGCGTGGACATTGCCGTGCCACGCGATCACGAGGACTGCCGCGAACAGAGCTCGGCCCTGGACGCGCTGCAGTCCGGCTACATCCAGCGCGTTGCCCACAAGCTGCCGCGTCAGGGCAGCAAGGCGCCGTGGCGCATGACCCAGGATTACAAGACCGACCGCCCGATTCTCTGCAAGGAGCCGATCGACGACGGTTACCTGGAATTCGAGCGGGCAGGGGATCACCAGGTGAAGGCGTCGCGCGCCGCCTGATCGGGGTTTTACGGGCCGGGATGGTGACGATCACCGGTTGCGCCGGTTATCGGGGGCACGGGCGGCGTCTATAATGCGACGCTGATTTATCGAGCGTTGGCCGATGCGGCCCGCCCCAGCCCTGCGTGACTGATTCCATGACCGACGCCGCGCCCGAGAAGAAGGCCGCCAACAACTTCCTGCGCAACCTGATTGCCGAGCAGATCGCGGCCGGCGAGCACACGGGCGACGTGGTGACCCGGTTTCCGCCGGAGCCCAACGGCTATCTGCATATCGGCCACGCCAAGTCGATCTGGCTGAATTTCGGTCTGGCCGAGGAATTCGGCGGCCGCTGTCACCTGCGCTTCGATGACACCAATCCGGGCGCCGAGAACCCCGAGTACGTCGAGGCCATCCAGGAAGACGTGCAGTGGCTGGGCTACGACTGGGCCGGCCACGTCCGCTATGCCTCGGATTACTTCGACCAGCTTTACGGCTACGCCGAACATCTGATCGAGGCCGGGCTGGCCTACGTGGATGACCAGTCGGCCGAACAGGCCAGCGCCAGCCGGGGCACGCTTACCGAGCCCGGCGTTAACAGCCCGTTTCGCGACCGCAGCGTCGAGGACAATCTCGACCGCTTCCGGCGCATGCGGGCCGGCGAATTCGAGGACGGCGCCTGCGTGCTGCGGGCGAAGATCGACATGGCGGCCGGCAACATGAATCTGCGTGATCCGGTGCTGTATCGCATCCGCCGGGCCACCCATCACCAGACCGGCGATGCCTGGTGCATCTATCCCTCCTACGACTTCGCGCACGGCCAGTCCGACGCCATCGAGGGGGTGACCCATTCCATCTGCACGCTGGAGTTCGAGGACCACCGCCCGCTCTATGACTGGCTGATCGAGCGGCTGCCGGTGCCTTCGCGGCCGCGCCAGTATGAATTCAGCCGGCTGAACATCAACTACACCGTCACCAGCAAGCGCCGTCTCAAGCTGCTGGTGGACGAGGGTTTCGTCGACGGCTGGGATGACCCGCGCATGCCCACGCTCTGCGGCATCCGCCGGCGCGGCTACACGCCAGCGTCGATCCGGCGCTTCTGCGAAATGGTCGGGGTGTCGCGTGCCGATGGCGTGGTGGACATGGCCATGCTGGAACACGCCCTGCGCGACGACCTCAACGACAACGCGCCCCGGGCCATGTGCGTGATCGAGCCGCTGAAGGTGGTGATCACCAACTATCCGGACGACGGCGTCGAGATGCTGGCCGCGCCCGGGCATCCGCAGCTCGACGGGTTTGCCGAACGCCAGCTGCCCTTCACCCGGGAAGTCTGGATCGAGCGCGAGGATTTCCGCGAGGAAGCCAACAAGAAGTACAAGCGGCTGGTGCTGGGCAAGAAGGTGCGGCTGCGCAACGGTTATGTGCTGACCGCCGACGAGGCGATCAAGGACGCGGACGGCCGCATCACCGAAGTGCGCTGCACCTATGATCCGGATTCGCTGGGCAGCGACCCGGCCGACGGGGTCAAGCCCAGGGGCGTGATCCACTGGGTTTCGGCCAGCCACGGCCGGCGGGCAACCGTGCGGCTTTACGACCGGCTGTTCTCGCATGAAACGCCGGGGCGGGGTGATGTGGATTTCCGCGACCAGCTCAACCCGGAATCGCTCACCACTCACCAGGATTGCTGGATCGAGCCGGCGGCGGCCGATGCGGCGCCGGAGGCCATGTTCCAGTTCGAGCGCGTGGGCTATTTCGTGGCCGATCGCCACGACCACACACCGGACGCGCCGGTGTTCAACCGC
Source organism: Spectribacter hydrogenoxidans (assembly GCF_031846275.1). Classification (NCBI taxonomy): domain Bacteria; kingdom Pseudomonadati; phylum Pseudomonadota; class Gammaproteobacteria; order Salinisphaerales; family Salinisphaeraceae; genus Spectribacter; species Spectribacter hydrogenoxidans. Next base: position 192,263 of record NZ_JAVRIB010000006.1, read on the forward strand.
AGTGTGGCGCTGCGTGACACCTGGGCCAAGATCGAGGCGGCCGGTTGATCAGCGGGAACGCCGTCGGGGGAGGCAGATCATGCATCGATTGGTATTGGTTCTGAAACACATCGTCCGCTCGGGTCTGTTGGCCGGGGCCATGCTGGTCGCGGGAAGCGCGACCGCGGCCGAACTACGGGACGTGGTGATTGCCGGCAACAACTGGGATGGCACCGCCACCGTGTTCGATCCGGACACTTTCGAGGTGATCACGGAGATCAACGTGGTGCCCGACCGCGAACAGCGGATGGAAGAAATTCGCGGCAACCCCTGGCGCTGGGTGCAGTTCCAGTTCATCCGCCATGTGATCGGCGAAGGCAACGATCAGCTGGTGGACGACATGTTCACCTCCAATGACGGTCGGCACCTGTTTGTCTCGCGGCCGAGTTTCGCCGATGTCGTGGCCATCGAGGTGGCCAGCGGCGAGATCGCCTGGCGTACGCCGGTGGCGGGCGCCCGGTCGGATCACGCCGCGATCTCCCCGGACGGCAGGACGTTCCTGGTGTCGGCCTCCATGGCCAACCGGGTGCACGCCATCGATACCGAAACCGGCGAGATCACGGGCGGCTTCGATTCCGGCGACCAGCCGCATGAAAACGCCTATTCCGAGGATGGCGAGCGCATCTACCACGCCAGCATCGGCAAGGTGTTCGTGCCCACCACCGCCGGCTGGCTGGACTGGCTCAAGGGCGACCGCTGGTTCCAGGTGGTGGATGCCGACACTTTCGAGGTGATCAAGCGGGTGGACATGGGCGAGAAGCTGGCCGAGTTCGGCATGCCCTGGGTGGATTCGGCGGTGCGGCCCATGGCCGTGCACCCCGACGAGCGTTTCGTCTACATGCAGATTTCGTTTCTGCATGGCTTTGTGGAATACGACCTGACCGAGGATCGCGTTACCCGGGTGGCCAAGCTGCCCGTGCCGGCGGAAACCGAGGCCATGTCCACCTGGGATTACCAGCTGAACTCCGCGCATCACGGGCTGGCGATGAATCCGGCCGGAACCAGACTGTGCGTGGCCGGCACCATGGACGGGTACGCCGCCATCGTGGACCGCGAGACCCTGGAGCCGACCATCATCGAACTGGCCGAGCATCCGCTCGACGCCAAGCCCTACTGGGCCACGGAGAGCGCCGACGGCGAACACTGCTACGTGTCAGTGAGTCAGCAGGACCGGGTATCGATCATCTCGTTCGAGTCCGCCGAGGAAGTTGCCAGCGTGCCGGTCGGCGATCACCCCCAGCGCGTGCGTACCGGCCGGCTGCGGCTGGAGGCCGCGCCGTGATGGCAGCCCGCTGATGGCCACCGCCCACCGTGCCGGCGCAAGTGTGGACTGGCAGACCTGTCTGGATTCACTCACCCGAGGCGCCCGGGCGCTGAAGGTGCGTACCTCGCCCGAGTCGCGCCAGGCGATGATCGATTACCTCAAGCATCTGGAATCCTGGAACCGCACCTACAACCTCACCGCCGTGCGCCAGCCGGCGGACATGGTGGTGCGGCACCTGCTGGACAGTCTGGCGGTGGTGCCTTATCTGGCCGGCCAGCGGTTGGCCGATGTGGGCACCGGGCCTGGCCTGCCGGGAATCCCGATTGCGCTGGCCCGGCCCGCCAAGGCAGTCACGCTGGTGGAGTCCAACCGCAAGAAGGCGGCGTTTCTGCGCCATGTGGTGCGGGCGCTGGGGCTGGACAATGTCGAGGTCATCCAGCAAAGAGTGGAAAGCTGGCACCCGCCGGCGGCCTTCGATACGGTCATCTGCCGCGCGTTTGCGGCCGCGCCCCTGGCCCTGTCCAGCCTGGGCCACTTGTGCGGGCCCGCCGGTCAGGTGTTGTTGATGAAGGGGCGCGATCCGGCGCCGGAACTCGAGGAACTGCCCGACGGTTTCCGGGTGGCCGCCACCCATGAACTGACCGTGCCGGGCCTGGATGCAATCCGCCATGTGGTGGTGGTCGAGCCGGGGCTGCTGTAACCGCGTCTGGTATCGCCCCCGCCGGGGCTTTATTCTTGGCCGCCTGTTTCCACTGGCTTTGTTGTTGCTTGTATGCGCATTCTCGCCGTTGCCAACCAGAAGGGAGGCGTGGGCAAGACCACCACGTCCATCAATCTGGCCGCGTGTCTGGCGGAAGCCGGGCAGCGCGTGCTGTTGGTGGACATGGACGCCCAGGGCAACGCCACCATGGGTGTGGGCCTGACGCGCGCCGATCTGACCGTGACCGCCTGTGACGTGCTGCTGGGCGAACAGCGCTTGGCCGATGTGATGCGCCCGGTGCTCGACGGGCGCCTGAGCCTGTTGCCGGCCAACGGGGACATGACCGCGGCCGAAGTGGGGCTGCGCAAGCGCCGTAATGGCGAACTGGCCCTGCGTGAAGCACTGGCCGACAGCGCTCCGGCATTCGATTACGTGATCATCGATTGCCCGCCGGCGCTGTCGATGCTCACGGTCAACGCGCTGTCCGCCTGCAACGGCCTGCTGATCCCCATGCAGTGCGAGTACTATGCGCTGGAGGGCCTGTCGGCGCTGCTGGATACGGTGGACAAGGTGCGCGCGGTGATCAATTCCGATCTGGCCATCGCCGGCCTGCTGCGCACCATGTACGATCCGCGCAACCGGCTGTCCGGCGAAGTCTCCGACCAGTTGCTGACCCACTTCAGCGGGCAGGTGTACGACACCATTATCCCGCGCAACGTGCGCCTGGCCGAAGCGCCCAGCCACGGGCTGCCGGCCATTGATTACGACGCCAGTGCCAGCGGCGCGCGGGCCTACCGGGCGCTGGCGCTGGAAGTGCTGGGGCGGTCCGATCGTGCCGCCTAGCATGAGCGGCATCGTGCCAATGCTTGCTGTGGGCGACGTCCCGCGGCCGGCCTCACCTGTCGACGGAGCCAATCATGGCCGCTAGAAAACGCGGACTGGGACGCGGGCTCGATGCCCTGCTGAGCGGCGATTTCGAACCGGATGCCGCCGCCGCGGTCGATGCCGGGGAGCTGCACGAACTGGGTCTGGACGAACTTCACCCCGGGCGGTTCCAGCCGCGGGTGGACATGGACGATGCCGCGCTGGAATCGCTGGCCCAGTCGATTCGCACCCAGGGGGTGCTGCAGCCGCTGGTGGTCCGCCCGGATGGGCAGGGCTACGAGATCGTGGCCGGGGAACGCCGCTGGCGGGCCGCACGCCTGGCGGGGCGCGAAACGGTGCCGGCCGTGGTGCGGGTGGTGGCCGACGAGGTGGCCATGGCCGCCGCCCTGATCGAGAACATTCAGCGTGAGGATCTCAATCCGCTGGAGGAATCGGCCGCGCTGGCCCGGCTGATCCGGGAGTGCGGCATGACCCATGCGCAGTGCGCCGAGGCGGTGGGCCGTTCCCGGGCATCGGTATCCAATCTGCTGCGCCTGAACGAACTCGACGAGGGCGTCCAGCGGATGCTGCGCGAGGGCCGGCTGGAAATGGGTCACGGCCGGGCCCTGCTCGGGGCCGCCACTGACGATCAACTGACGCTGGCGCAGCAGGTGGTGGCCCGTGGTCTGACCGTGCGCCAGACCGAGGCCCTGGTTCAGGCGCAGGGCAAGCCGGACCGGCGCCGGCTCAAACCCGCCAAGTCTGCGGCCACGCAGCGGCTGGAACAGGAACTCGGTGAGCGGCTGGGCACCCGGGTGGCCATTCGGCCGGGCCGGGCCGGACGGGGTCAGCTAGTGATCGATTACGCCGATGATGGATTGCTGAAAACTCTGGTCGAGCGGCTCAAGTAGGGCTGGCACGGTCTTTTCCCATCCGTCCGCTGGCGTAATTGACCCGCCAGGGGGACTTCTTTATAGTCTCGCGTCCGCCGCGTGGGGCATGGGGCTGACCCATGTGCCGACGGTTGTCAGGCAATGCGTTGGTCCGGATATATGAAGCGCTTGCGTCTGCGCGGCATGCGTCTCGCTCTGGGGGTTTTCGCCGCACAAACGGTGGTGGGTTCGACCGCCGCCCTTGGCTGGCAGATGACCCGCGGCGGGTGGAGTGGATGGGCGGCACTTTACGGTGCTGCCGTGGCCGTAGCGCCCGGGCTGTTTTTTGCCTGGAGCACGTTACAGCATCCGGCCGATGCCGACCCGAAACGGGTGGTGCGGTCGCTGTACATCGGTGAAGCCGGCAAGCTGGCGCTGACCATCAGCCTGTTCACGGGCGGGGTGATCTGGTTCGGCGCGGAATTTCTCGCCTTGCTGAGCACCTACGCGATCTGCCTGGCATGTTACTGGCTCGCCATGGCGGTGAATCGCTGAACAGGACCGAAGCCGTCACGTTCGCGTGACAGTCGATAACTGGACGGGAAGACAACGATGGCAACTGCCGAAAACGGGGACGGAAACGCGGTCGGCACCTATATCGGTCATCACCTGACCAACCTCAAGTTCGATCTGACGAGCATGCAGTTCGATTCCCATGCGGAAGGTTTCTGGGTGCTGCACGTCGACAGCCTGTTCTTTGCCATCGCCCTGGGCGGCCTGTTCCTGTGGCTGTTCCGGGCCGCGGCGCGCCGCGCCACCGCCGCCGAACCGGGCGGCCTGCAGAATTTCGTGGAAATGGTGGTCGATTTCACCGACACCCAGGTTCGCGACATCTTCCACGGCGACAGCAAGCTGGTTGCGCCCCTGGCCCTGACGATATTCGTCTGGGTCTTTCTGATGAATTTCATGGACCTGGTGCCGGTCGACCTGCTGCCGGTGATGGCGACCGGGGTCGGCATCGAGTATCTCAAGGTGGTGCCCACCACCGACCCGAACATCACGTTCGGCATGTCGCTGACCGTATTCGCCCTGGCGATCTTCTATTCGATCAAGATCAAGGGTGGCTGGGGCTATGTGAAGGAATTCCTGACCCATCCGTTCGGCTGGTGGCTGGCGCCGTTCAATCTCATGCTCAAGCTGGTCGAGGAGATCGCCAAGCCGATTTCGCTGTCGCTGCGACTGTTCGGCAATCTCTACGCCGGCGAGTTGATCTTCATTCTGATCGCATTGTTCACCCTGGGTGCGGGCGCGGAACTAATGACCGCGCCGCTGTTCGCCCTGCAGGTGGCCCTGGGCAGCGCCTGGGCGATCTTCCACATTCTGATCATTACGCTGCAGGCATTCATCTTCGGCATGCTCACGATCGTGTATCTGAGCATGGCGCACGAACATCACTAGCATTTTGGTTGGTTGCCGGCTGACCGGGTCGGCAACTGTTACGGGCCTCGTTAGACCCTTATTTCAGGAGGAAAGTCATGGAGATTGTTGTTGGTTTGACCGCGGTGGCCGTGGGTCTGCTGATCGGGTTCGGTGCCATGGGCACCGCGATCGGGTTCGGCCTGCTGGGCGGCAAGTTCCTGGAGGGCATTGCCCGCCAGCCGGAAATGGCCCCGATGCTGACCGGCCGCATGTTCCTGATCGCCGGCCTGCTCGACGCCGTGGCCATGATCGGTGTGGGTATCGCGCTGTTCTTCACCTTCGCCAACCCGTTCCTGGCCTCCGTATCGTAAGCGCGATCGATTTGTCATCCGGCATGCGGTATCGCAGCCGCACGCGATTCACTAGAGGGAGTCGGGCATGAGCATCAATGCCACCCTGCTGGGCCAGATGATCGTCTTCGGGGTCCTGGTCTGGTTCACGATGAAGTACATCTGGCCGCCGCTCATGAATGCCATGCGCGAACGTCAGAAGCGCATCAGCGACGGCCTGGCGGCTGCCGAGCGTGGCGCCCGCGAGCTCGAGGAGGCCACCGACAAGGCCGAGGCGACGCTCAAGGAAGCGCGGGAACAGGCGCAGGAAGTGCTGTCCAATGCGCAGAAGCAGGCCAATGAGAACGTCGAGCGTTCGCGCGACGAGGCCCGCGCGGAAGGCGAGCGTCTCAAGCAGGCGGCCCGTGACGAAATCGACCAGGCCGTGGCTCACGCCAAGGACGAACTGCGGCGCGAGGTGGGTTCGCTGGCGGTGGTGGGTGCCGAGCGCATCCTCAAGCGCGAGATCGATGCCAAGGCCCACAACGACATCATCGACGATCTCGTGGCAGGCATTAAGTAATGGCTGAAATCCGGACACTGGCGCGACCCTACGCGGATGCGGTCTTCGAGCTGGCCAGCAAGGCCGGGCGTCTGGCCGATTGGGGTGAGGCGCTGCAGGCGCTGGCCACCATCGTGGCCCATCCCGACGTGTCGCGCCTGGTGGGCAATCCGCGGGTCGACGACGATCAGCTGGCCAACGCCATCATCGGCATCGCGGGCGACCGTCTCGACGACGCCGGGCGCAACTTCGTGCGGCTGCTGTCGGAAAAGGGGCGGCTGACGCTGCTGCCCGCGATTGCCGAGCAGTTCGCGGCATTGCGCGCCGCCGCCGAGAATAGCGTGGAGGTCACCGTCACCGCGGCCGCCGAGATTTCCGAATCGCAGCAGCAGGCGCTGACGAAGGCGCTGGAACAGCGCCTGTCGCGGCAGGTCAGCCTGACGGCCGAAACCGATGCCGAACTCATCGGGGGCGCCGTGATTCGAGCCGGCGATCTGGTGATCGACGGTTCGCTGCGTGCCCAGCTGGCACGTCTGGAACAGTCGCTGGCTCACTAACTTAAACACTGAAGGATCGCGCGGGCCGGTGGCCCGCGTCAGCGAACCAACGAGGACACCCGGTATGCAACTCAATCCGTCCGAAATCTCAGACCTGATCCGCCAGCGGATCAACGATTTCGAGTCCGTCACGGAAGCCCGCAATGTGGGCACCGTGGTCAGTCTGGCCGACGGCATCGCCCGCATTCACGGGTTGGCCGACGCGCTGCAGGGGGAAATGCTCGAATTTCCCGGCGGCACCTACGGCCTGGCACTGAACCTGGAGCGCGACTCGGTCGGCGCCGTGCTGATGGGCGAGTACAAGCACATCTCCGAGGGCGATACGGTCAAGACCACCGGTCGCATTCTCGAGGTGCCGGTGGGCGAAGGCCTGCTGGGCCGCGTGGTCGACCCGCTGGGCAGTCCCATCGACGGCAAGGGCGAGATCGAGTCGGAAGGCACGCAGCCGATCGAGAAGGTGGCACCGGGTGTTATTGCCCGCCAGTCGGTGGATCAGCCGGTGCAGACCGGCCTCAAGTCGATCGACGCGATGATCCCGATCGGCCGCGGCCAGCGTGAGCTGATCATCGGCGACCGCCAGACCGGCAAGACCGCGATCGCGATCGACGCGATCATCAATCAGAAGAATTCCGGCATCAAGTGCATCTACGTGGCGATCGGGCAGAAGAATTCGTCCATTGCCCAGGTGGTGCGCAAGCTCGAGGAACACGGCGCCATGGACCACACCATCGTGGTGGCGGCCGGTGCTTCGATTCCGCCGGCCCTGCAGTACATCGCACCCTATTCCGGCTGTGCCATGGGTGAGTACTTCCGGGACAAGGGCGAGGATGCCCTGATCATCTACGACGATCTGTCCAAGCAGGCCGTGGCCTATCGTCAGGTATCGCTGCTGCTGCGCCGCCCGCCGGGCCGTGAGGCCTACCCGGGCGACGTGTTCTATCTGCATTCCCGGCTGCTGGAGCGCGCCGCGCGCATCAACGCCGATTACGTCGAGGAGATCACCGGGGGCAAGGTCAAGGGCAAGACCGGTTCGCTGACGGCGCTGCCGATCATCGAGACCCAGGCCGGCGACGTGTCGGCGTTCGTGCCCACCAACGTGATTTCCATCACCGACGGCCAGATCTATCTGGAAACCGACATGTTCAACTCCGGCATCCGCCCGGCGGTGAACGCGGGTCTGTCGGTGTCGCGTGTGGGCGGTTCAGCCCAGACCAAGATCATCAAGAAGCTGGGTGGCGGCATTCGTCTGGCGCTCGCCCAGTACCGCGAGCTGGCGGCCTTCGCCCAGTTCGCCTCCGATCTGGACGAGGCGACCCGCAAGCAGCTGGAGCATGGCGAGCGCGTGACCGAGCTGATGAAGCAGGCGCAGTACAAGCCTTACTCGGTGTCGCTGATGGCGGTGTCGCTGTTTGCCGCGGAGAAGGGTTTCCTCGAGGACGTCGTCACCGAGAAGGTGGTGGATTTCGAAACCGCGCTGCACACGTACATGCAGTCGGAGCAGCAGGCCCTGCTCGACAAGATCGACGAGACCGGTGATTACACCGACGAGATCCAGTCCGAACTGCACGCTGCCGTCACCTCGTTCAAGAGCAGCCACACGTGGTAAATCCAGTCACCGGTAAGCAGGGATAAGCCATGGCAGGTGCCAAGGAAGTCAAGGGCAAGATCCGAAGCGTCGAGAACACGCAGAAGATCACCAAGGCAATGGAGATGGTCGCCGCGTCCAAGATGCGGCGGGCGCAGGAGAGGGTGGAAGCCGCCCGGCCATACGCCGAGAAGATTCGCCGCACCATCGGGCATCTGGCGCGTGCCAACCCCGACTATCAGCATCCGTTCATGACGGAGCGCGAGATCAAGCGGGTGGGCTTCATCGTGATTTCCACCGACCGCGGTCTGTGCGGCGGCCTGAACATCAATCTGTTCCGGCACGTGCTTGGTCAGATGCGGGGCTGGCAGGACAAGGGCGTCGAGGTGGACATCGCGGTGGTCGGCCGCAAGGCGATCAGCTTCTTCCGGCGGATCGGCTCGATCGAGGCGGAAACGTCCAACCTGGGTGACAACCCGCACCTGGAGGACATGCTCGGCACGATCAAGGTCATGCTCGATGCCTACCGCGACGGCGAGATCGACCGGATCTTCGTCCAGAGCAACGACTTCGTGAACACCATGACCCAGCGGCCGGAAGGCCGGCAATTGCTGCCGATCGAACCGGTGTCTGACGAGGAACTGCCGGACTACTGGGATTACATCTACGAGCCCGAGGCCAGCGAACTGCTTGGCGACATTCTCACCCGCTATGTGGAGGCGCAGGTCTACCAGGGCGTGGTCGAGAACGTGGCCTGCGAGATGGCCGCCCGGATGGTGGCGATGAAGTCCGCCAGCGACAACGCCGGCGAGATCATCGACCAGCTGGAATTGCAGTACAACAAGGCCCGCCAGGCCGCGATCACGCAGGAACTGTCGGAGATCGTGGCTGGTGCCGCGGCGGTCTCCTGATTACCCGCCCGGAATCCGAAATACGAGTTGAGAAGCGCTTCTTAAGCCTGAGGACATAAGACATGAGTGACGGCAAGACCGGAAAGGTCGTACAGATCATCGGTGCGGTGGTGGACGTGGAATTCGACCGCGATTCGCTGCCCAGCATTCATGACGCAATCATCATCGATGCCAGCAATCTGGTGCTGGAAGTCCAGCAGCAGATGGGCGACGGCGTTGTCCGCTGCATTGCCATGGGCGTCACCGACGGTCTGGCGCGCGGCGCCGAGGCCCGTAATACCGGCAAGCCGATTTCGGTGCCGGTGGGTCAGGCCACGCTCGGCCGCATCATGGATGTGCTGGGCGAGCCGATCGACAACCAGGGTGCCATCGGCACCGACGAACGGTCTCCGATCCACCGCACTGCCCCGACCTACGAAGAGCAGGCCGGCGGTCAGGAACTGCTGGAAACGGGCATCAAGGTCATCGACCTGCTGTGCCCGTTCGCGAAGGGCGGCAAGGTCGGCCTGTTCGGCGGTGCCGGCGTGGGCAAGACCGTCAACATGATGGAGCTGATCCGTAACATCGCGGCCGAGCACGCCGGCTACTCGGTGTTCGCCGGCGTGGGCGAGCGCACCCGTGAAGGCAACGACTTCTACCACGAGATGCAGGAGTCGAAGGTGCTGGACAAGGTGGCGCTGGTCTACGGCCAGATGAACGAGCCGCCGGGCAACCGTCTGCGCGTGGCCCTGACCGGCCTGACCATGGCCGAGTTCTTCCGCGATGAAGGCCGCGACGTGCTGCTGTTCATCGACAACATCTACCGTTACACCCTGGCCGGCACCGAGGTGTCCGCACTGCTGGGCCGCATGCCGTCGGCGGTGGGCTACCAGCCGACCCTGGCCGAGGAGATGGGCCTGCTGCAGGAGCGCATCACCTCCACGACCACCGGTTCGATCACCTCGATCCAGGCCGTGTACGTGCCGGCGGACGACCTCACCGACCCCTCGCCGGCCACCACCTTCGCGCATCTGGATGCCACCGTGGTGCTGGCCCGCTCGATTGCCGAGCTGGGCATCTACCCGGCGGTGGATCCGCTCGACTCGACTTCGCGCCAGCTCGACCCGAACGTGATCGGCAACGAGCACTACGATTGCGCCCGTGCGGTGCAGCAGACGCTGCAGCGTTACAAGGAACTGCGTGACATCATCGCGATTCTGGGCATGGACGAGCTGTCGGAAGAGGACAAGCTGGCTGTGTCCCGCGCTCGCAAGATCCAGCGCTACCTGTCGCAGCCGTTCTTCGTGGCCGAGGTATTCACCGGTACCGAAGGCAAGTACGTGCCGCTGGCCGAGACCATTCGCGGTTTCCGCGGCATCGTCGATGGCGAGTATGATCATCTGCCCGAGCAGGCCTTCTACATGGTCGGCACCATCGACGAAGCCGTCGCCAAGGGCGAGGAGATGAACAAGAAGGAGGCCGCCTAGGCGGCCCCGGCCGCGGGCTGACGCCCCCGGCTCCATCGACGTACGACGTACCAGCATCGGGACATACCGTGGCAGAGAACACGAATCTGAAAGTCGATATCGTCAGCGCCGAAGGCCAGATCCATTCGGGCGGCGCCCGTATGGTCTATGCGCCGGCCGAGATGGGCGAGGTCGGCATCGCGCCGCGCCATGCCCCGTTGCTGACGCGTCTCAAGGCCGGCCCGGTGCGGGTCGAGGACGAGGAAGGCAATACCACGCACTACTTCGTCTCCGGCGGCATTCTCGAAGTGCAGCCGCATCTGGTGACGGTCCTGGCTGACACCGCCGAGCGTGCCAAGGATATCGACGAGGCCGCCGCGGAGGCGGCCAAGCGGCGTGCCGAAGAAGCGCTGTCGCAGGCGCATGACAAGGTTGATCTCGCCCGCGCCCAGGCGGAACTAGCCGAAGCTGCGGCCCGGCTGCATGCGGTCAAGCAGCTGCGGGGCACCGCCCGCGGTTGATCCGCAAGTTCGACACGTGATCCGGCCCCGGCCTCTCGGGGCAGACTGCCCGCGGTTTTGACAGAATAGGGGTGTCCACCACCTCCCGGAGTTCGCCGCCCATGGCCCTGCACATCGTGGTTCTCGCTGCCGGCCAGGGGACGCGCATGCGTTCGGCGCTGCCCAAGGTGCTGCAGCCTCTGGGCGACCGCCCCCTGCTGACGCATGTGGTGGAAACCGCGCAACAGCTTGCACCGGCCCGCATCCACGTGGTCTATGGACATGGCGCCGAGCAGGTGCAGTCCGCACTGGGCTATCTGGATGTAGCCTGGGTGCACCAGGCCGAGCAACTGGGCACCGGTCACGCCGTGGCCCGGGCAATTGGCGACATTCCCGACGACGCGCGCGTGCTCGTCCTGTACGGCGATGTGCCCCTGATCCGTGCCGAGACTCTGCAGACCCTGACCGAGGCCGGGGGTGCCGATGCACTATCCCTGCTCACCGTGATCCTGGATGACCCGACCGGCTACGGCCGCATCATCCGGGACGACGGTAATCGCGTGGTCGGCATCGTGGAACACCGGGACGCCACGGCCGATCAGCGTCATATCCGGGAAATCAACACCGGTCTGTTGTGCGCCCCGGCCGCCCGATTGCGGGACTGGCTGGCCCGGATCAATGATCAGAACACCCAGGGTGAGTATTACCTCACCGACATCGTGGCGCTGGCGGCGGCGGACGATGTCCGCATCGTGGCTGGCCAGGGCGGCTCCGCCGAGGAAGTCCAGGGCATCAACGACCGGCAGGATCTGGCCCTGGCCGAACGGCTTCTGCAGCGGCGCCAGGCGGCGGCCGTGATGGCCCAGGGCGTGACGCTGCGAGATCCACAGCGCTTCGACTTGCGCGGTCATCTGACCGCCGGCCGGGACTGCGTGATCGACATCGACGTGGTGATCGAAGGCGACGTGGTGCTGGGCGAAGGCGTTCACATCGGCCCCTACACCACCATCCGCAACAGCCGGATTGGCGATGGCTGCACCGTCCACTCGCATTCGGTGATCGAACACGCCCGGGTCGGCAAGCGCTGCCAGATCGGGCCGTTCGCCCGCCTGCGCCCGGATACCGAACTGGCCGAGCGGGCCAGGGTGGGCAATTTCGTCGAGACCAAGAATGTCCGAGTGGGTGCCGGGAGCAAGATCAACCATCTCAGCTATGTCGGCGATGCGGATCTGGGCATTGACGTAAACGTGGGTGCCGGGGTGATTACCTGCAACTACGATGGCGCCGCCAAGCACCGCACGGTGATCGGCGACGGCGCCTTCATCGGCTCCGATTGCCAGCTGGTGGCGCCGGTGGAAGTGGCCGCGGGTGCGACCATTGGCGCCGGGTCAACCATTACCAAGGATGCGCCGGCTGGAAAGCTTACTGTTTCCCGAGCCCGGCAGGTAACGGTGCCGGGCTGGAAGCGACCCGAGAAAGGTTAGTTTCGTGTTTCGTGTTTCAGGTTTCGGATTGCTGCTGAGGCAGCAGCTGCCGTTGGGTGCCAATAGCGGGGTGATCGCAATATGTGCGGCATAGTCGGCGCGGCCGCTCGTCGCGATGTCGTTCCTGTCCTGATCGAGGGGCTTCGGCGTCTAGAGTACCGTGGTTACGACTCTGCCGGACTGGCCGTGATCGACGAGCATTCCCGGCTGGTGAGTGCCCGGGCGGTTGGCAAGGTGGCGGCCCTGGCTGATCGGCTCGATGCCGAGCCATTCGCCGGCCAGGTCGGCGCGGCCCATACGCGTTGGGCCACCCACGGCGGGGTGTCCGAGGCCAACGCTCACCCGCAACGATCCGGTGACAACGTGGCGGTGGTGCACAACGGCATCATCGAGAACTACGAAAGCCTGCGCGAGGTCCTCGAGGGCAAGGGCTACGGGTTCCACTCGCAGACCGATACCGAGGTGATTGCCCATCTCATCGATAGCCATCTACAGACCGGTCTGGGTCTGCGCGAGGCGGTGCGCACATCGCTGGGTGAACTCGATGGTGCCTACGCCATCGTCGCGGTGACTCCGGACGAGCCGACTCGCCTGGTCGCTGCCCGCCGTGGCTCGCCGCTGGTACTAGGCGTCGGCAACGGGGAACATTTCGTGGCTTCCGATGCTGCCGCCCTGCTGCCGGTGACGCGGCATTTCGTGTTTCTCGAAGAGGGCGATCTGGTCGACCTGACTGCGGACTCGGCCGAGGTGATCGATCTTCAGGGCACAACCGTGACGCGTCCGGTGGTGGAGTCTTCGCTGTCTGCGGACGCCGCAGACAAGGGTGGGTACCGCCACTACATGCTCAAGGAGATCTTCGAACAGCCCAAGGCACTGGGCGACACGCTGTCAGAACGCTTCGCCCACGGCCGCCCGCTGGAGGCCGTGCTCGGTCCCGATGCCGCCGAACTGCTGCCGCAGGTGCGCGGGGTACATATCGTGGCCTGCGGGACCAGCTACCACGCCGGTCTGGTGGCACGTTACTACCTGGAGCAGGGCGGCGGCGTGCCCTGCACCGTGGAGGTGGCCAGCGAGTACCGCTATCGTGACCCGGTGGTACCGCCGGGGACGCTGTTCCTGGCGATCTCCCAGTCCGGTGAAACCGCCGATACCTTAGCCGCCTTGCGGTTTGCCCGCGGCAGCGGTTACGTCGCCACGGCCGCGATCTGCAACGTGCCGGAATCCTCGCTGGTGCGCGAATCCGACCTGGTCCTGATGACCCGGGCGGGGCCCGAGATCGGCGTGGCTTCGACCAAGGCCTTCACCACCCAACTGGCGGCACTGGGGCTGTTCGGCATGCTCGTTGCCCGCCACAACCGGCTGGATGCGCGCATGGAGAAGCTCTACGCCCGCCAGCTGCTGCATGTGCCGGCGCAGGTGGAAAAGACCCTGCAGCTGGAATCGGCCATGATCAAATGGGCCGAGTGGTTCGCCGACAAGCATCATGCGCTGTTCCTCGGGCGCGGGCCCAGCTTTCCGGTGGCGCTGGAAGGCGCTCTCAAGCTCAAGGAAATTTCCTATATCCACGCCGAGGCCTACCCAGCCGGCGAGCTCAAGCACGGTCCGCTGGCGTTGGTGGACGCGGACATGCCGGTGGTGGCGGTGGCGCCCAACAACCGGCTGATCGAAAAGCTCAAGTCCAACCTGCAGGAGGTCCGGGCCCGCGGTGGGCAGCTTTTCGTGCTGGCCGATCCTGACACCGGCATCCGCTCTGAGCCGGGCATCGAGGTGGTGACCATGCCTGAACATATCGAGGCCCTGCAGGCGCCGCTTGTTTACACGGTGCCGTTACAGCTGCTGGCCTATCACGTCGCAGTTGCCCGGGGCACCGACGTCGACCAGCCCCGTAATCTGGCGAAATCGGTAACGGTGGAATGACGCTAGCTGATTTCCCGATGTGTTGTAGTTAGACAATAATGTCCGTCGATAGACAATATAGTCTGTCCGAATAAATCTTCAATAAGAGTTTGATATTAAAAAAAAGACGACCCGAAATATGGCTCGTTTAAAGCCTGTCGATAATTATTGTGCAATAGTAGACGCGCCACTCTATATATGGCCATGCTCGCTGCGCAAAATTCGCGGCGCATGCCGAACAAAAGACCCGCGCCCCTCCGCGGCTGCCGCCAACCGCAATATCTCGCATTGAGATTGACGGTTTCAAACATGAGGCGGCCGAGAATCGTTAGCCGGGCATCTGAAGTGCCGTCCAGTTATCCCTATGCTATTGACGTGCCTTAAATTCCCGTAAATTATTCAGTAAGTCGTCATCACTTTCCTGGCGCCTAAGTGACTTCTTCGGTGCTTTTCGGGATTGCTCAACTGCTTTTCTTTCGGCGACTGTCAGGGATGACATTTGCACCGCTTCGGCATTTTTTTGATTCTCGTTGTCAATTGTTGCCGCCCTCGCGTTAGGCGGTGTTTTTTGTGCTGACTTGATTGGCGGATTCAGGTCCGGATGCCGAGTAATATCTTGGCCGTCGATAGCCTGCCCTGCCAAGAGTTGGATATCTTCACGCATGACTGAGAAAGAGTTGCTCTTAAAGGCTTCCTTGATGTCGTGCAGCTTGACTGCCGATTGGTCATGGCTGCGTGCTTTTTGATAGGCAGTGATCATCAAACGCCGCAACATGCGAGGTAGACCACCACTTAGATGCCAGAGATCGCTGGCATCCCGGGCGGCATCGATGCGAAATACCTCTGGAGCGATTGCACAATAGCTCTCGATGAGGCCTTGCCAGTCAGCCGAGTCAATGTCCTCTCGCTCCAATAGGTACACGTGATTTAGCAGACGCTGTCGGTCTTCTTGATTGCGTTTCTGAAGTTGCCGAACCAGGCTGTAGTTTGCCGCGTATACAAGCGGGCATCCTATTCCTCTTAGCGCTAATAGAAACTTTGTGGATAAGGTATTCGCGTTGGCGCTATGGCTTAGATACTGAAACTCATCGACCGTGAGCAACAGCACGCCGTTACGATAAGCAGCCCGCTCGATGAAATGTTGAAGGCGTTCGGCGGTGCGAGGCGCGAGGTTCGCTTGGCCTGACTGTCTCGCGAGCTCAGTGAGGATTGATTTCAGTGTGGGACTTGCGGAAATCAGCAGATGCCAGGCGTTCTGGAATGGGAAGGGCGAGTGATGATCATCGACCTCTATGTCGGATTGCGGCGGCAGAATCCTGCCGCATGCTGCCAGCAGTTTGCTTTTGCCGGTCCCAGCCAAACCCGTAAGGCATAACGGCTCCGCTGAACCTTTTGGCGGTTCTCCGCTATAGAGGGCGCGGATAAATTCTTGCTTGTTTGTATATCGAGTAGCGGCACCACGCCGGACCATCGCCAGAATTGTTTCAAGAAGACTAACGGCTTGTTCCGAAGCATAGAAACTCTGCTCGAACGCACGCTCTAGCTGGGCTATAGCAACGTCAGCGGGAGATTTGGTTAGGTCGCGTAGAGGCTTCGGAATAACAGTGGCGCGTTCGTAAAGGTACTTTCGTGTGTCGCAGTACGTAAGATGCTCAACCCATGGATTATCGGAGTCGCCGCAACTGCTCACGAAAAATCTCCATCGGCCCTTGTTTTGGATCGATGGTTGCCAAGCCGAGCCGCCCCCGCTCGTCGTGATGATCGGTCAAATTCATTTCCGGTCTGTTCAAGAAAATGTTGTTTAGCGTAGGCGCGCGCCGCTTGACGCTGGTCGCGTTGTGCCGTTTGGCTTGCCCTCGTCCTCTCAGCATGGTGCTGTAGTTCGGTCAGGGAAAGGTAGAGTTGACTATCACTGTCTGCGAACGGCAATTGCGCGTCGAGTTGGATCAGTCCCACTGTCGATTCGACCCATACATGCCGCACGCACATGGGTAAAATGTACCCCGTGACGGATGCCACACCATCTCGCCGCAGGTGTTTTTGTACGTCGAAGTCCGGCGAGCCAAACCGAAAATGCTCAAGGGTGACCCCCCGGCGAGTGATAGAAAAGTTCTTCCGCTGCAGGAACCGCCGCACGGCCGCCTCGAATGAGATCCGTCCAGCGGCGGTACGACCACGAGTTTCCATATAATGCCAAATGGAGATCGGTGTTGCGGCAACATTCGCGGCTAACATTTCAGGTGTCATCCGGCCTGACGCATCGCTCTCATAATTATGGGCGATAGCTCGCATCACCTCCTGCGCCGCCATCTGTACCGGCCCCAGGTTGCTGACCATGTGAGATGGAGCCTCCCGATCTTGCGACGTACGTGGATGGTGGGACTCAACGAGTGACTTGCTTTGGCCAGAATAAGCGGTTGCCAATTCTCGAATGGGGGCGGGGTCACCCACTTGCTGAGTGGCGCCCGAGCCGCGATCGGTGATGCTGACCTGGATCAGGCCTGGACTCGGGGTCTCGAATTCCCCTGGGTCTAAACCGAAGAGCCCCGAGTAGCGCCGCAGTCCAATCGCGGCGGCGAATTCTGCGCTACGGTAGGCTTCAGCGCGTTCGGCGCCCTCAGAGAATCCGACGCCGATATGGCAGCCGCTCAGGCTGTCAATTAGCCGCACCGTTACGATGCGCGGTAGCGGCGATTTGTCGAGTCCTATGGGATGTGCACTGCTCCAATCGCCGTCTGCTTCAACACGCTCCATGAGATTAGCGGTGTGCTCGGTAAACCGGCCGCGTGATGCGGCGGTTTTATTGCGTACATACTCTTTGCCACGTTTATCGATGCGGATCTGTTCGCTGCCGATGCCTTTGAATAATTCGTACTGGTATTGCCGAAAAGTAGGATAAGGGCGGCCCTGTGGATGGTAATAGAAAAAAAACCCCTCGCTGTTCTTGGTGGGCTTGCATCCCCAGGTAAGTTTGAGCGCGTCCTCATATATGCTTTTTAAGCTTTTCCCGAGCTGGCGGTGACGTTTATAGCTATCACGGATTAGCTGTTTATCGCCCGCAGTAAGTCGTGGGGCTACAACTCTCCCTGTCAATTTGGCTCGGCGGCCTAATGGTGTATCCGTCTTGCAATGCTCTCGTTCCCACCGGCCGATACGATGCGTGGTAGGGAGCAATGCCATTTGGTTGCAACCGAAAACTAGGTAAGTCACAAAATGTAAGATGTATCTCTGACCGTTAGTACGGGCCTGCCCTGCTAGGTCAAGCAGAACTTTTGTAGGGTCATCGGCGTTCAGTATGTGAGTGGAATCGTCGATGGCAGGCTGAATCTGTATTAGTCTCTGATGTATGCAGCGACGATCGTGGTCTGTCAGTTGCTGGGTACGGACCTGAAATGATCTCGCGCCACCCTCAAGCAGCCATGGCGGTGCTTCGAGCTGGTGTGTTCGGACACTGATTCGTTCGCTGAGTAGTCCGGATTCGAACATATCCTGATCTACCGACATTATGTAGGCGAGACCCGGCGCACCGCGGACTTTGCGTGAAACGTTCCTGGTGACAAGCCAAGCCAGTAGCACCCGGGCGCGGCTGGATTGGTGGCTTAGCAAATAATATGTTTGGTTGACTGCAAGCGGCCCGTGGCCGTGCGGCGCAACAAGCTGAGTACCGATATTCACGCGTCAGGCCCTCGGAACCAAGATGCGTAGATGTCCAGAATGTCGGTTCTTTCGGCAATCATCGGGCGATCAAATAGAATGCGCTCCGTTAGTTCGAGGCGGAGCTGGCGCCGCCAAACTCCCGTATACATTGCGGTTCGAAATTGATAATGGGTGAGTCCTAGTGTCAGGCTAAATTCCGACCAGATATCTAAAGGCGTCTGCATAGTCCCGATAGCGGCGCGTAGACGCCTAATGACTTTCTCTTGGATTTCCGATGGCAAAGAAATTTCGCAGGCGGCGACAAATCCGTCGGTCAAATTCGCCGTCAGCACAGGGGGAATATCGGTACCGGCAATCTCTTTCGTTGGGATGTCAGCCGACGCGTAGTTAGCGGCCTCGATACAGTTTCGGGCAGCAGTCTTAGTAATGCCTGAATAGGGACTCGAAGAGGTGTAGGGCGTGGGGCGATGCTTGAAGTTTGCACGCTGAGATTTGATGTTCCAGTTGATGCAATAATCTGGAACCCCAGGCCTTTCTATGAAGAGCAGCAGGTCCCCCACCAGTGGGTGTGGTGCGCGACGCGACGTACCGTCGCGGGCCTCGTAAGTTAGTTTCGGGTGATACTCCAGGTAGCCGAGTTGCTGGGCGGCGTTCCATGTGCCTGTGAGTCGGGGGTAGATATATCCATGACCGCGCGCCGGGTGGCCATGTAGTGGATGCGGCGTGGGGGCGGGGTCAAGTAGCCGCTGCTCATGTAAATCAAAGACCCGTGGGTGATACAGCGCCAATAAACAGGCGGATCGCTCAGCGAGGGAAAGCAGGTGGATCTCTCGCCCTAGGCGATTGCGAGGACAGAGGATGGATGGTCGCGATATGCGTGGGGCCTCGCGGCGGTTCGCGAAAATCGCTGGCCGATACTGCGATCCCCATCGGGGTTGATTGGCAGGTTGGCGTTTGTACCAGAGGGCTACGCGCTTGGCTGCGCTTCTATACGTGTGGACCATATATGGACCTCAATGCTGTTGAGTGTCGACGGGTGTAACTGGGCAGTTAACGCTGCCCGTGGCGGGGTGATGCGCACACAATCCCGTGACGGCTCTTGACATTGAGCGTCGAGTATCAGAAGGTGGAGACGTTCCGGGCGAACAAGGAACATCTCTAAAGCCCATGGCCCCTGCGAAGGCCATGGGCTTTTGCGTTTTTACCCCGCTTGGGTATGGCTATCCGCTGGTCATTCTGGCGTGCTCCTACGTTATATTCTTCGAGCTCTCGATGGCGTTGAGCCTCGAGTCTAGGCGCATGCGAGGTGGTCAATAACGCATACGCTCTGCCAAAAGATACCGGAGCGTGGAGGCCCTGAACAGAGAGATTATAAAAAAAGCGAGGGAGCAGAAGAATTACGTCTAGAATAATTATTTATTATATATATTATAAGTAATAATCGGGCTAGAAAAGCTCCTAATTGTGAGAGTTGGTGAGAATTCAAGTCCGCTCGTATGCTCGTACATGACATGGGGCGGCTTGTGGCAGTCGCGCCGCTGATACCTCTGCGCGCGTCGCAATGGTCGTAAACGTGCGGAGTGCTTCGTCGGCATCTTCCGATAGCAATAGTGCTATCAATATTACGTAAGGAAGTGCGTGCCTTCGAAAGGGCATCGACAGCACCTTGTCTAAATATGCCCATGTCCGTTTATCACTCATTCGCGCCAGTATTATCAGAATGGCGCTTGCGTCGGATCGGATAGACCAGCGAGCACTTAGTCGCCGTTCTGGGTCTGTTGCGGATTGGGGGGATATTTCAAAGCCATTGAGCCTCGCGCGCCTTGCAATGCGCATCGCCGCGATGAAGGGATGCGGTCGTTCGGGCACAGCACTTAGGTCCTCAGCGATGCGCGCGTATTGCATTTCGATTACGTCTGCGGATTGAGGTGGCGATGCTGGCCGCGCTAGTAAAGGCGGAAAGTCATTCCAGGGACTGAGGTCTGTAGAGAGCAGCCTGATGCCATGGGTGGTGCAGGCAGTTACTCCGGGTAATTGGTGCCGTCTGCGCCAGTAGGAGAAACCGAACCACTGCAAATCTTCCTCGGCGCAACTGGGGCAGCTGCGGTAGCCGCCAATTGGTGCTCGAGATTTGGGCGGTATATGTATAGGAACGGGCACAGCCGGCGAGCCGCAATCGCCCCCGAAGCCTCGAAAAAGTGGCTCGACCGTGTGATGAGCGATAAGCGTCTGCCTCCGAGTAGTTGTGGCTCGGGATATAGCGCGCACAACGTCATCCGGACTGATAGTGGCGTTGCCTGTAAGGAGGGTGCGCAGCCATATCTGCGATGAGCAGTAGTTGATGCGGGCGGATCGGCCTACGCACCCCATTATCAGTTCGCCGGGTCTCGGCAGCGCGACCGCCAATCGCGGGGCTTTCATCTTGCTGGATCATCCGGACGAGTCAAAGCCGCAAGCCCCCGAAGTACGTTAACTAAGGCGGTGGCTTCGTAAGCTTCCCCGTCAAGCGGACAGTTCAAAAGTAGAGTT